>CAJOJG010000013.1:0-61445 GCA_905234655.1 uncultured Bacteroidales bacterium
CAGAGGCACGCTTTGACATTTGGCTTGACGAGAAGAAAGTACTCCTCCGCGAGGATGTAGAAGAAGGCAATGTCATATCCCATGGCTTCGGCGACTACCGCACGATCCGGGACTTCCCGCTCCGCGGACGCCCACAACTTGGAGTGGCATACGAAATATACCTCGAACTTGTGGACATCTTCAACAAGAACTCCAAGCCCGGGGAGGCGAGGCTAAACCTGGCCAGATGGTACAACAAAGTGGAATCCTTCGGCGACGACGGCTTCAGCAAGGTAATTGACACGTTTGAGAACCATAACGACACTATCGTCAACTATTTCGAGGACAGGCTGACCAACGCGTCGGCTGAATCATTCAACGCCAAAATCAAAGCATTCAGGGCGCAATTCAGAGGAGTGTCCGACATCAAGTTTTTTTGTATAGGCTGTCTATGCTTTATTCTTGATTTGGCAACCCCGCCAACCTAAAAAATCCGCTGACCCCAAAAAACTCTACAACCTCTCCAACGTGGAACTCGAACAGTTTGCCAGTCTCCGCGAAATCATCGGGCAGACCAAGGCCAACAAACAGGCGCGGGACATCACAATCAACAATCAGAAATTCGACCAAGAGGACATCGAAAAGGCCAAACGTCAAGCCAAAAAAGATGGGAAAATCTACTCGCGGGAAGATTTGGAAAAACTTGCGGAACTCATCAAAAAACGCCGTCAGCGCGACACGGCGGTTTCGATTTTGCGCGGGATTTCGATTCGTATGCCGCTCTTGCTGTTCGGCGCAAAACTCGACAGCGAGGACCAGAACATCACCCTCGACCGTTTTGTGGAACTTGTTGACGACAAGTCGTGGGCAGAGTTCATGCCGCTCGGCGTTACCAAAGACCGCTTTGCCGAATATAAGAAATACTACGACGAAGACATTTTTTCAGCCGCCGGTCGCCAAATTCGCCAACTTGCCCTCGCCGCCGACAAAATGCCCGTACTTCAACGCATTCAGCACATTGCGCAGATATTCGATTCGTTCCGCAATCCCGACAAGGAAACCGTCCTCACCCCGTGGCGCGTGGTAAATATGTACCTCTCCGACACTGTGGGCGGTTGGTGTTTTGTAGAGGCGTTTCATGAACCGTCTCTACAATCAACAGCGGAACCGCGTTTCGTTGACCGTGGAATCGTTTCGCAGCGGCTGTTTGAAAATTCAAACGTCCGCATCCTCGAAATCAATTCAAAATCAGGACTTTATCCGCTGTACATGGCGTACAGTGTTTTCCGTCATCGTCTGCGTGTCTTGGTCAATTCAAAGCGCGGATTGTTCAAAAAAGCGACCATCGACGACGAGCACCACGTCTGGACGGAAGTGCTCAAAGAGAACATCTTTGTAATCTGCAAGACCGAAATGGCGCGTTCCATAACGCAGCGCACCCTTGCGGGCTTCACCGGCGCTGAGGTCAACACGCACGTTTACGACGCCCTCCTCAGCGAGATAATGCGCAACAAAAGTGATTTCGTCGAAGTTAATCCTACAAAAGTTCGAGAGTACAAAGACGGAGACAAATTTGATAGCACAACAGAAATCAAACTTTTCACCAACGGCAAAGCGGGGAAAAGTGGTAGGGCTAAGTGGTATGTGGTAAACAGAAGCGTCATCACAACAGGCGTTGAATATCTCGACAAATGGAAAGTTGTAGTTTCAAGTGCAAATGCTGGCGGACAAAAGCGAAGCAATCAAATTCAAATACTTGATAATCACAGTGCTTTTGGACGTTCAAGAGTTGCCTTGAAAACATTTGAAACAGAAAGAGAAGCGAGGAATTTCTTTGCCTATGCAAAGTCTAAATTCATTCGATTTGCTTTTTTGATGACAGACGAATCTTTGACATCATTGGCTAAACTTGTGCCGGACATTCAAGACTATAAGGATGACAATGGTATTATAGATTTTTCGAAAGATATTGATGAACAATTGTTTTCTTTGTTTGATATACCAGAGATGCAGCAGAAACATATAGAAGCAATTTTATCATCAAAAAAAGAATAGTATTACCTCGACTGCCAGTTGTACAAGAAATACAATCTGACCGACGACGAAATAGCGTTTGTCGAAAAAATGATAAAGCCGATGGTGTGAAGGGGGGATTATACATTCATAGTTCCTTTGCAGTTCGGGTAGTTGGAACAGCCCCAAAACTCGCGTCCGGAATTTGCGCCCCGCTTGGCAACATGCTTAATCATAACGCCGCCACAGACAGGGCAAGCGGGTGCGCCGCCTTGTTCGGCTTGCAGTTTTTGAGTGTCGCGGCGTTCTTGCGTAAGGTTTTCGGTAAATCCGCCCTCTTGTTTGAACGTGTCGAGTTGAGAGCCAATCATCTTCTGCAACATGCTGATTGTACGGTTAATAAGCATCATCATCGAGTTAAGGCATACATCGAGATTGGCATGTTCAATCCACGGCGCAAACTTGTTGTATTCATTTTTGATTCGCATCCAAGCATCGTATTCAATGTTGGTGGTATAATTAGGCGGTGCGAGTTGCAACAAATTAAAATTCTTGTAATTATCCGATTCTTTCACCCATGGTATAATGTTGTTGGTGAGCGAAAAACTGAAATAGTCGCCCAACAGTTCGCTCAAACTTGCCCGCGCCACATCAGTGAGTTTCATCTCGGTTTCTTTAGAAGTCTGACGGCGGCTACTACCCTCTGCGATATTTGCCACGGCAGAGCGTGCAGCCATAGTCATTTGGTCAAACATCCTGCCGCAAGGATCGTTTTTGAGGTTAAGATACTTTTTGCAAAACACGAGAGTCGCCTGTTGTATAATGTTCGCAAAAATCCAAGCATCAAGGAAATAGTATCCTTTTATTGATTTTATTGTAATTGCCATTGTTACTGTGTTTGTTAATTTTAGTTACTCGATTATTCGAAATTTCGATTCATCGACTATTCGATTAATCTGCAAAAGTAACAAAAAAATCGACACAATCAAAACAGTAAAGTTTATCGACTTTACAGATTAGGCAAATGGGAAATAGTGTGGAATAAACTATTTTTGCCATTTTCCAAAAATTATCTACCTTTGCCTCAAAATTACAATTATGCAAACCCGTTACACCACCCTCAAAGCCGCCCTCGCCACCCGCGTCCTCTTGCTCGATGGCGCGATGGGCAGCCTAATACAGCAATATGACCTTTCGGAGGAGGATTTCACCGGCGACAGGTTCACCGGCGTTACCGTCCAGATGAAGGGCAACAACGATATTCTCAACATCACCAAACCTCAGATAATCAAAGAGATACACTCGCGATACCTCGAAGCCGGGTGCGACATCATCGAGACCAACACCTTCAACGGAACGAGGATTTCGCAGGCGGATTACAACACGCAGGATTTCGTCTATGAAATCAACCTGAGCGGCGCACGGAACGCCCGCGAGGCCGCCGACAAGTATTCCACACCCGACAAGCCCCGGTTCGTCGCCGGCTCGATGGGTCCCACCAACAAGACCGCCTCGATGAGCCCAGACGTCAACAACCCCGGCTACCGTGACGTTACTTTCGACGACATGGCGGCGGCGTACACCGAACAGGTGCGCGGACTTTTGGACGGCGGGGTTGACATATTTTTGGTGGAGACGTGCTTCGACACAATCAACGTAAAGGCAGCGTTATACGCTATCAATCAGGAACTTGAAAACCGCCACATCGACAAATTTCCGATAATGGTTTCGGCGACGATTGCCGACAAATCGGGGCGCACATTGGCGGGGCAGACCGTCGAGGCGTTGCTCTATTCGGTATCGCACGTAGATTTGCTGACCATCGGGCTTAACTGTTCTTTTGGCGCGCGCGACCTGAAACCGTACCTCAAAATCCTCGGCGAAAAGTCCGTTTTCAGGATTTCGGCGCACCCAAACGCGGGGCTACCAAACCAGTTCGGGCAGTACGACCAGACGCCCGAAATCATGCAAAAACAGATTCAGGAGTACCTTGACGAGGGTCTTGTGAACATCATCGGCGGCTGTTGCGGCACCACGCCCGAGCATTGCGCAAAGATGGCGGAAATCCTCTCGACGGCAAAGATTCACCGCCCGCCCGAGAACCCTCACGAAATGCGTCTGTCGGGTCTTAATCCGCTGATTGTCAGTAAAAAAGAAAAGCCGTTTTATAACGTCGGCGAGCGTTGCAACGTGGCAGGTTCGCGGAAATTCCTGCGCCTTATCAACGAAAAAAACTACGCCGAAGCCCTCGAAATCGCCCGCAAGGAAGTGGAGGAAGGCGCTGATATTATTGACGTTAACATGGACGACGCAATGCTCGACGCAAAGTCAGAAATGGTAACTTTCCTTAACCTTTTGAAATCCGAACCTGACGTGGCGATAAAACCCGTGATGATAGACTCGTCTAAATGGGACGTTATCGTTGCTGGGCTTAAATGCCTGCAAGACAAGGCGATAGTAAATTCAATCTCGCTCAAAGAGGGCGAAGAAAAATTCCTCGACCACGCCCGCGCAATCCAAAAATTCGGCGCGGCGACGGTCGTGATGGCTTTTGACGAAAAGGGACAGGCGGACACATTTGAGCGGCGCATCGAGATTTGCGGACGCGCATACAATTTGCTCGTTAAACGCCTGAATTTCAACCCAGAAGATATAATTTTCGACCCAAACGTACTCGCCATCGCCACCGGAATCAGCGACCACGACAATTACGCCGTCGATTTCATCAAGACCGTCAAATGGATTAAGGCAAACCTGCCATACGCCAAAATCAGCGGCGGAATCAGCAACCTATCTTTCTCATTTAGAGGCAACAACCCCGTGCGTGAGGCTATGCACTCGGTCTTCTTGCATTACGCCGTCGCCGAGGGCATGGACATGGGAATCGTCAACCCCGCCGCGATGATTAAATACGAGGACATCGACCCCGAATTGCGGGTGAAAGTGGAAAACGTCGTCCTCAACAAATTTCCCGAGGCTGGCGAGCAACTCGTTGATTATGCGGAGATTGCAAAAGCGAAGGCGACCGGCAAAAAGGTTGAGAAAGACATCGAATGGCGGCATTTGAGCGTTGAGGAGCGGTTACAGTATGCTTTACAAAAAGGCGTGTCCGAGTTCCTCAAAACCGACATAGAGGAGGCGTTGCAAAAATATCCCAACCCAGTTGAAATCATCGAAAAACCGCTGATGAACGGCATGAACATCGTGGGCGAACTTTTTGGCGCGGGCAAGATGTTTTTGCCGCAAGTGGTTAAGACAGCGCGAGTTATGAAAAAGGCCGTCGATATTCTCAAACCTGTGATTGAGTCGCAACAGTCCGCCTCTGCGTCATCAGGAAAAATAATTATGGCGACGGTCAAGGGCGACGTCCACGACATCGGCAAAAACATCGTCTGCGTCGTGATGGCCTGCAACAATTTTGAGGTAATCGACCTCGGCGTGATGGTGCCGACCGAAAAAATCGTTGAGGAAGCCATTGCGCAAAAGGCTGACGCTGTGGGACTTTCGGGCTTGATAACGCCGTCTTTGGACGAAATGATTAACGTCGTGAAGGCGATGGAAAAGGCGGGCTTAAAAATCCCCGTGATGATTGGCGGCGCGACCACATCGGAAATCCACACGGCTGTTAAAATTGCGCCAAACTATTCAGGACCAGTTTGTTACGTGAAGGACGCGTCGCAAAACGCATACGTCGCAACGGCGTTAATCACTAAGAATCAGGAATTTATCGCCAACCTCAAACGCCGTCAGGAGGAACTTCGCCGCAAAAACGCCGGTGAGGATTCCGCCCGACCGCTTACTGACGAGGAGGCACTGAAATATGCACCCAAAGTCGCTCTCGGAAACATCATTGCGCCCAAAAATCTCAACCGTTTGGTTTTCAATGATATAGACCTCAATCTGATTGTCCCGTACATCAATTGGAAAATGTTTTTGATTGCGTGGAAAATCAAGCCCGACACGCCCGAAGCCGAACAGACTTTGGCAGACGGACGGCGCATTTTGCAGGAAATCATCGACCAAAAACTCACCACGGCAAACGCTGTGTTACAGATATTTCCGGCTAAAAGCGACGGCAACAATGTCAAGATTTTCAGCGACGAGCCCCGTCAAAACTGCATCGAAACTTTCTATTTTCCGCGTCAAAAACGCCGCAGCGAGGACGGGTTTTGTTACTCGTTGGCGGATTTCATTTCCCCTGACGGCGACTATCTCGGAATGTTTGCGGCGACCACGGGCATCGGCCTTGACACCTCGCAAGACGATGAGTACAAGGCGATTATGAAAAAACTTCTGACCGACCGCCTTGTTGAAGCCCTCTCGGAATACCTTCACCGCGAAGTCCGCACCCGCTATTGGGGATACGCCCCCGACGAATCCCTCGCACCGGACGAACTCATCAAAGGCCATTACCGTGGCATCCGCCCCGCCATCGGCTACCCCTCGTCGCCTTTGCATGAACAGAAAGTGCAGGTTTTCAGGCTGTTGGACGCAACCACTGCCACCGGAATCCAACTCACCGAAAGCACAATGATGGTTCCGATGTCCTCGGTCTGCGGGTTCTATTTCGCGAGCGAGAAGTCAAGGTATGTGGATGTGAGGTAGGGATACTGAGTCTGCGTGGGGATAATATTTATATCACCAACGCCACAATCGTTATTATCATAAGCAACAACAGCGTATATCTCTGTATTCACCAGTCGTCGGATTTATATACTACTTTGGCAAAGGCGACAACACCTAAAAGTAATAGCACAAAAAATGCAGTCCGTTTCAACAACGGACTGCATTTTTTCGTAAATCAGTGGAGCTGCGGGGGGTCGAACCCCGGTCCGAACATGAGACCACCATGCTTTCTACATGTTTAGTTGCCTGTTGGTTTTCGTAGGCAGCCCGGGAGGAAACGCCCTAACTGTCTCTTATCCTCTAAACTTCATCGCCACATCAAGGCCTGCGGCAACTATTCCACCTATTGATAGCACCCCCTTGTCGCTTAGGCGGCGGACGAGCCGGCGGGGGATGTCCCGTTCCCGGAACTTCCTGTCCGGGAATTAAGCCAATTTACTAAAAACTTCAATTAGGCAGCGAGAGCGTAGTCGTATTCTTCGCCATTTATAGTTTTGTAACCCTGGTCACGGGGGTTGTTACCTGCCCCGACATGCTTACATGCCGACCTTGCACGCCGTCAAAACCAAAGACAGCCCCAAAATCGACTGTGCAAAGTTATAATGCTTTTTTTTAAAATCCAAATTTATTTGTCAATTTTTTTCAATTTGTCAAAATTAACACCGAGCGAGAACTTGATTGTGTTTTGGAGAGGATTGGCGGACGAAGTTGTCACAAGATATGCCATGTCGAATGTGAACGCCCTGAGTGTCAGACCCATGCCGACAGTGATATACTTACGGCCGCCCTTGTCCTTATGCTCCGAAAAATAGCCGATGCGTCCGGCAAGTGTCTTTGCATAAACATATTCCAAGCCCATCGAATAGCTTATCTCCTTCATCTCCTCGGACATTCCGCCCGGCGCGTCGTTAAAACTCTGGAAAATTCCCGTAGGCACCGAGACATCAGGGTCTTTGCCCTTGACGACCTCGCCATTCTCACCGTATATTGGCGGTGTCGGTACGAGGAGCTTGTTGGCGTCGAAGGCGAACATGATGCTGTTAAACTCGTCAAAATCAAACTTGTAGCTTGCGCCGAGCTTGAGATTTGTGGGAATGAAGTTGTCACTGACCTCCGAGTAGCTCATCTTTGTGCCAATATTGGAAATCGTCGCGCCGAGTCCGAGGGTGGAAGTCCTCTCCCCTACCTGCAACTCCTTGTGGTAGAACACGGCGATGTCGCCTGCCACGGAATGACCGGCGTGGGTCTCGTCCGAACCGCCAACAGAAATTCCGCCAGTGAGGTTCGAGTAGATATACCGCATGGCTATCGCGCCGGAAAGATTGTCGGCAAGCTTAAGCGAATACGACAGGTCGAATGCAAACTCCTTCGGCGAAAAGTTCTTCACGACAGTGCCGTTGACATCGGTGAAAGGCATGTCGCCGAGGTTAAAATACGTCATTGAATAGCCCACGGCCTGGTTGCGGCGGATTTTGTTAAACCCGGCGAGGTACATGATGCTCATGTCGTCAACATATTTCCTGAGCCACGGCGTGTAACATGCGCCAATAGAGCTGCGGTTCTCGTGGAAAAGGTATTTTGCAGGATTCCAATGCTGCGAGTATATGTCGGGAGTAGTGGCAGCTCCGGCATCGCCCAACGCACCGGCGCGCGAGTCGGGCGCAATCGTCAGGAACGAGGCGGCTGTCATGATGATATTGGACTTGTCGTCACGCCCCACGACATCCTGGGAGGTCGTTATCTGGGCGTGGAGTGTGTTAATCGCCATTAATGCGCACACAACGGTAAGTGTGATGGTTCGGTTCATAAGCTTGATGAATAAATGTTCGGCGCAAAATTACAACGTTTTTTTTGAATAACAGAATTTTTTTACTTCAGATACAACAGTTTTTCCCTTGCGTTTGCTTTCCTGCCGTCGTCGTCCATGATGCGTAGCCTGTAGAAATACACGCCACGCGCTATCTGGTTGCCATGATTGTCGCGTCCGTCCCATTCTATCGGCTCGGAGGTCGTCTTTCCGTTGGCAAAAGTGCCGGTCATAGTCCTGACAATTTTACCTGACATCGTGAACACAGTCAACTCGTACTGAATCATCGACTGCGGATTGTTGTGTTCAAAATAAAAACTCGTATGGTCTGTGAACGGGTTTGGGTAGTTGAGCAAATGTGAAATCGTAAGTCGCGAAGTTCCAATGACTTCGAAAGTCGCGAGTTCCTCATTTGAGTTGTTCATGTTGTCCCACGCTTTCAGGCGGACAGTGTGGCGGCCGTCGGAAAGTTCGGGCAGCTGGTATGAGATTGTGCCGCCAGTTGAGCGGTCCTTGTGGGCGGTGTAATATTCAGTGAGGTTAGTCGGAGCGTCACTGTCATCGACGACGAGAATGATGTCGTGGCCATTACAAGCAGTGTTAATTCCCGATGAATCAGCGAGTTCAATCGTCAACACGGGGCGTTTAGACTTCACACTCGCGCCGTCCACAGCATTGCCGTCGCCAATAGTCATCTTGATTTCCGGGCCTGTGTGGTCGTCGGGAGCATTAAGGGACGAGGAGCCGACTTTGATGGATTTCATAACGCCCGCAGCCTCGTCGCCGGACTTGCTCGCCGCGTAGAGGCTTAGTTTTCCATTGCCGACATTGTAGTCGATGTCCTTCGGGACGGTGAATTTTACTTTGAACCTGCCACTCGCCACAGTCGCCGAGCCACTGAAAATTTTTGTCTTATAATCCTCATAATCAAACACTCCGTGGCCGTCATTGTTGAGCGTGGAGACTGTGGAAGGCTTGTCGAAGAATGACACGAAAGCCGTGCCGTCGAACCTGTCACTGTCCTTAATCCGGCAAGTTATTGTGTACGTGGACATTGCCTTTAACGTGTCGTTAAAATCCGCCGCCGGAACTCCGTCAATGGACTCCACGACGATTTCACTGTTTGGAAAAGGCATTTTGAGCGCGGGGTCGCCAAGCAGAGTGAAACTCAACATGTTATAGTCGTCAGTGTCAAGTTTTGCGCGGCGGATTATGTCGCCAAGCCGTGTCGGTCCGCCATGGTCGGCTGTCGGCTCAAAAATATATTTGCTGATGTTTTTGTTGAGCGTGAAGTTTGGCGACGAGAGGACTTCGCGCGTGGTCGTGAACAATGCAATCGCGCCGCCGTTCTCATTGAGTATCAGGCGTTCCGCTGGCGAGTCGATGGTCTTGTCGGTCGCGCGCTCATAATAGTCAAAATGCCCAATGTCGCATGACGCGGTGATGAAAATCGGCAAGCGTGAGCCGTTCTTCGCCTCGTTTATGTCGCTGAGCGTCAGTATGCGCTCGTCAGCAAAATATTTCATTCCGCCGTGGCCTACATAGTTGATAATCAGCGTCCCTTGGTTAAGCATACGGTTGATTTCGGCGCGGGCACCGGGGTAGGTGTTGCCGGTCGCGGTGGCGTTCTGCTTGTAGCTGTCGATGTAGATTTTTTTGACATCGTATTCGGGATGCCCGGACTCGACCTGCGAGGCGATGAAATCTGCCTGTGTGTTGTGGACATTGTTATTCTCATCGTCGGCGATGAAGGTCACAGACTTGCGCCAAGCGTTTGAGAAGTCGCCCTTTATGTAATTCTCTATTTTTCTCACAACGACCTCCGCCTCCGCCTCGTTCTTGACCGGCAACCGCCCGACGGCAACGTCCAACCGCCCGTCCGTCTCGCCCTCGTCGTCACCGAGCAAACCATAAAAATCGTCGCTCACAATGCTGTAACGCCCATTTTCGTTCAATGAACCCGGCGACTGGTAGGTCGGAATGAGATTTGGGTTGCTGGACGATTCAGTGAGATTGTCCACCGAGCCGTCCCCAAGCAGCAGGACATATTTTAAGGTGCGGCCATCGTCGCGCTTGTCATAAAGGAATTTGATGAAGTCACGAATCGCCGGAACGTCACGCATCCCGGACGAAAATTCATTGTAAATCTGTGTTGTCGAGGCAGTTGCGGTAACGAGGCCGGAGTGGATTGACTTTATGCGCTCGGCGTATTTCATTAAGACAGGCGGCGCAATGATAAGAAAATCAGGCGTTTTGATGCCGTGGAGATTTTGATTCGCGACATTAGCCTCGCTGTCCGCCAAATATTCCGGCTCGGGGGCAGTGACAGGCTCAAAAATAACGTATCTACTTTGTAATGAAGGCGTTGAGACGAAATAGCCAACGCCGTCTGTGGTTTCTACATCCATTCTTTGCGGATTATAACTGTCACTGACATCCAATGCCATCAGCCCGCCACGCGGAGGATTTGAGACGGCGAATTTCACGGCGGAATTTTGACCAGCATGGCTGAAAATCAACTGCTTGCCGTTGTATTTAAGCGGTTCGGTCGTGTTGATGACAATGAAATCGAGGTAACACTCGGCGGACGATGCCTTTTTGTCAAAAACGAGTTCAACAGTCTGTGACGCAGAGTTTTGCGGATGGCATTGGAACGTGACAGCCTTTGTGTCGGCATACAGCCCGGAGGACGTCACCGGGTCGAATGTCACGGACGATGCTCCGTCGCCCCACGACGCCGAAAATCCATTCTTGACCGACGACCGGCATATCATTTCGCTGTGTAGAACGCCAGTTTTTGGAACGTCATTGCACTGGAAATCAATCTTGTATTCGTTTTTATAAAAGAAATTTTCACCATACCATTTCCGTCCGCTCATATTGAGGTTGACATAATCTTCTTCGTGCCCATACCAAAATGTCCCCTCGTCAACGGTCTGTGCATCAGTTGATTGTGAAGAGGAAAGCGGCATCGTATTGTCGGCGGAAGAGGAATTGTCAGTGATGAAATAGTACGCCTTTCGACTGTATAAGTGACGGCGTGGCATTATCATTCCAATTTCGTCGTCGTACTTCCAAATATCAGCCCCAGTGGCATAAAACAAGACTGCATCGCCGCTGTGGATTATTTTGTTTTCCGCCAAATCGTGCGTCCGCTCCTCCGCATTCATAAACGGCAACATTCCATCGTGGTTGCCAAAAATCCTGACATTCTGTGGATTGGCAAACCCAAGGCTGCGAAGTTTTGAATACGGAATCCGATATACGCCTTCCTGTTCGACGGCAATCTTCATCCACCGCCCCGAACTCAAAACCGACTGCGCCCTGCACTCCGCCGCCACAAAAATCGCCATCAACAAAAAAATCCACTTTCGCATATATATTTTTTATCTATTTTCCTTCCGCTCAAAATTAAAAGAAAAATTATTTGCGTCAAAACTCTGGCACCGGCTCGTTGTAAAGTTTGACGAAAACCTCACGCGCCGGGACGTAGATGATGTTGCCGTCGTTGTCGCTTTGGACGACGGTCTGGTTGAGCATCGCCTTCTTTTTGAGGGTTTCGTACTCGGCGACTTCGAGGGCGCGGTGCCACATTTCCTTATCTTTCGGATCCATAGTTTCTGAGTTTTGAAAATGATTGATTATTATAAATAACGTTGTCCTCGGCGATTATTTCGCGAGGATTTTTGGAATTGTCAACCAAAATCCAGTTGTCCACCTTCGGCAAGTAGATTTCGAAAAGGTTTTTGATGCCAGCGTGGTAGCGGCGGCGGATTACGTCGGTGGGGATGTTGTGTCCGCCTTCTTTTACTCTTTGGGCGACCCTCGCAATGGCGTATTCGGGCGACGGCAACCAAAAATAAAGCAACTGCACCTTGCAGTTGAAAATTTCCGGCAAAATCGTTACCGACGCGGTGGTCTTGCCCGCGCCGTTGCAACCCGAAATTATGTAGAGTGTCTTCATTGGCGATTGTTTTTGCAAAAATAGAAATATTTTTTGATTGTGGGAATTAAAAATTTGCCAATTCAAAATTTTATCTCTAATTTCGCGGCGTAAAAATAACATATTACATAACATAAAGCATTGACTGTTATTTGCGTTCTCCTGAAAGCGTAGGAAACTTTTATCAGAGATAACGGACTCAAAGAACAGCTGTGAAGCATTTTTCCCCAACTTCGTGGTGGAAAAGTGGTTTTGTATCCCAAAATGATTAATCAATGCAATGTCAAATTAATTCGTCAAAATTATGGGACAATACATCGACAAGGGAAGTGCGGGATTCGAGAGCGTTTTGAAATCCCAGTTTGTGGACAAGACCGGCGTCATCGAACTACTCAACGAGAGCATCGACACCGAGGCGCGCTTCGTGTGCGTGTCCCGTCCGAGAAGGTTTGGCAAGTCGGTGAACGCCAACATGATATACTCGTATTACAACCGCAAGGCTGACGGAAAAAAACTTTTCAAGGGCATGGAAATCACCAAGTCGCCCGACTATGAGCGTTACCTCAACAAATTTCCGACGATATATATCGACCTCAACGATTTCGCACAAATTGACAGAAAGACCGTCGTAAAAGAGTTTCAGAAAATAGTCATCGACGACCTGAGAGACTCATATCCTGAATTGCAGGAAACCAGCGACTTGAAAAATGCACTTTTGGAAATCCACAAGACGACCAATGATAGTTTTGTGCTTATTATCGACGAGTGGGATTCGCTCATCCGTGACGTTGACAAAGAAGTCCAAGAAGAATACTTACAATTGCTTCGCTCGTTGTTCAAGGGAAACAATTCCAAGAATGTTTTTGCGCTGGTCTATATGACTGGGATTTTGCCGATTTTGAAGTACGAAACGCAATCCGCGCTCAACAATTTCCGTGAATACAGCATAATATCCCCCGGCAAAACAGACAAATATTACGGCTTCACCCCCGACGAGGTGAAGGCGATTTGCGAGAAAAACGACCTCGATTTCGAACTTATGAAACACGCCTACGACGGCTATGTCATCGGCGGCGAAAAATCAATGTTCAACCCGACCTCGGTGATGCTGTGCCTTACCTACCGCGACTACCAAAACCGTTGGGGGCGGTCGGCGTCATACGCCACTGTTGAGCGTTACATCAAAATCGACACCGACAATGTCAAGTCTAAAATCATAAAAATGCTCGAAGGCGAAAGCGTCAAAATCAGCGTCTCGAGTTTCCGCAACGACATGAAGCACATCATCGACAGCGACGACGTGCTGACGCTTTTAGTGCATCTCGGCTACCTGTCTTACGACCCGGTTTTCTGCCGCGTCAGGATTCCAAACACCGAGGTAGCCGAAGAGTTCAAGAACGCGCTCAAACGTTGCGGCTGGGGTGGCGTGTCGCTGGCGTTGGCAAAATCCGACGACCTTCTTGACGCGACAATCACCGGCAACAAAAAATTCATCGCCGAGGCTTTCGATTCGTACCACGACGAGGCGGCGTCGCTGTTTAAGTACAATGACGAAAACGCGCTGGCGTGCACAATCACAATCGCGTATTACGCCGCAAAGTCGCAGTACGAAATTTTCCGCGAGTTCGCATCGGGCAAGGGGTTCGCCGACATGGTGTTCCTGCCGCTCAAACAATCGCCCTACCCCGCCATCGTCGTCGAACTAAAATACGACAAGTCAGCCCAAGGCGCAATCGCACAAATAAAAAACAAGCAATACCACCTCAAACTACGCGGACTTTCCAACCAAGTCGTCCTCCTCGGCATCAATTTCAACAAAAAGTCGAAAAAGCACGAAGTGGAATTGGAAATTGTGTGAGGGTTGTCTTGAACACAATTTAGTAATGAAAAGCTATTTAATAAGAAACTGCGACCATTGCGGCAAATCAGCAACGTATTGTTTGAAAAGTTGTCCGTCAACCATCCTGAACAGCAATTCCGCTTGCCGACCATCGATGGAATTGTCGTAAACATAAAGCCTGTCAACATACTTGCTTACGATATAACAATTCTGTATCGACTTGTTATAACGTGAGATAATTTTGGGAATTGGCACATCATGTCCGCCTTTCATGACCCTGTTGGCTACACGCGATGCGTTAATCATCGGGCTTGAGGTCGATACAAAAAACAACCTTATAAAATAACCTGCCTTTTTTGCCCTTACGATGAAGTCAATCTTGTCAGGCGCGGACATTACTGTTTCAAAAATAATGCTCTTATGTTCCGACAAATATTTTTCACGAAGTTCGGCACAATAGATTGCGCTTTTCATAACTGCGTCATTGGAGTTCCAATCGCCGAATTTTTATTTTGCGATTACGTCAGGATTGATGTAAATGGCATCCTCCAACCATTCATGATGCAAAACTTTGCTTGTGATGGTTGTCTTTCCTGAACCATTGGGTCCTGCGATTACGATAAGGACTGGTTTTCGATTCTTTCGTTCCATTCTTCTTTCAATATTGACAATTCACGACGCATATTTTCAAAAAACTTCTCCATCGTTTCCTTATTTTCTTTCTCTGCATCTTCGGCGGCCTCACGCATTATCTGCGCCAAAAATTCCTCCGGCGGATCTTCGAGGCTCGTCAAGCGGTATTGATTTATATCCATGTTCACTTAGTGGTTTGTTTTTGCAAAAGTACAATATTTTTTTGATTGCCGCAATTAAAATTTGTCAATTCAAAATTTTATCTCTAAATTTGCGGCGTAAAAATAACATATTACATAACATAAAGCATTGACTGTTATTTGCGTTCTCCTGAAAGCGTAGGAAACTTTGTCAGAGATAACGGACTCAAAGAACAGATGTGAAGCATTTTTCTCCATTCAATGTGGGGAAAGTAGTCTTGTATTCCCAAGAAACGTCAATGTCCTGCAATAAAAGCATGGGCAGATCTTATTGGGAATACGAGGTCTCTTTTCCTACGCACCTTGGAGAACGCATAAGAGGCTCATGCCTTTTTTGTGTCCAGACTGCGAGTGATAGTGGATGCTATAATTTATTATCACTCAAAATGTTAACTGACGAAAATCTTTTGTCGAAAGTCCAGTCGGAAACTATTAGTTTATTAAGGTTTCCGATGGCGTTGCTTGTGATTTTGATTCACACTGACAGTTATTATGCAACTTGGCAGGCTGATGTCGAATTGATGTCTGTGGAAGGTGTATGTTTCCTTTTAGGATATATTGTAAGGATGTTTGCGAGTATAGCCGTCCCAACTTTCTTTATGATTTCGGGATTCCTTTTCTTCAACAATTTTAGGGAGTTTTCGTGGGGCGGCTACAAGAAAAAGATGAAAAGCCGCCTCAAAACTCTTATTGTGCCATTCGTGTTATGGAATGTTGTTGTCTTTTTGGCGCGGATTGCCGGTAAAATTGCAAAGATGTACTACATTGGCGAATCGTGGGATTATGTAGCTGACTTCATTGCCGAAACTAATTGGCATTTCATTTGGGACATTAGCCATTGGGGCGATGCCAACCATCCGTGGCTTTGGTGGACAACATACACGACGGGACCGATTGATGTGCCGTTGTGGTTTCTGAGGGATTTGATAGTGGTGACAGTGTTGTCGCCGTTGATATATTGGCTTGTTAAGACGTTGAAAATCTTTTCGTTGGTGTTGCTTTTTGCAGCGTATGTTTCAGATTTTTGGGTTACGTGGCACGGATTCAGAATTACGGCTTTTTTCTATTACACGCTTGGCGCGTATTTTGCTATCAACGGCAAAAACATCGTCGAATTTTGCAGACAAAATTATAAAATAATTGTCGGGGTGATGACAGTGTTGTTTGCGTCGCTGATAACACGTTGTATTCCTGATGATTACAGAATTTTGGTCTTTAATCCCTTCATACTTGCAGCTGTTCTGTCGGCTGTGGTTTGTGGCTCGAATTTCGTTGTCAACAAAGGCATTAAGGCAAATCCGCTGTTGGTGTCAAGTTGTTTCTTTATTTATGCGTGCCACGCAGCGGCTTTGCCGAAATCGCCGTTGGGTATTGTCAATAAAATTTTCCATTTCATCATTCCCGGCGACACATATTTAGAGCGGATTTTTTGCTATTTTGCAGTGCCGTGCGCAACTGCCGCCGCACTTGTGTTGGCGTATTGGCTATTGATGAAATGGTTTCCTAAAATTGGAAAATTATTTTGCGGGGGTAGATAGTGTTCGCTTCTACCTCACTCTGTTTTATTTGCCGTAATTGTCGATATATGCCTTCACGTCCTTCTTGTTGTCGTCCCAGTCGTCGATGAGCCAGTTGTCGCCAACTTTTTTGAGTGAGATTTTGTGATTGTCGGTCTCGTCGGGGTTGCCGTGGATGTAGTCGAACTCCGAAGTCGCATTGTCGCCGTCGATTGTGGTCTTGAAATTTGCGAACTGATGGTTGGCGAAGAATTTGTCCGCGTCAAACTTGTCGTTCTCTACATCATAAACTCCATCCGCCATCGATGCAGTGCAATCGCCGTTGCCCTCGATGAAATAATACAGGAACTCGCTCGCCTCGTCGATTCCGTCGGTCTCCTGCGGCGGCAGTTCAAACGCCTTTTTCAACATTGCGAAAAATTCGGGTGTTATGTAGGCCTCGCTGCCTTCCTGGATGCCGTGGTCGGGGATGTAGCGGACTACTTCCTTGATTCGCTGGTTGATGAAATCTTCCGTTACCGCCGGCTGTGCGGGCTGCGTGGCGGCGGGCTGGCTGTCGGCGGCGTTGGTGGTGGTTGACTGTGGGTTCTGTTTGCTGCCGCCGCACGATGCAAACGCAATGGCGATGGCCAATGTGATGATTTGTTTTTTCATGATTCTTGTGTCTAAATTCTGAGCCGCAAATTTACAAATTTTTTTTGATTAAATTGCGGCAATAATTTGCGGCGGAAGAAAAAATGATTTATATTTGCATATTAATAAAACCATAACACATTACCATCATGACACAAGTGGCATTAAACGGGCTTTTGAATTATATCCTGACGCTCAACCTTTCGGCGTGAAACTCTAAATGGCTGGCGTTCAAGATTATAGAAGCGTCAGAAAACAAAAAGTCGGCAAAAAAAATCGACCCCTCAAAACTCGTCAGGACAAGAAACCGCCAAGAAATTGAGCAATTAATCGCATCTCTATGAACTATGAATTGACATACGAAGTCACACCTTTATCTTGTCGCCCTCGGTGTGGCCGATGATGGCGGTGGCGGCGATGTTGCACCACGTGTCGGCGGCACTGCACAGCATTCCAAAAAGGATGTCGCATGCCACTATCACGCCCAGGCCCTCGACGGGAACGCCCATCGATTCGAGGACGGGGAATATCAGGACTGAAAGTTTGAGCGGGACGGCGACGGTGCCGATGGTGATGAACGAAACCGTGAAAATCAAAATTATTTGTTCCAACAACGACAGATTGATGCCGTAGGCCTGCGCGATGAAAAGTATCGCCGTGGTCAGGAAAATCGACGTGCCGTTGAAATTGAGGATTGTCAATATCGGCATCGTAACGCCCGAAATCTTCGACGAAATGCCCGATTCAGCCTTCATGCGGTGCATCGCGAGCGTGGCGGAAAGCGTCGATGTCGAAAAACCGAGCGACGTCCACAACACGCTGCCAAACATTTTCAAAAGCCGGTACGGCTGGCAGCCGGCGGATGTCTTCAACAACACCGGCAACAGCACCAGCGAATGTAACGCCAACGCCGTCCCCGCCGCCAACACAAATGGCAAGATGTTGCGCAACGAATTGAAAATCAAGCCGTCGGCGGTGAGTTTGCAGGTGATTCCAAAAATTCCTATCGGGCTGAGTGCCGCCATGAACCCCGTGATTCGGTGCATCAGTTCGTTGCACGACGTAAAAAGTTTGGTGAGCGTCAGGCGGGACTTGTCGCTGCATTTGTTGGCGTAATATCCTATTATACAAGCGATTAGAATTACAAACGGAAGGTTTTTGGTGCGCAGAATATCGACGAAATTGTGCGGGATGATGTTGAGGAAAAAGTCGCCGAGGGTCTTGGACGTATCGACCTCGACGGACGGCAGGTTGAGGGCCTCGATGTTGGTGTTAGAGAAAAAAATATTCGCCACCACCAACGCCGTGCCGCCCGCGATGATTTCCATCCCCACAAAACTCGTCAGCGTCTTCAATATTATCCTCAGCGAAAACCCATGGTCGTCGCTCGACGTGAAGGCACTCACCACGGCGCACACAAAATATGGTATCAACAGCATCAAGAGCCGCATGTACGATTCAGCGACTTCGCCTGCAAAGCCCGACACCGCCGGAAACAGCCGCCCGACTATCACCGCTAATATCGCCGCCAGCACTATCTGCCACGACAAAGGTATGTTCAAATTCTTCATATCATTTCTATCCATTACCGCCTGACGGCGGATTTTTTCTTATCCAGCCGCCGCAAGGCGGTCAATTATTGTTTAATCAGCAATTTGTCGCCGGTTTTCTTTGCCACGTCGTCCTGCCAGTCTTGTCCGTAGCCGGGCTGCGTGAGCGTCGGGATGTCGGGCGTGGCGGGGTCGGTCTTGAAGCGGAAGTCCGGGTCGGTGTTCTTGACATTGCCGTCCATGTACTTCATAAAAAGGTTTTGGAAGAGGACGCGGCGGCTCTTGACGAGGTCCGACGCAATCTCGCAACACGATTTTGTGAGGTACTCGGCGGCGGCGGATTTCGACATCAACTTCTGCGCCTCGGCATCCATTGAAGCCGTGCGGGCGATGAAATCCTTTTCCTGAGCCTGTTGGACGCGCTCAATCTCGGGGTGGATGAGGTTGTAGCGCGTGTAGGCGAAGTTTGAGATGAGGTTGTTGACCCAAAAAGACGAATTGTCGGACCAGCGCGTGAGCGAGCCGTTGCCCTCGGCGT
This sequence comes from uncultured Bacteroidales bacterium, assembly GCA_905234655.1. Taxonomy (GTDB): domain Bacteria; phylum Bacteroidota; class Bacteroidia; order Bacteroidales; family UBA3824; genus UBA3824. The sequence continues at coordinate 19,280 of CAJOJG010000013.1, forward strand.
ATTCTTCCGGGACGCGCGTCATCGAGCAATAAAACGGCGCAAAAACAGTGTTGGCGGCATCGTCGGTCGCAAACCAAAATATGCCGCCGATGTGGTCTGGAAGCCAGCCGCGCATCTGCGACGCCATCACCCAGCCGGTCTGTTGGGTAGCCGTGGTGCGCTCGTTGAGGTATTCCGCGCCGCCCGACCGCCACGTCAACGGCCGCATCCTGTACGGACAGCCAAACGGCCCCGCGCCCGCATCGCCCGCCATGTCCAACTCTGTGCCTTCCAGGTGGTTGCGCATTTCGTTGATTGCGCCGTGGATTGTTACGTAGAGTTCGGGCTTAATCCACAGCGGCAGGCGGTTCGTTGGGAAATTGTCCTTGGTCTGGCACATTCCTTTTTTGTAGGGCTGACGGCGGACGACGTTGCCCTTCGCGTAGTCCCAATAGGCAGCGTTTTTGCCGAAAGCGTTTGGCGACGCGCTGTTGAAAAACGCCCAAACCCTTATGTCGCAGAACCTTGCGCCTTCAAAATCGACTGGATTATAGACGTCGGAAAAACTGAAATCCTTGACGCTGCCGCTGTAAAAATTGTGGTCGATGGCGAATTGCACAACGTCCGCAGAATTGAAAGTGTCGGCCTTCGGGTCGTCCCATTTGTTTTCCTTTTGGTACTTGAACGTCGTGATTCGCGCCTGGTTGGCGTGGGCGCAGACATGGCCGTCAGGGACGCGACGCGCCACCCAGACCATGCCCTTGCCGAAGTCGCCGCGCCCGATTACTTCCATTACCCACACTTCGTCCTTGTCGGCGATTGAAAACGACTCGCCCTCGCTCGCATATCCGTACAGGTCAGTGAGTTCCGCCATGAGGCGTATCGCCTCGCGCGCGGTCTTGCAACGCTGAAGCGCAATATATATAAGGCTGCCATAGTCGATGATTGCGCCCTTCTGTTCCTGCAACGGCTCGAGCCCGCCGTAAGTGGTCTCGGCGATTGTGAGCTGGTGTTCGTTGATGTTGCCGACGACGTTGTATGTAACCGCCGCCTCGGGAATCCTGCCGCGCAACTGCCCTGAATCCCAGTCGATTACGCTGCGCATTGAGCCTGCGGGATGCGTCGCCGCCGGGTTGTGGTAGAGGAATCCGTACAATGTGTGCGAATCGGCGGCGTATGTGACGATGTTGCCGCAGCCGCCCGACGCCGACTTGGTAATCAGGAAGTTGGTGCAGGCGTCGGCGGCATTTGTCGCGATCAGTACCGCCATTATCAATATGCAGAGATATTTTGTCATGATTGTTTATTGTTAGTTCAGACGGCAAGATAATAAATATTGGCGATATGAAACTAAATTTTTTGTAAATTTTTTTTCGTCGGACAAATTTTTGGAACGGTTTTGGAAATAATGAGGGTGAAAAGAAAAAATGAAATATGAACTTTTTAAATTTTATATATTATGGAGAGACGTTACGCAACACTGTGGTTCATCGCGTTCATCGTGATCGGAATCGCAATCAGTTGAGCTCTTTTTTACGCAGCTCGGCTCAATTAAATTCATTTTAATTAAATCAGTTTTTGGATGTTTTTTTTTAACAGGGACGGCTTTAAGGTTGTCCCTGTTTTTTTCTTATTCCCAGTCTATCAGGTTGTCCAGCGGGTCGCCGAGCGACTTGAGGGCTTGGAGCGCGATGTCGGAGTTTGTAGTGTCCTTCTTGGTGCGGTACGAAAATTCAAGGCGGCAGAGCAGCCGTTTAATAATCGTCCTGTCGTCGCATGGCGCGTAGAATTGTTGCTGTGGTTTCAGGTGCATGTCCTGTAGGAAACGGTCGATTTCGTGGCGTTCAAAGACAATTCCCTTTGACATCGGGTTTATGTAGAAATCCGCGGTCTGTTGGCTGCTGGAGTATGCGAGGATGAAGTTTTTGGGCAGGTTCACGCCTTTTATCGGCAGACCCGCCTCGTTGGCGAGCATCATGTATATGAGCGACAATGAGGTCGGGTTCCCGGCTCTGCTGGTCAGGATGTCGAAAGGGATGCAGTTAAGCGGGTTATAGTAGTCGTGAGTATCCACGGGGTGGAAGCCCATGCGCTTGTAGAATGTGTTGTTAAAAATCCTCACCTGCTCCAGCGGCGTGAAATTGTCGAGCGTGTATGTCGGCATCATGTCCCTGAACTTGTCAAGTTCCTCGTCAAAGCGTTCGCGGTCCAAGGCGAAAAACTCGAACCGCGAAATCAGCCACGAAATTTCACGCAAACTGCCTGATTCGGAAGACCATTGTTTGATAAGGCCGAGCAGCATGTTGTCCTGCAAAGCCGGCACAAGACGCTCGAAGCGTTTCATCAGCAGACGGTTGTTACATTCGCGGTCCATCGCCTGCTGCCACGCATGGGTCAACGCTGGCAGAATGTCATCGCCATTGTCCATTATCTTTTTCTTAACTGCCTTGTATACAGCCTCATCGGGGTCGTCAAGCAGCCTTATCAAAGCATTGATTTCCTTGTCGGTCATTTTTTTAATTCATAATTCATAATGCATAATTCATAATTGCCATCCGGCGGATGAATTGATGGTGGACTAACGGTAGAGACGTTTCATGAAACGTCTCTACAATGTTTTTTTTTGTTTGAATAAAATTACTGCGTCAATTTGTCCACGACGTCGGCCACGAGGTTTGGCATTGCGTCGCGGTAGTTCGGGGCAAATTCGAGGCAGCGGCGGTTTGCAATCACGAGGCAGACGGTGGCGGTGTGGTGTCCGAGGAGTTGTCCAAGGCCGTTGATTGCCGACGATTCCATTTCGTAATTGTTGATTTTCAAGCCTTTGTACTCGAAAGATTCCAGTTTTTCGTTGATGTCGGGGTTTGTGATGTCGAGGCGCACTACCCGACCCTGCGGGCCGTAGAAACCGGGTGCGGAAAGTGTGATTCCTGCGCGGTATTGCGAGAGTTTTTTCACGAGGGACGGCGACGACGGCACAAAGTATGGCACGGCGAGTTTTGGGTTGCGCTGCGTGTGGGCTTGGAATTGAGCTTCGAGTTCGAGGTCGCACACCTTGTCCCTGTCGGCGTAGAAGTTGAGCAGGCCGTCCAAGCCGCCCGCGATGGATGTCAATACTGGCGTTCCGACCGGTATGTCGGGCTGCAACGAGCCGCATGTGCCGATCCTGACGATGTCAAGCGCGGTGTGTGTGGATTTCGGCAGGCGTGTCTTAAGGTCGATGTTGACGAGTGCGTCGAGTTCGGTAAGCACGATGTCTATGTTGTCGGTGCCGATGCCGGTGGAGACAACGCTGATGCGCTTGCCGTTCTTAGTGCCGGTGATTGTGCGGAACTCGCGGTTCTGTTTCGTAACCTCCACGGTGTCAAATGTTTTAGCAACGACATCTGTGCGGTTTTGGTCGCCAACGAGGATTACGTTTTCTGCCAGTTCGCCCGGCAGGAGGTGAAGGTGGAATATTGAGCCGTCATCGTTAAGAATCAGCTCCGAATCTGCTATTGGTTTCATTGTCGCTAATAAAATTAGGTTTACGAATCCAAAAATAGCAGTATTTTTTTATATGTGCAAATTTTTTTGTGGGAAAAGTTTTGGGAGAGGTTTATGCTTTCGTTGAACTCATTTTCCAAATCGTCAAAAATAGTGCTGCCCATGTTGGGGATATTTTCCAGATCTGCTTTTGTGATACCTTTTCTTGCCCGCAGTTTTTCTCTAAGTTTGACGACAATTTGTCTGTCAGAATCGTTCAGCGAGTTGTCTTGCACCATGTTATCAAGATATAGGTTGAACTCCTTTATCAACTGCAATTGCCGTGTGTCAAGAAATTGGTCATATAGCATCCCCGCTTTCAACGAGAAGAAAAACATAATTTTACCGCTTTCATGTTGGACGACAACCGCTCACACGACAGGCACTTGAGTCTTTGCAATGTTTCTGACAAATTCTGCATGGTCGAGTATTCCTTTGGAATTGAGGAAATCTTGTTGAATAGCCAACATTTTGCATCTTTTTTTGTATCTTGCAGCATCCTCCCTGATGTCGTCGAGTTTCATCGGCACGTCCGACGGTTGATATTTTGAATATCCCTTACGCGCTTTTTGCCATGAAATCTCGCCGTGGGAAATCGATACAATTTCCATTGTATTTGTCATTTGTGGCCAGAGCATACCTTACCGACTTCCCGTCCGTGGATTGCGGTCGGGATTGGATGTGCATGTATGGTAATGCGCTGACATCGGTTGTTTTATGTTTATAATTTGCCGTCGCGCCCTCATCATTCGGCGGTCGGCAGCCGTACAAAACGCCGGAAAACTCCTTGCGGCTCATACGACGCGCCAAAGATACTAAAAATCTTAGAAAAATGTCGCATTTTTTTTTTTTTTGTACGCCGAACTTTACGTATTTGGGCGGATGCTATGCTATTGAAGTTAGCATTGTTGGAGAGGGGTACACTCCTTTGGTGATGATAATGATAAAGTAAGACATTCTTTGAATTTTTGGTAAAGAGAAATTTATGGCACATGAAAAAAATTTTAACTTTTTTTGATTGCGAAATCCGTAAAAATAACTAACTTTGCGCTCTGAATCTTACCCCGACAAGGGGATAATAATGTCCAAATGAAGAAAAAAATATTGCAAGCGGCTGTCTTTGTGGCAGTTGGACTGATGTTCGCGGGATGTAGCGGATTCAGCAAACTCCTTAAAGGCAACGATTATGAACTTAAATACACAAAAGCATTCGAATATTACGACGCAAAAAAGTATGACAAGGCGTTGCAACTTTTCGAGCAGGTCATGCCGGTATACAAGGGACTTGACAAGGGCGAGAAGGTGATGTACTATTATACAATGTGCAACTACCTCGTCAAGGACTACTACTCGGCGGGCTACTATTTCAGGAAGTTTGCCCAGACATACCCGCACAGCGAGTACAACGAGCAGGCGATGTTCCTCGGTGCCTACTGCTACTACCTCGACTCGCCAAAGCCGTCGCTCGACCAGGAGAGTACCAACTTGGCTATCAACGAGTTTGAACTCTTCCTCTCGAAATATCCCGACACGCCGAAGAAGGATTCATGCAATATGCTGTTGGACAAGCTGAGGCTGAAACTTCAGACAAAATCGTACAACAACGCATACTTGTACTACAAGCTCGGATACTATAAAGCCGCCACTATCTCGCTGAGGAACAGCCTTGAAGACTATCCCGACAGCCCGTTTCGTGAGAATTTGGTATATTACATCGCCAAAGCCTCGTACCTGTACGCCGACAAGAGCGTCGTCGAGAAAAAGGGCGAGCGTTTTGCCACCGCAGACAAGGAACTCGCGGCGTACATCGACGCCTATCCGTCCGGAAAATACATCCGCGACGTGCGCAAGATGGCGGACGACACGAAGGCAAACATGAAGATATACCCCGAGACCATAAACTGAACAAAAACATAAAAACATCATACGTAAAACCATGGATTACAAGAAGAACAACGCACCCACATCGGTGATAACACGTGACACCGGCGAACTCGAGGCCAAGACCGGCAACATCTACGAGACTGTCGTAGTCGCGTCACGCCGCGCCAACCAAATTGGTGTGGACCTCAAGAACGAACTCAACAAGAAACTCGAGGAGTTCGCATCGTACACCGACAACCTTGAGGAGATTTTCGAGAACCGCGAGCAGATCGAAATCTCAAAGTATTACGAGCGTCTGCCCAAACCGACGCTTATGGCGTTGCAGGAGATTTTAGAGAACAAAATCAGGTTCCGCATCCCCAGCCAGGAGGAGATCGAGCAGGCGGAGGAGCTTGCACGCGCCAGGGAACGCGCCGAGCAGGAAGGACTTGCCGCAAAAGCCGCCATCAGGCCCATGCCGGCGGAGAAGACTTTTGACGAGATTATCGCCGAGTCCCACGACACTCCCCTCAGCGAGGCCGACGCCGACAAGAAGGCAAAGGCCGCCAAGAAGGATGCTAAGCCGAAACCCAAGGCTAAGGAATAATAAAACAAAATTTCGATAAAGTGTTAAGCGGAAAGAAAATATTGCTTGGCGTGACGGGCGGAATCGCGGCATATAAAAGTGCCGTGCTCGTCAGGCTGCTTGTGAAAGCCGGGGCTGAAGTGCGAGTGCTTATGAGCCAGTCGGCCAAGCAGTTCGTGCAGCCGTTGACTTTTGCCACGCTGTCCAAGAACCCCGTCTTCACGGATTTTTACAATCCTGAAAACGGCGAGTGGCACAGCCACGTCAAGTTGTCGATGTGGGCGGACTTGTACATCGTCGCGCCCGCCACCGCTAACACAATCGCCAAAATCGCCCACGGAATCGCCGACAACCTTTTGCTTACGACTTGTCTTTCAGCACGTTGTAAGATAATGGCAGCTCCGGCGATGGATCTCGACATGTACGCCAACGCCGCCACACAATCCAACATCGCGACTCTCCGCGAGCGCGGGTGCTTGATAGTGGAGTGTGGAGATGGCGAACTCGCGAGCGGACTTTCTGGCAAGGGGCGCATGGCGGAGCCGGAGGAGATTCTCGGGGAGGTCGAGCGGTACTTTGACAGTGCCACTGTAAGTCCCACAGCCCAAGACCTCAGCGGCTTTCGTGCGCTCATCACGGCCGGCCCGACGCGCGAGAAGATTGACCCCGTGCGCTTTATCTCTAACTATTCCACCGGCAAGATGGGATATGCCGTCGCCGAGGAACTTGCGGGGCGCGGCGCGGAGGTCATGCTCGTCTCGGGGCCTGTGCAGGTTACAGCCCACAATCCACGCATCACTGTCGTCCCGGTGCAGACCGCCGGGGAAATGTACAACGAATGTGTGCGGCTGTTCCCGGAATGTGACATCGCCGTGATGTCTGCGGCGGTAGCGGATTTCACACCCGAGACCACCGCCGACACCAAAATCAAGAAAAACGGCGACTCAATGACGCTCCGCCTTGTCCCGACTAAAGACATCGCCGCCGCCCTTGGAAAAATGAAAACTGAAAAGCAAGTGTTCGCGGGGTTCGCCTTGGAGACTGACAACGAGATGCAGAACGCCACGAAAAAACTGGAAGCCAAGAATTTTGACTTCATCGTCTTAAATTCGCTTCAAGACAAAGGCGCGGGTTTTGGGTATGACACTAACAAGGTTACGATAGTCTCGCGCACGAAGGGCACAGTGGCGTATGACCTCAAATCCAAAGCCCTCGTAGCGAAGGACATTGCCGACCATATTGTTGACGAAATCAGAGTAAAGCAAATATGAAAAAAAAAATTGCGATAGCATGCGCTCTTGCGATGCAGTTATTTTCCGCTCCGATGCTCAGGGCGCAGGAACTTAATTGCAGGGTCAACGTTAATTATAGCAGCCTTTCGAACACTCCGACGCCGGTTTTTCAGGCGTTGCAGTCGGACGTCACCGCGTTCCTTAATGAACACCGTTGGACTAACCACACCTACGATGTCAATGAGAAAATCGAGTGCAACGTGATGATTACGATTTCTGATTTTAACGGTGTGGACAAGTTCACAGGCACAATCCAAATCAACCAAAGCCGCCCCGTCTATTACACGTCGTACAACAGCCCGCTGTTCACGTTCAAGGAGAGCGACAACAAGCTCGTCTTCAACTACCGCGAGGGCGAGCCTCTCGAATATGTCGAGAACCATGCTTCCAACAATCTTGTGCAGGTCTTGGCGTATTACGCTTACATAATCCTTGGCTATGACTATGACACGTTCAGCCCGCTCGGTGGCAGCGAATATTTCCGCAAGGCGTTCCGCGTGGCGTTGAACTCCCAAAGTGCCGGCCTCGAGGGATGGTCTGCCGCCGACAATAAGCAAAATTCACGTTACAACCTTATCGACGCTCTTTTGGACAAGAGGTTCGAGAGCCTGAGGCTTGGCGAGTATAACTACCACCGCCTTGGTCTTGACGTCATGCCAAAGGATCCCGACAATGCCCGCCGCAAGATGCTCGAGGCTCTTAAGCATATCCAACGTTCCGACCGTGCTAAGCCAAATTCGCTCATAGTTTCACTTTTCTTCACTGCAAAATCCGACGAGATTGTCAATGTATTCTCTGCGTCGCCACTCCCTGAAAAAAACGAAGTCCTTCAGATTCTTAAAGAGGTCGATGTTGCTAACAATACTAAGTATCAGAAGATTTTAAGCAACAATTAAACTTATTTTTAGTTTCGTCCTACGGACGAAAGTGTCGGAGTGCCCTGACGGGCAGAATCTTACAAATTCTATACAAATCTTACAAATCTCAAATCTACACAAATCTTTTTTCATCTTTCAAATCTCAATCTACACAAATTTTTTCATCTTACAAATCTTAAATATACACAAATTTTTTCATCTTTCAAATCTTTTTCAGTTTGATAAAGAAATAGATTTGTTAGATTTGAAAAGATTTGTTAGATTTCTCGCGGAGCGACCTAAAAAACTCGCGAAGCGACAAAAAAAAATCGCGGAGCGACCAAAAAACTATAAAAAAAGGACGAAGCCGGTTACGACCCCGTCCGATTTGGAAATATAAAAAATGTTTGTATGGCTCTTGATTATACGAGGCCTTGTGCGAGCATTGCGTCGGCCACCTTCACGAAGCCGCCTATGTTTGCGCCCTTCACGTAGTTGATGTAGCCGCCTTCCTCAGTGCCGTACTTCACGCAGGTCTTGTGGATGTTGATCATTATCTGGTGAAGTTTTGCGTCAACCTCTTCGCGTGTCCAGGAGAGACGCTCGGAGTTTTGGGACATTTCGAGACCCGAAACCGATACGCCGCCTGCGTTGGAAGCCTTGCCGGGAGAGTAGAGGATTTTTGCCTTTTGGAACACTTCGATTGCTTCGGGGAGCGAAGGCATGTTGGCACCCTCGCATACGCACATGCAGCCGTTGGCGATGAGAGCCTTTGCATTTTCCTCGTTGACCTCGTTCTGAGTAGCGCAGGGCATTGCGATGTCGCATTTGATGTTCCACGGACGCTGGCCTTCGAGGTATTCAACGCCGGGGAAGTTGTCGGCATATTCCTTGATGCGGCCGCGACGGACGTTCTTCAAGTCCATAATCCACGCGAGCTTCTCAGCTGTGATGCCGTCCTTGTCGTAGATGGAGCCGTTGGAGTCAGACATGGTAACAACCTTTGCGCCGAGCTGGATGCACTTCTCGACAGCGTACTGGGCAACGTTGCCCGAACCGGAGATGCAGACGGTCTTGCCGGCAATCTTGTCGTTCTTTGTGGCGAGCATTTCCTGTGCGAAATATACAACGCCGTAGCCAGTTGCCTCGGGACGGATGAGCGAACCACCCCAGCCAAGGCCTTTGCCAGTAAGAACGCCGGTAAACTCGTTGCGGAGCCTCTTGTACTGTCCGAAGAGGAAGCCAATCTCGCGTCCGCCTGTGCCTATGTCGCCTGCGGGAACGTCGGTGTCTGCGCCGATGTGCTTGGAGAGCTCGGTCATGAAGCTCTGGCAGAAACGCATTACCTCGTTGTCGGACTTTCCTTTGGGATCGAAGTCAGAACCGCCTTTGCCGCCGCCCATCGGGAGGGTTGTGAGGGAGTTTTTGAAAACCTGTTCGAAGGCGAGGAACTTCAAGATGCCGAGGTTGACAGTAGGGTGGAGACGGAGGCCGCCTTTGTAAGGTCCGATTGCGCTGTTCATCTGGATGCGGAAACCACGGTTGATCTGGATTTCGCCCTTGTCGTCGATCCACGGCACGCGGAACATTATTACGCGCTCAGGCTCTACCATGCGCTCGAGGATTTTGCCTTTCTTGTACTTGGGGTTTTCGTCGATGTAGTCCATGAGGGATTCTACAACTTCCTTTACGGCCTGGTGGAACTCGGTCTCACCAGGGTTCTTGGCGATTACTTTCGCCATGAAGTCGTTGACTTCTTTCTGGGATTGCTCAGTCATTGCTTTGCTTATTAATGTTTTTTGTATAGTTTCTGTGTTTTTGTTTTGCGTCACAAAATTATGTTTAAAATTCCACCGCTCCAAATCTTGACAGCCCCTTTACGTAAAACACGTACACCCCGCCCGCTCCGTTGAAATTTGCGTATGCAAGTGCGATTATAATTTTCGTTTAGAAAAAAATTTTTGTTATCTTTACCGCCAAAAACAAATCTAAAAAAATGAAAAAACTTACAGCAATATTTTTTGCATTGTGCCTTGCTGCCTGTAATAGGGGCAAGAAGGCGGACAAACAGGCGGAAAGCCTTGTGTTTGACCGAGTTGAAGTGGATACGGTAGCGGCGTTTGGCAATGACGCCGGCGGTCCAAAATGCAGAATCGTCATCCATTTGGACTATGCCAAAGGCCCTAATGCCCATGTCATCAACGACACAATCCTGAAGTCGGGGATATTCTTGGACGACGAGTTGAAGCGCGGCGAGAAAAAGACTGTGCCAAAGGCTGTTGACATCGTTGTCAAAAACCATTTCAAGGCGTTCCGGCAGGAGTGCAAGGAAATCCAGAAACAGGGCGGCGAGATGGCGGCGGAGTGTTACTATAGTGTCGAAAGCAGTCATGGCTACGGTCGTGACAGCATCATCAACTACCAGGCTGTGTGCGAGTCGTACATGGGCGGCGCACATGGTTGGCACAACATTTTCGCGCTCAACTTTGACCCTAAGACCGGCGCGCTAATCAGAGTTTCGGACTTCATAAAGAAAGGCGCGGAAGACAGGCTCAGCGACATGATTGCCGCCAAGATTGCCGCTGAACACGGTTGCAAGAGCGTGGACGACCTCCGCGACAGGGAGGGGATTTTTGGAGTTTTTGACCCGTATGTGCCTGACAACTTTGTGATTGGCAAGGACAGTGTGGAGTTCATCTACCAGTGCGAGGAGATTGGACCATACGCCGTCGGGGGCATTACCACAAAATTTTCGTACAACGACCTCAACGGATGCTTGAAATAACACAAATACAAATATAAAAATCAGAATCATGACTATCAGTAAGAAACAAATTGCATTGGGCGCGATTACATTGGTGCTTTTGGCGATTGTCGTCATCGCCATCGTCGCACACGCGCCAAAGGTCAACTGCAACAACCCTGATTTTGCGTCCTACATCTCGGCGTACACCGAAGGCACGGTCAGCAAGATGCAGACTGTCAAGGTTGTGCTTAACAGTTCAATCGTAGAGGGCATCGACCGCAGCGTCGACCCCGACAAACTTCTCACAATCTATCCCACCGTGAAAGGCAAGTCCAAGTTCTTGGACGAGAGGACGATAGAGTTCACGCCGGACGCGGGTTTTGCGTCGGGGAAGAAGTACGTATTCGCCTTTAATCTTGGTAAAATTGCCGACGTGCCGGGCGAATTGAAAAGGTTTGTTTTTCCGGTCTCGATTATCAAGCAGGATTTGAAAGTGACAGTCGACGAGCAGGTCACGACCGACCGCAAAACACTTAAATACCAGATGGTTGCGGGAACGGTTAAGACTGCCGATGTCGAGAATATTGAGAACATCAAACGCTCCGTAAAAGCCAAAATCGACGGAAAGGAACTACTAATCAACTGGCGCACAGGCTCCGAATCCGGCAATATTTTCGGGTTCTCTATCGACAGCATCGAACGCAAAGATGCCTCTCAGTCGTTGGTAATCAGTTATTTGGGAACATTGATAGACTCGAATGTGAAGGGCGAGAAAGTCGTCAAAATCCCGGCTGTCAATGAGTTTGACATCACGTCCGTGAAAGTCTTCGAAGCACCGTCACAGCATATCAGGATTGAGTTCACGGATCCCGTCGGCGAGTCGCAGAACCTTTCGGGACTTGTCACTGTCACAGACCTTGAACGTTATGGCTCAAGCAGTTATAAAGTAGAAGCTTCGGGCAACTGCATTAATGTATACCCATCGGTGCGCAAGACTGGCGAGGCAAAACTCAGTGTCGCCGCCGGTGTGAAAAATGTCCTCGGCATCAAGCTCAAGGACGACCGTGAGTTCAACATCAGTTATGAACTCCTCAAGCCGCAAGTTCGCAGCGTGAAGACTGGACTTATACTGCCAGACGGCGACAATGGGTTGGTGTATCCGTTTGAGGCTGTGAACCTTACGGCAGTCGACGTGACAATCATAAAAGTCCTGGAAAAGAATATTTTGAGCTATATCCGCGACTATTCCGACTACTGGAACAGCAGCAACCTCCAGCAGACCGGCGTGCCTGTGTTCCGTAAGACAATCCACATCGCAGACGCTGAGAGTGAGGAAGTTACGGCGTGGAACCGTTATTATCTCGAACTCTCCAAACTCGTCAAGACCGAGCCGGGTTCTATCTACAACATCATGATTTCGTTCCGCAAGTCCCACGCTGTCTTTGACTGTGACACCTGCAACGGCGGCGACGACGCGTCCATGGAACGCGACATCGACATCAAGGATTTTGACGATTATGATGGCTATTACGAATCCATCGACCGTAACTATTACACAAGCGCGGGCTATAACTGGCGTAACAGCGACAATCCGTGCTACAAGATGTATTACCAGTCCGACAAGTTCCTGAGCCAGAACGTCTTGGCATCAAACCTCGGCATCATCGCCAAGAAAGGCAACGACCGTTCGACGATGATTTATGTGACCGACTTGAAGACTGCCACGCCGGTTGTCGACGCGCATGTCGAGATTTACGGCTACCAGCAGCAACTCCTTGCGAGCGGCGAGACCGATTCGGAAGGAAAATTTGACTTCGGCAAGCAGCCAAAGGCGTATTTTGCCGTTGCGCGGCGCGGCGCGGAGTGCAACTACCTGAAACTCAACGACGGACAGTCGCTCTCTATGAGTAAGTTCGACATCTCGGGCAGTGAGGTTCGCGATGGCCTTAAAGGATTCCTTTATGGCGAGCGCGGCGTATGGCGGCCGGGCGACTCTATCCACTTGAGCTTCATACTCAAAGAAGACCTCAAGAATCCACTGCCTGACGACTACCCCATCACGCTCGAAGTCCGCAATCCCGTTCAGCAGCAGATACTTAAGACAACTGTCACGAAGAACAAGAGCAACTTCTACGTGTTCAATTTCAAGACCGACGAGAATGATGTCGCCGGTACATACGACGCGACTGTGACATGTGGAAACTCGCGGTTCTATAAGCAACTGAGGGTTGAAAACATCATGCCCAACCGCCTGAAAATCAACATGGACTTCAACAAAAAAGTCCTCACTTCCGACGGCAACAGCTGCGTCATTTCGGGCGCATGGCTCCACGGCGCGACGGCTAAGGGGCTGAAAGTTGACGTGCAGATGTCGATGAAGGAAGTGCCGCTTAAGTTCGACAAGTGGGAAGGCTACAGTTTCAACGACGACAAGCAATCGTACTACCTTTCAAATGACTATGACGAGGTTTTTGAAGGCACGCTCAACGAGAAGGGCGAGGCGCGCTTCACTCCAAAATTCAACTCCGAGGAGTTGCCGCCGAAGGTCAAGGCTTATTACATGACCAAAATCTACGAAAAAGGCGGACGCTTCAGCAAGGACGAGACTTCGATTGAGGTCATGCCGCATGACACATACGTGGGAATAAAAATGCCCGACACAGACGGCCATTTCCTCTATGTCGACTCTCACCAAAAAGTCGATTTCGCCGTCGTTGACGCTAATGGCAACGCGCTCAGCGGCCGCCGCGACCTGTCCGTGAAACTGTACAAACTCGAATGGCAGTGGTGGTACGACTCCTATAATTATGTCTCGCAGTACAACTCCACCCTGCTCCAGCATGACACCGTAACCGCCAACGGCGGGCGCGCGCAGTACACTTTCCTCGTTAGTTACCCAAACTGGGGACGCTACATGCTTGATGTCACGGACATGAAGACCGGCCGCAGGGCATCGTCCATTTTCTACATGGATTGGCCAAGTTCATTCGGCAGGAGCCCGATTTTGAGCCAGGGCTCGACGATTGTCGAATTGTCGTCCGACAAGCCAAAATACCAAATCGGCGACATGGCGACCGTCACAATCCCCTCCTCCGAGGGCGGCCACGCGCTTGTGACCATCGAGAACGGCACAAAGGTCGTCAGCAGCCAGTGGGTCAGCACAAAATCTGGCTCCACGGAGTTCAAGTTCAGGGTCGAGCCGGACATGGAGCCGGGAGTTTATGTTTTTGTCGAACTATTACAGCCACACGCCCAGACTGCCAACGACTTGCCGCTGAGGATGTACGGCGTTCTGCCGCTGGACATCGAGAACCCGGCGACTAAGCTTGAGCCTGTGATAAGTATGCCCGATGTGCTTGACGCTGAAAAGGACGTTAACATCACAGTCTCCGAAAAGAACAACAAGTCGATGACTTACACAATCGCCTTGGTCGACGACGGAATCTTGGACTTGACACACTTCCGCACGCCCGACCCATGGAAGGCTTTCTACTCGCGTGAAGCCTTGGGAGTCAGCACGATAGACATGTACGACAATGTCATCGGCGCGTTTGGAAACACGATAGAGCGCATGTTCTCTGTCGGCGGCGACGATGAATATTCCGGCTCAAAATCCGCCCGCGCGAACAATTTTGAGACCGTCGTGGCGTTCCTCGGGCCTTTCACCTCGAAGGGCGGAAAGTCGACCCACACTGTCAAGTTGCCAAAATACATCGGCTCTGTCCGCGCGATGGTCGTGGCAGGTGACGGAAAGGCATACGGCATGGCGGAGAAGACCATGCCGGTCACAAAACCGCTCATGGTATTTGCCACGACGCCCCGCGTAATCGGCACCGGCGAGACGTTCAAGTTGCCGATTACAGTATTCACCGGCGAGGACAACGTCCGCAATGTCAAGGTGACTGTCAAGGCTTCCAACGGTTTGACAATCAACGGCGAGAACTCTTGTACGCTCACCTTTGACGGCAAGGGCGAGCAGGATCCTATGTTCGAGTTGCAGAGCGGCGACAAGGTCGGCACCGGCAAGATTGAAATCAGCGCAACGGCTGGCGCGCACGAATCGTCCATGACGCTCAACCTTGACATCCGCGAGCCGAACACCCCGACACAACAGGTTGTCAGCAAGGCTGTTGCGGCTGGCGAGACTGTGGAACTTGTCATTAATCCCATTGGCAGGAAGAACACTAACACCGCCACGCTCAACGTCTGCGGAATCCTGCCGATTAACTTCGAGGGTCATCTCTCCCACATCCTCTCCTACCCTTACGAGTCGCTTGAACATACTGTCTGCAAGGCATTTCCGATGCTATATGCGCCCGTGATTACCGA
This sequence comes from uncultured Bacteroidales bacterium, assembly GCA_905234655.1. Lineage (GTDB taxonomy): Bacteria > Bacteroidota > Bacteroidia > Bacteroidales > UBA3824 > UBA3824. The sequence goes on from CAJOJG010000013.1 coordinate 34,457, forward strand.
CATGAAGGCTGCGGACAAGGAGAAGGGCGAAAATATTGTGCGCGATGCGATAAAGAGCGTCTACGCCTACCAGACTGTCGGCGGCGGACTGTGCTACTGGCGCAACGAGAACTACTCAAACGTCTGGTACACAAGCCTTGCCGGTCATTTCATCGTCGAGGCTCAAAAGGCGGGTTACGCCGTAAATCCCGACTTCCTCAACAAATGGAAAAAATACCAGCGCACAAAGGCTGAGGCATGGACTCCCGACAGCCGCAACTCGTATGAAATCCAGGCGTACAGGCTTTATACACTGGCACTTGCGGGCGATGCCCTCAATGCACAGATGAACCGCCTGAAGGAGCAGCCGCAGATAACCGACGAGGCTAAGATTTACCTCGCCGCCGCATACGCCATCTGTGGCAATAAGAAGACCGCCGAGGCGATTATGAATCCTTTGAACGCCACTGTAGCCGCCAACAGCCCCTCCAAGCTGCTTGCACTCTGTGATCTCGACCAAAAGGAAAAGGCGTTCACGGTCGCCAACAGCATTGCCAACAATATCGGACACGATTTCTATTGGCTTGACACGGAGTATGAAAGCATGTCGCTCGTCGCCTTGGGCAAGTATTTTGACAAGTACAAGCCAGCGTCCAACATCGAGTGCGAGTATTCGTTTGGAACCGGCGCGCGTCAGACTTTGAGCACAAACCATGTATTTGCCACAAGTAGCCTGCCTGTCCAGTCCACCGACCCGCACAAGCTGGCTTTCACGAACAAGACTACCGGCACTCTCTATGTCGAGGTTACAAACGAGGGAATCCCCGAGGCCGGCATCGAGAAGGCTGAAAATTCGGTCCTCACCGCCAAACTCCAGTTCCTCCAGAATGGCAAGGAGATTTCGCCCAAGAAACTGAAACAAGGCGACGATTTTGTGGCGGTTATCCTTGTCACTAATAATGGCGATGACTACCTTGACAAACTCGCCGTGACCGAGCTGTTCCCGTCTGGCTGGGAGATTATGAACTCGCTCAGCGCGTCTGACGAGGACGACTATAATGAATATCGTTACTCCTATCGCAGTGGCAATGTCAAGTATACCGATGTCCGCGACGACCGCAAGTACACATATTTCTCACTGCCGAGCCATGGCAATATTGCGTTCTGCACTCGTCTCACCGCCACATACGCCGGCAAGTACTACCTCCCCGGCCTTGATGTCCGCGACCTTGAGAACCCCCGCATCTTCGCCCGCACGAAGGGCATGATGGTCGAGGTCGAGGAGGATAAGGAATAGTGAGTCTTATTCGCAAAAAAAAAATCCCGCCCCATCTTCTTGCGGGGCGGGATTTTTCATTAAACACTAAAATAACCTATCTTACTTCAAACTCGCCTTCCAGCGCGTCTTTAAGGCCGCTGTCCTGCGCAACCCAAAGTTTGAACTTGCCGGGCTCGAGGACAAACTTCTTGTCCATGCCGAAAAATTCGAGGCGCGACACCGGGACGCTGAACTCTATGTCAACGGTCTGACCGGCGGGGATTTCGACACGGCGGAAGTCTTTGAGTTCCAATACGGGGCGCACAATCGAGCCGACGAGGTCGCGGACGTAAAGCTGAACCACCGTCGCGCCGTCGCGTGAGCCGGTGTTGGCGGCCTTGCAAGATACCTTGATGACGTCGCCCTTGCTGAAAGTATTGCCGCTAATCTTCAAGTCGGAATACTTAAACGTGGTGTAGCTCAGGCCGTAGCCGAAGTTCAAGAGCGGGCCGAAGCCGTCGTCAAGGAAATAAGACCTGCAGCCGAGCGATGTCTGTCCTGCCTCGGCGGGAATGTCGTCGAGAAGAACCTCGTTGCCGTTGGCGGGGCGGCCGGTCATGCTTTTGCCGTAGTACACAGGCACTTGACCAACCGAAATCGGGAACGTAACAGGCAGCTTGCCCGAGGGGTTGACCTTGCCGGTGAGGATGTTGACGAGCGCAGGGCCGCCCATCGTGCCGGGGTGAAACATGTATATCATCGCGTCGCAGTTGTCGAGGTCGCGCTTGATGGTAAGCGGACGACCCGCCATGATGACTGCAATTACGGGCTTGCCGGTCTTTTTGAGGGCTTCAAGAAGCTGGCTCTGCGCGCCTTGCAGGTTGAGGTTGGCGAGCGAATGAGCCTCGCCGCTGAGGATGGATTCTTCGCCGCCTACAAACAGGATTACGTCCGAATTTTTGGCGGCGGCAACTGCCTTGGCGATGCCGTCGATCCTTGAATCGCGGCTGTAAGTGAGCGCGGGTACGTAGTTGATTTGCAAGCCGTCGGTCTCTTGAAGGGATTTGAGCGGCGTGATGGTGTGGTTCTTCTCGCCGTCAAAAACCCACGTGCCGAGTTGGTCGTGCGGCGCGTCTGCCATCGGGCCCGTCAAGAGGATGCGCTTGGCGGTGGCGGCAAGGGGAAGGACGTTGTTGGCGTTTTTGAGAAGGACGGCACTTTCCTCAGCGGTCTTCTGGGCGGCGGCGAGGTGCGCGGGCGCGTACTTAACGTCTTGGCTTGTAGTGATATACGGATTAGCGAAAAGTCCTAAGCGATACTTGACGCGCACCACGTTTTTGCAACGCTCGGTGATGAGCGATTCCGATACTTTGCCAAGAGCGCGGCGGATAATATTTTCATTGTCGTTTTCATAATGCAAAAATTTTTGAGGTTTGACGATGTGCAAAGTTACATCATTTGGGGCGCAACGTCCAAATTTTTCGACATTCTTTGCTACTGCATACTACGTCAAAATCGCGAAAAAACTACTTCAAATACAACAATTTCATCCGCAAGATAAAGTCGGCGTTCCCGCAGCTCTCGCGCAACGACTACATGCTCTGCGCCTACATCCGCATGGATCTCTCGACGAAGGAAATCGCCCAGATGCTCAACATGAGCGTCCGTGGCGTCGAAAGCCAAAAATACCGCCTGAAAAAGAAAATCGGCCTCGAAGAGGATTTGAACGAATACTTGAAGGGGATAGAGAACGAGGGTGGATGATTTTTTTTTTTTTACGATTCAATACGCAATACCAAGTTTCAACATCACGTTTTAAGTATGGATTTCGTACATTCCGTACACGAAAACCGCAGTTAAAACGTGTAAATGTAAATATAGACGTAATAGAGGACGGCGGAAGCCATTTTTTGAGAGAGCGTGTCGTATATTCCGTCAGGCGAAATATTGGAATTTTTGATATTGCCGCCCACGCTTGCCGATTTCAAATACGATATTTCGCCGCCTACTGTGCGCCCGTAGTAATGGAAACTGTACTTTTTTGCATCCTCGGCTTTGTTGCCATCGTTGACGTATTTTGGGAAAAACGAATATCCCGTGCAGAAATTCTTCAACTTCCGCACGGGACATACCTAATATTTTTAACACAACAGAGTACGATTCCTTAGGGTGTAAAGTATGTTTTACCCCCCCCTTATAGAAATTTATCACTTTGTTGTAGTTGTGTATCATTTTTTATATGTTGCAATTATCATTGTCTGACGCTGCAAATATAGAAACTTTTTTTGAGACTATATATGACGAATGAAAATTTTTTTCTTATTTTTGCAAAAAAGTTTTTAACTGTCATCAATCATGCTCAGACTTTTGCCATACGGCGAGACGGATTACGTAACAATCCGCAAAGAAAATTCCTACTATGTCGATAAGACGGCGTACATTCCCTACTTTGAAAACGCCGCCAAATACATCATGTTCCTGCGTCCGAGAAGGTTTGGCAAAAGTCTGTTCCTCAACACTTTGTCGGCGTATTACGACGTATTGAGGAAAGACCAGTTTGAACAGAATTTTTCGGGGTTGTACGTCTTTGACCACCCAACGCCACGGCAAGGGCAGTATATGATTTTGAAGTTCAATTTTTCGGGCGTTGACAGCAACAAAGAATGTGTGCAGGATTCGTTCAACGCGCAGACATGCCTTGTGATAGAAACTTTCGTTGACAATTATGCAAAGTACCTTCCGCCTGACGCCGCCGAAATCATTGCGAAGTCGGAACGGAAATGCGACATTTTATTGTCCACTTTGATTAAATTGGCAAAAAAATCCCCATACAAAATCTACATCATGATAGACGAGTACGACAACTTTGCCAACACGCTTTTTTCCATTGACGAGGAAGCGTACAAGGACTTGACCCACGGCGACGGCTTTTTCAGACTGTTTTTCAACGTCCTGAAACTGATGACCACCGACAACGAGGCACCGGTAGAGAGGGTTTTCATAACGGGCGTGTCGCCGCTTACTTTGAGCGACGTTACGAGCGGGTTCAACATCGCCAAAAACTTGTCGATTGAGGCTTTCCCAAACGATGTGATGGGATTTTCGGAAAGCGATGTCAGGGCAATGTTGGAATATTACAGAAAGGAAACCGGCGTTTTCAAACATTCTGACGACGACCTGATTGCGACGATGAGGACACATTACGACAACTATTGTTTCTCTTCTGACATGATTGGCGAGGAAAGGGTTTTCAATTCGGACATGGTGCTGTATTTCGTTGACAAATACATTTCCTCGAAGGGCAAAATCCCTGAAAAACTTATCGACCCGAATGTTTCCACCGACTATTTCAAGATGGAAAAAATGGTCAAGATTGAGCAAAATTTCGGCGAGAAGTCGCAGATTATCCTCGACATCGTCAACACCGGGCGGACATTTTTTGAACTCAACCCCGAGTTTGCGATTTCGGAACTATCTAATCCTGAAAACCTTCAGAGCCTACTTTATTATATGGGGCTTCTGAGTTTTGGCGTCGATGACGAGGGCTATCCGTGCTTCGTAGTCCCCAACGACACCGTAAGGCAGCAATATTGCAGGTATTTGGAAAAGTGTTATTCGCAGTCGGTCGGTTGGCGCACTGATGTCGCAAAAATCAACACGCTTTGGAACACACTTGTCTTCAAGGGCGACTGCAAGCCGTACATTTCGTACATTGCCTCTGTCATCGACGGCAACACCGCCGTCAGGGATTTCGATGACAAGGGCGAGTCGTTTGTGAAAGGATTTTTCTTGGCGCATTTTTGCAAGAATACAAGTTTCATCACCTACACCGAGCAAGAGGCTGACCACGGTTTCGCCGATATGTTTCTCGAACCGCTTGGCTACAAACGCCACGCATACATGATTGAGTTCAAATACTGCAAGAAAAACGATTCCGATTCCGTGGTGGAACAGAAAAAGGCACAGGCAAAAGAACAGTTGCAGCGTTATCTCGCCGACAAACGCATAGTTGAAAAATGCACAGACCGTAATTGGCAGTTGCACACGGCGGTGGCGGTGTTCAGGGGGTGGAAGTTGGAAGTGTTGGAATGATGTTTGATGGAAAATTCCCAGCAAAATTCTGACCGACTATTTTTCCAAAATCCATAAAATTTCCTTTCTGACAGGAATATTCAGGCAGACCGATTTTATCTCTGACGTGCCACAATTTCCCGAAGTCCTTTGTCGCTGATTTGTTTGATAAAATCGGCGTAACTTTCTATTATGAGTTCATTTTCAACGGGTTGGCGGTCTTCGGGATTGGTGGCGAGGCGGTAGAGCTGCTGGAATACTGTGTACCTCAGCGACGAGAGCAACGACCGCTCTATCCAGTAGTCGGCTTCGATGTTTGATATTTTTGAAATCAAACGCTTCATTTTCAAGTACATAGCTAAGCCATCGCCAGTGTCGTGCCAAATGTCGGTGAAGATATAGTCATATTTTTTAGTGTCATCTGCAAGTTTTTCCGCAAATTCGAATGCGTCGGTGTTTATGATTTGGATTTTGTCGGCATGAGGGAATTGTGGCAATAGTTCCAACTGGAAAAGTTCGATGATTTTCTGGTCTTTTTCAACGATTGTGATGGTCTTGACTGACTTTTTGCCCGACGCCATAAATGCAAAATACCCCAGTCCCAACCCAAATGCGAGGACGTTGCCATGGGCGTTTTCGATTGGTGTTTGCATCGTCAGGATTTCGCTCGGTTTCACAGCCATCCACTCGCGCCCGCCTTCCAAAACCGCCGGAAGACTGAACTCTTCCTCAAAAAATCCAATTTGCGGGATTTCCTTAAAATCAGATGTTAACAATGGCTCGTCATAAACAAACGCTTCACATGGCGCATAACTTAGCATCTTCATTTCCCAGTCGCCGAGTTTCTTCTGTGGAAATTTGATTGTCCGTAGGTAAGCATCTGACGCAAAGTCTGTTGCGTCTAACTTCCTGAATGTCTGCAAGAAATAGTCGTTGTAGATTCGCTTGTCGGTGTCGTCCTTGTGGATGTCCATTCCGCACGCCGTCGCAACGAGCATCGAGTATGCCATTGAAGGCTCCATCTCGTACTCGCCGACTATCTGTGAGAGCATCTCTGGCGTTACAAATTTTTCGTTGTTGTTGACGTAATCCGCCAGCACCGAAAACACCGCGCCATTGTCCTGCATGGTCTTGTTGAGGATTTCGAGGCGACGGGTGTCGAAAGTGTCTAATTTTATTATCATCTTCTACGAAATTTTCCGTGGTTTGAATTTGGTGCAAATTTAGGGTTTTAAGTTTTAAAATCGAAATTTTTGTTTGGGAAAAATGCGAAAAAACAAGGCCTTTGAACCGCACGAAAACTGCACATCAAAGGCCTTGATATTGAGACTATTCCCCTACCCTACTTCTTCTGGAACACCCTGACGTAATCCACCTGCAACGTGGTCGGCAGGGCGGATTCGTCGATGCCCTTGTAGCCGCCGACGGTGGCGAATGAGGATTTGGATTCAATGTAGTAAGTGCCGGTGGATTCTACCGTCAGGGTAATCGTGCCGCCGTCGTAGGGTGCCTGTGCGTCGTCGCCGCTGACGTTGATTGTGATGGACGAGCCGCCGCCATTGTCGTCGCTGTCGCCGCAGCCTGCGCAGCCGATTATGAACAGCGAAATGAGTATTGCGAATATGTTGATTGTTTTCATGATTTAATCGATTTTAATATCCTTGTTGACGTTTTTAGAGCCGAAAAGCGCGTAGCAAAACATCCACGCCATTGCGATGAGCGGAATGATGTACGAAGTCATGTAGCCTGCGCTGTCGGCGACGGCGTTTTGGACGAGGGGCAATATGCCGCCGCCAAACACCATCATCATAAATATTCCCGAGGCTTGGGCGGTGTACTTGCCGAGGCCTTCGGTGGCGAGGTTGAAGATGCACGGCCACATCACCGACGTGCAGAGGCCCACCAGCACAAGCAACAACGCGCTCAGCGGGATTTGAGTTACCTCAAACGAACTTCCGGTGAAGAGCAACATCGGCGACATCGAGGTCTTGGGGACCGTCATCGCCGAGAGTATCAGCACCATGCTGGTTGCCGTGGCGGTCATCAAGAGGGTGCGCGACGAGATTTTGTTGGCGACAAAACTTACCAACGTCCTGCCAACGAGCATCATGAGCCAGTAAGTACCCGCCACGAAGCCGCCGATTGCAGCCGCGTTGAGAGCCATTCCCGCGCCTTTGGTGGACGGGTCGGCGATGTAAAAATTGAGCGTGCCAGGTATGCCGACTTCCGCGCCCACGTATGCGAATATCGCCGTCGCGCCAAGCACAAAATGCCTGAACGACCACGCCGAGCGTTCAAACTTGGTCTCGGCTGTTACCTTGCCGATGGTCGGGTCGTTGATGGTGAGCCTCGACAATACTACAAACACCACCGCAAACACCGCCATCGCGATGTACAGCACGAGGTTTATCTGGGCAAAATTGGTGCTTTTGGTAACTTCGCCGATGAGTGCGCCGACGATTACGGGCGTCAATGTGCCGAATAACGAGTTCAATGTGCCGCCAATCATGTTGAGCTGGTTGCCCTTGTTGCCGCCGCCGCCGAGAAGGTTGAGCATGGGGTTGACGACGATGTTGAGCATGCAGACCGATATGCCCGACACAAACGCGCCTATCAGGTAAATCACGTTGTTGGCATAGCCTGTGAAGGTGTCAAAGCCCGAAACGTACTGTATGAACACGCCGAAAAAACCGACGACGATCGCCGTCATAGCGGTCTTTTTGTAACCGATTTTCATCAGGATTTTGCCGGCGGGGATGCCCATGAAAAGGTACGCGAAAAAGTTCATGAAGTTGCCAAGCATCGCGAGGGTGTTGGACCCGCCTACTTCGGGGTCGTTTTTCATCACTACGCCAATCGGCGCGGCGAGGTTCGTAACGAAGGCAATCATTGCGTATAGGAACATCATCGTAACGATGGCGACGAGGTTCTTGTTTTCTTTCTGTGTGGTGTTCTCGTTCATGGTTTTTAATGTTTTAATTTGTGCAAATTTAGTAAATATTTAGGGATTTTTTTAGTCTTTTTTGGGGACACTTTTGGATACTTTTGGACACGGAACACACGGTTTATTTCCAATTTATTTCCAACCTATTCGGTTCCGTGTGTTCGTTTTTGTGTAGGGCTGGGGCATTGCCCCAGCCCTACAATCGCCTCAAATGGCATCAATACATTAATTCTGTGTATTCTGTGTTTTCCGTGACCAAAAAATCAGTCTTCGTGACTAAAAAAAACAATCCTTAAAAAAATGGACGCTTCGTATTGTGGACGAAGCGTCCGTTCCAAATTACCAATTGCTAAATTACCTAATTTTATTAAAACTTACCAAATTACACTAAATATAGATGAGAAGATTGAATTTACTGTTTTTCGAGGATGTACTGCCACGAAATTCCTTCCTGGATGCTCGCGAGGGTCATGGTCTTGGTGGTCATCGCGGTGATGAGGAATTTTGGCGTTGCGTAGAGGTCGTCGGCGGTGCAGTACGAGAGGATTGAATTGGCGGCGAGTACGAGGTAATAGTCGCTGCCGTCCTTTTACTACTTGGTAGGTCGAAGTGGCCTCGGCGTCGTAGATGTCAACACCGAGAACGCCCTGGAATTGTGCCACGAAGTCGAAACCCTTGTAGTCGGCGTTGAGGGCGAAACCGTAAGTCCAGTCGGGCATGCCCTTTCCGATTTTGGTGTTGTCGGCGTCGTTGATTACGCCGTCGCCGTTTTGGTCTACAAAGATGAGGTCGCCGGGTACGGGTGTCCTGTCGCCGTACAAGAGGCCGGAAGCCGCTATCTGAGCCTCGTTTTGGAACACGCCTGCGGTCTCGTAGCCGTAGAAGTACGGGTAAGGTTCGCCGTTCTTGGCGTGTGCGATTACGCCGAAACCTGCCGCCGACATGCTTTCAACGTCGTTTTCGCCGCTTTCTGTGCCGTAATCGACGAGTTTGTTTTTGAGGTAGGACGCGTTGGCAGAGAAGCGGAAGTCGATTCCCTTTACCTTCCAACGGTAAGAGCCGTTAAATTCCCAGCCGGTGTTTTCCATCTTGCCGATGTTGCCGATTGGCTTGGATTCGCCCACGTATGTAACGATTGGCTGCGTCTGCAACATTCCGTCGGTGGTCTTCTTGTACCATTCGATGGTCAGCGAAAGTGCCGAATTGAGAAGGTCGAAGTCGATGCCGGCGTTGTGCTGGATGCTCTCTTCCCACTGGATTGCCGAATTGGGGATGCCCGAAGCCTTTGCGCCGGTGGAAATATCATGTAGCGGCTCTTGTAGTCGTAGCTGACACGTGCAAAGAGCGATGCGAGGGTGTGGTCTGCGTTGTCTGCGCCCCAGCCGTTGCGCTCGTCGGCGTTTGCCGAGTTGCCGGTGGTGAAGTCGGGATAGAGGCGGTCGTAGTCGAGGGCGATGAGGTATTTGGAATATGCGCCGAGGTACGCGCCCTTGTTTTTCTTGGCTGATTGTCCCAAGAGCACTTCAAAAGTGTGGTCGTTGATGGTCTTGTTGTAAGAGAGCGTGTTTTCGAGCTGCCAGTCAAGACCCTTGTTCCAACTCATCGAAGCGTCAGATACTTCGGGTCAAACTCGTCGGCTTCGAGCACCTCGCGGGTCTTGGCTGGGTTTTGAAGGCTGTAGCTGAAATCGTATGCAACCACCGGCTTGCCGATTTTGCCTTTTTTGGTGGTAACGATGATAACGCCGTTGGCAGCGCGTGCGCCATATACTGCGCCTGATGCCGCGTCCTTCAATACTTCGATTGACTGGATGTCGCTGGGCGCGAGGTAGTCGATGCCGCCGTCGATAGGCATGCCGTCCACAATATAGAGAGGGTCGGAATTGTTGATGGTGCCGATTCCACCTTCAGGGTACATCCAGGCACTTCAAAGGGTACTGCACGGGGGAAAGACGGCGGGAAGGGGGGGAAGAGGGTAAATTTTTTTAGAAAAATCTCGAGTACGGCAACGATTGGATATACCGTTCCATAAAATCAAAATCGGGTGTCCCGTCAGCTTTCGCGGGTAATACAATTTCGGACTTTTCCATCAGTTCTTTCGTCCATTTGTTGTTGAAAGCATACTTTACGCTTTCGTTTTTGATTACGGTCGCGACGAAGATTGCGATACATGGCGTCAGTTGGAAACGAGGATACATTGTGTCTTGTCTGGAAGTTCCGGTAATCCGGTATATGAACGACGTGATATGGTCGGGCGTAAACACTTGCCCGGATTCCGATTTAGCCTTGTATCGGTTGAACTCGTTGAAAAAAATTGCCATCACGTCCTCGCCGTTCCAAAAGTCAGAGTTGATGTTGTCGGAAATCTTTGAGACATCCTCAATGAACTGGTTGATAGCCTCTTGTTTGCACTGTGCATTGAGTTTGATTTCCGAAAAAACTTCCAAAAGTATTTGCAATTTCTTATTTCTTGTCAAGTCTTCCGACAAAGGACTTTCGAGCGTTTCGCGGATGGCGGTTGTGAAAAGCGTAAACGACATTCCTTTTGCCAACGCCGCCCCATAGCGTTTGGCGACCAATGCGCAGGCCGTGAAAATCATGCGGTGATAAAGGTTTTTGATTAGGAAGTCGAAGTGCAAAGTGTCATTGATGCTATGCGTCAGCGAATAGATAAGCAATTTGTTGATGCGGTTGGTGGCAAAGAGACCAAAATAGTGTTCCTTGTCCATCAGTTCGCTTTCGCCCAAGACCTGTTCTTCGTTTTTAAAAACCTCTAATTCATAGCCATTGTAAAGCAACCCGACCACATTCTTGTATCGAGTTTGGACGATGTTGATGTTTTTCAGAAGTTCGCCGCGTTCTTTTTCGCCAAGTTTGATGTTGCTGCCCTTCACTTCAAGAATGAGCGCGGGATAATATGGCTCGTTGGGCAAATACCAGCCATCCGGGCGGTCCTTTACACCACGGAATCCCAACTGGTTGAATGAAGTCAATTGTCCGACACCGGCCTTGGCGGATTCTGTTTCTTCCAAATGAAGTTTGATTCTCGCCATGTCGCGAACTTGGTCTTCTGTATAATAAGCACTTGCCATATCTTGCATGTTGAAATACTGAACGAAACGATTACATCCGCAAAGTTACCAAAAATTTTTGATTTTTTCAAGTGTTATGCAAAAATAATGTCGGACGGGCACGCAAGTCCGCACCTACCCCATCATATACAACCCGTTCCTTTCCACCACTTCGCCGTCGCTGACAAGGGTGGCGAGGGCCTCGGCGAATGATTGCGCCAAGATGCTGCCGGTGCGCTTGAAGCCGAGTTCGAAGATTACATTCTTGCGAAGGTCGTCTTCGGGAAGGGACATGTCGCGGCGAAGGACGTAGCGGATGGCGTTTTGAAACTCAAACTGCGAGACCGTGCTACTGTCGCGCTCGTATGTGCGGAAGCCCTTGTATTGCGGCGGCGCAGAACCGTCGCGGTTGGCGAGTTCCTGTTTGATTTCGTACTTAACCGGCTCGTCGTCAACGATTTGAAGCGGCGACTTGATGTTGTCGATTTCGTCGGTGATTTTTTTGAGGACGGCATCGCGGTCGGTGTACCAGTCGGCAGACCAGACTTTGAGGACGTTCCAGCCGAGCGTTTTCAAGACGGACGGCTGGCAAATCTCGCGGTCGCGGGCGGTGCGGGTGCGCGACGGCTCGTTGCTGTCGGTCAAAATCGCCAAAATGTAACGTTCCTTGTCGTCGGGGTCGCAGACGGCGACATCCACGCGGAAGCCCGAACAGCCCACCTGGACGTCGGATTCGTAACCCTTCTTGCGCAAGGCGCGGCTGATGTCCTTTGCGATTTCGTTGGGCGTGGCTGCGTCCGTGCCGCGAATGCCCGAAACGCCGTGCTGCGCAAAGGCGAGGAATTTTTTAAGGCCGGCTACACCGATGGCGGAAGTGCGGTTGGTGTCTATCATGTCGGCCGTCAGGGTCGAGAAAATCTTCATCTCGTACCTCGCCCTCGACACGGCGACGTTGAGCCTGCGCTCGCCGCCTTTTTGGTTGAGCGGACCGAAATTCATGCTGACCTTGCCGTCCTTGTCGGGGCCGTAGCCGACGGAGAACAGGATTACGTCGCGCTCGTCGCCCTGGACGCTTTCGAGGTTTTTGCAGAAAAGCGGCTCTTGCTCGTTGTTGGCGATGGCCTCGAGTTCAGGCTTTTGGGCAAAAAGTTCCGTGAGCATGTCGTCGATAAGGTGCTGTTGCACAATGCTGAACGTCACGATGCCAATCGAGCGTTTTTTGAGTTCGGGATCTTTCAGACGGCGTTCGACTTCCTCGACCACAGCCTTAGCCTCGGCGGGGTTGCAACGCGATTTTGCGCGGTCGTAGTAGCCGTCGACCTTCACTAACGTGACCTTGCTCGTGCGGTTGTCGGGGCTTGGGAAGGTCAACAGGGTGTTGTCGTAATACTCATGGTTTGAGAACGTGATGAGGCTCTCATGCTTGCTGCGGTAGTGCCATAAGAGGTTGCGGCTCTTGATGTTGAGGGCGAGCGCATCGTCGAGGATAGACTCAAGATCCTCGATTTCAATATTGTCCTCGTCGGTGGAAGTCGACGTGAAGAAACTCGTCGGCGGCATCTGTTTTGGGTCGCCGGTGATGATGACATTCTTACTGCGGGCGATGGAGCCGACAGCGTCCGAGGTCGGCATCTGGGACGCCTCGTCAAAAATCGTGAGGTCAAACTGCGGCTTGTCGGTCAGTGTAAGGTACTGAGCCACAGACATCGGCGACATCAGCATACACGGACACAATTTCGGCAAGAGATTAGGCAACGAGTCGAAAATCGAGCGTATGGACGTGCCACGGCCGTTATTGCGGATGTTTTTCATCAGGATTCCCGGCTCGGAGTTTTTTGAGGCTTCCACGCTGAAATCGGGCGCGTTGGACGCGAGTTTTGCGTAGAGTTCCGCCTTGACAAGTTCCATGTACTTGTCGTTGAGTTCGCGGTAACGCTTGAGTTTGTCGTCAAAAATCTCGCCCTTGAAAAGTTGGAGTTCTATGGCGGTTGCAAAAACGTGTTCGATGATGGCCTTGTAAAACGACTTCTTGAAGTTTGCGAGCCACGAAGCTGGGTTTGAGATGGTTTGGTCAAAATAATCTGTCGCAAACTTCAAATGGTTGGCTTCGGCATTCCTCCTGACTGTCAGGTAGATATACCAATCCTTGAGACCGCCGATGTTTGCCGAGATTTTCTTCAGAAGTGCAATGCGCCTTTCGATGAGCGAATTGTTTCCTTCCATCTGTTCCAATGCTTCAACCGGCAGATTGGCGGATTCGGCGAGTTGGCGCGACGAATCTTGGGCGGCTTTGTACTGGGTGGCGAATATTGCGAATTTTTGCGCGTAAAAGTCCTTGAACATGCCGAATCCTTGCGCAAACATCGCTGCAAACTTCTGTTTTATAGTGCCATATTCCGTCGGACTTGACGACAAGGCACGGATATGCCCGTTGATTTTCAGGACGGTGGTCAACATTTTTGACTTTTGGTCAATGTCCTCGGCTGTGTCGCTTTGGGAGAGCGTGAGAATGTCCTTGAGTTCGGGATATTGGTTGGCGGCGGCGTACTCCGTGCCGTATTCCGTCAACAAGCCAAGCACCAGTTCGGGGTCGAATTGTATGGCTGACTTATTGAATTTCTGAAGCGATTTCTTTATGCGGTTTCGGGTGAAGAAACGCGATATAAAGAACTTATTGGCAGACTGTTGCCATTCAGCCTTCACCGCCGTCCAATCCTGCTGGAGGATGGATGCGTCGAAGTCATTTGTGATTTCGGAATAGATATAGGCGGCATGTTTCGCGTGTCTCAGGGCTTTAAAATATTGGTTTGACTTTTCGTCGTTGTCGCTGAAAGACGCAGCCTGGGCCGTCATCGCCGTCAAGCCCGCGACATCTGCCACAAGCACACGGAACGGGTCCGAACGCTCCGGCATGCCGGGGTTTTCAACTCCCAAAATCATCGCACATTCTTTGACAGTCTTGGCGAGTGTTTCGAATTTTTCAATCGAATTTTTGCATTGACCGTCAATAATGCTTGCGCTGTCGGTGTTGTAGGTCTTGGGATTGAGAATGTTAAGCGGATTTTGAACAGGGTTGCCGGATGTCTTGCAGATGACAGCCGCCTCGTTGACGATGTCCATCCACGTGGCTACCTCGGCGGGGTTAGTCTCGTCCACAATATTTGCCGGAAAAGCGATGTCCGCCTCAATATCTTCGCCCATCGCAATATGCTGGCTTATAGCGTCATACATCGACAAACCACAACCAAGTTTTTTGTGTATGGCCTCCATTACGCCGTTAAGTTCGCGGCGGAGTTCCATCAGCCGTCTTGTGTCAATCATGAAACCAGTCGGCGACTTGTACCGCGTAACTTGCGTACAATTACTGAGTTGCGAGAGGACTTGGGTTTTGTTGGCCTTGTTGCTGAATACGTCCAGGCAGAACGGCGACAGACCGAGTTTGTCCAGCCTCGTGCGCACAACTTCGAGCGCGGCGGCCTTCTGCGCCACAAACAAAACCCGCTTTCCACGGTACAGTGCGTTTGCGATTATATTGGTGATAGTCTGGGACTTGCCAGTGCCGGGAGGACCGAACATGATGAAACTTTCGCCCGAAACAGCCTCCTCGACAGCCTCCAACTGTGAACTGTCGCAGCTTACCGGCAAGAGCATGTCCCTCGGGGTGTACTCCTTGTCCATCTGCTCGGCTGTTTTGGCGTGGCTTTCAGGCTGGTACGTCAGCCGTCCATTGACAAGGGAGTCCACAATCGGACTTTTCGTAAGCAGGTCGGCGTGTGAGTGTATGTCGTTCCACATCACAAACTTGTTGAAACTGAAATTGCCGATGACAGCCTTTTCCTCTATGTCCCAACGCTTTACGTTCATTATCGAGTTGCGGACGATGGCGAAAATCTTCGGCACGTCCACGCCGCTTTCGTCGTTGGGCAGCGGGTCGGGGATTCCGAGGTTGATGCCAAAATTCTGCCTCAGCATTTCCGCCAATGTGATGTTTGCGATGACGTCCTCGTCGCGGCTGCGGATTATGTAACCGCTTGAACTATTGCGCCTTATTATTTCTATTGGCAACAGCAGGATTGGTGCGTAGCGTGGCGTTTCGCTCTTTTCGGTTTCGTACCAGCGCAGGAGTCCGATGGCGAGGTATAGCGTGTTTGCGCCGTTCTCCTCCAATGCGGATTTGCTGCTGCGGTACAGGGCTTTGAGAGCCTCGCTATTTTCACGCTCCGAATATAACGAGTGAAGCCGCTTGTTCTCTATTTCTGTCACAATGAAATTAGCGACCTCGGTTCCGGCGGCTATTGTCATGTTAACATCGTCAAAATCAATGTCTTCGCTCGTTGCAAATTCGCTTGGCCGTGGCAGAATCCTGAACTCCTCGCCGCCGCTCAGGTAGTCTTCGATTTTATTGACACCGGCGGACATGAGCATGAGGTTTTTCTTGTTGAACCTCATGTTAAGCAGCGAGTTACGCAGGCTCAAGTCGAGGAGTTTGCGCTCCCAGATGGTCTGTTTTGTGATTGGCTTGTTGTCGGCGGTGAGGGACGGAATGTCATAAACCGAGATTTCCTGAGGCTTTATGTGCACGCCTTCCATTGGCAGGTCTTCACCGGCAGCAATCTCGAAGCCGCCCGACGTTTTCAGCAACCTTGGCAAGGGTTTGATACCCACCGACCTGCACCGCGCAACGTCCACAAAATATTCAAATTCGCTCAGTGCTGTAAGATGTGTCGCGCCCTGAGTGCAGGCTTCCTCAAAACTTACATTTTTAGGCGTGTCGATACAGGTGGATTCCACGACTTCTATGGAGCGCATACCGTCGCCGAGGCGTTTTGTGAGTTCCGTAAGGTCGTCATTTACAGAATATTGGAAAGTTTCGGGTTCGAGGTGGAGGCCTACGAAGGCGTGTTCTTTTACTAAGATGATTATGGGGTATATTTTGGCACATTCAAGGCACGAGGCGTACAGGAGCGCGGTCTCGATGCAGTTGCCAATCTTGTTTTCAAGCACTTCGTCGGCGAATCTGATTCGCTGTCCCTTGGCGATTGTGGAAGTGTTGGCAGGGGACAGTTGGTATGAGATTTTTTGCTCCTTGAGAGCCTCAAAAATCGCGCCCGCCATCTGCCTGACCCTGTTTATGCTGCGCGACGAGTAGCCGTCGATGGTGGAGTCGCCGGTGAACTCCTGAAGGATTTTTGCTGCTCGGCTTACTACCATCCTGATTTGCATTAGGTTAGGCATCACGAATGACGACAGTAACTCAGGTATGAATCCATGGATGAAAAATTCTGCCGGCAATACCGTCATCGGGAACTTTTCGGAGTGCAGAACCCCGTCGCCATATTTAATTTCCACAGTAAAATCTGTGTCCATTTCTTCCGAAAGTTGGAGTACAAACGCCTGATTTACTTCAGTTTTGACGGCGATGTCCAATTTTTCGCCCGGCTCTATTTGGGCGATGCCAGCCTTGAAAGCCTTTGCAAAATCGGCTCCCGGAGTTATTTCGAGTGTTAGGTTTTCTTTGCGTTCTTCCGACTTGTTTTCTATCGTGAGTCCTTTCGTTACGGGGTACCTGTTCTGCACCATCGCAAGGTTCAGATAGCGGAAGTAGTTGAAATCGAGAATAAAAGAGTTGTTGCTGTCCATATTGCTTTGTTCATTGATGCGCGGTGCAAAGTTAAAAAAAAAAATCGGACGAAAACCAATAATCTATAAAAAAACTATCGACAAATTATTTTCGGATAAGATTTTTCGTTATTTTTGTGGCATTATGGATAGAATCACAATCACTCCCGTCGCCCGAATCCGTTCCGAGTTTCCGCAGAAATTTGGGATTCCACGGCAGCCGTTGCTGTCCAAGAATACCGTCGCGGAAATCGTTTTTGAGCCGGAGTTCCGCAATCCCGACTGTATCCGTGGCATTGATAATTGCAGCCATTTGTGGTTGATATGGGAGTTTTCGGAGTTCAAAGAGCGGCATTGGTCGCCGCTCGTGCGCCCGCCGAGGCTGGGCGGCAATAGGAAGATGGGCGTTTTTGCGACCCGAAGCCCACTGAGACCCAATCCGTTGGGGCTTTCGGCGGTGAAATTGCTCGACGTTAAAATGGACAAAACCCTCGGCCCGATTCTCCGCATTTCGGGCGCGGATTTGATGGACGGCACTCCGATTTGTGACATAAAGCCTTACATCCCATACGCCGACAGAGTGGAAGATGCTGTTTCTGAGATATTTACCGTGCCACTAACACTATCCTCGGTGCGTTGGGAGTGTGAACCTCCACTGCCCCGCTCCGGCCGACGGATTGTCGCCTTGGAGGAAATCCTCCTTCAAGATCCCCGTCCGGCTTATAAGCACAATAACACTGGCAGTTACGCCTTTGAATTTGCAGGTTTGCACGTGGAGTTTTGCGTGGAGGATGGCGTGGTGGTCGTGAAAAAATGCGATAAAGTCGGTTTATGATATCCGCAATTTTTTTTGTTCATTTGCACAAGGTTTAATAAATTTGCGGCATAAAAACGAACCATTTTATTCAAACCAAATGCTTTTGAACTTTTTGCTGGTCATCGTGGGTGTCGCGCTCGTACTCTGGGGGGCGGACAAGATGACGGATGGCGCGGTGGCTCTCGCCACAAAGATGAAAATCCCAGAGATTGTGATTGGACTCACGATTGTAGCAATAGGAACGTCGATGCCCGAATTTGTGGTAAGCCTGATGTCGGCGTTGAGCGGAAGGTCGGCCATCGCCGTCGGCAACGTGCTGGGCAGCAACATCTTCAATGTCCTTCTCATCGTCGGGCTCACCGCAATCGTCTGCCCGATGGTAATCAGCAAAAACACCGTCAAAAAAGACATCCCATTCGCCGTGGCAGGCTCGGTGTTGCTGTTCATATTCGCATTCGACACATACATAGCGCGTTGGGAAGCGGCGGTGCTGTTCGCCGGGTTCATCGCGTTCATGGTATATACGATACGTCAGGCAAAAAACGGCAACCTCGAACCCGCCGCTGCCGACGACAATGAACCAAAGAAAGAAATGCCTGTATGGAAAGCGTTGGTTTTCATGGTGTTGGGCATCTCGTGCCTTGTGTTTGGCAGCGACCTTTTCGTTGACAACGCATCAGAAATCGCGGCGGCGTGGGGCGTAAGCCAGGCGATTATCGGCCTCACAATCGTCGCCCTCGGCACATCGCTGCCCGAACTCGCCACAAGCATCGTCGCCGCCCGCAAAGGTCAGAGCGCGTTGGCGATAGGCAACGTCGTGGGCAGCAACGTCTTCAACATCTTTATGATTGTAGGCATCACGGGGCTGATTTCGCCGATGCAGGCCGAAGGAATCACAATGGTGGACCTCGGCGTGATGCTTGGCTCGATATTGGCGTTGTGGTTTTTCTCGTTCACAAAATACAAAGTGGAACGTTGGGAAGGCGTTGTATTGACGCTCAGCACAGTGGCTTACATGTCGTGGCTCATCTACAACGCCGTAACGGGCGCAACGGCTTAATCGTCAATAGATTATGACACGTCAGTTCATTCCATATTGCTCATATTCCGACGGCGAGCATGATGCCGTGGCGGGCTTCATCGACGAGGACAAAGGGCTCTCGGCGGTGATTTTCGACCGGCGGCCGTTGCTCGCATTGCCCACCGACTACGTGAGCGGGCTGCACATCCACGACGGCGACCTGTACGTAATCTACGTCCGCGCCATACTTCGCGTCCCCGACATCACGAGCGGCAACATCGAGCCTGAGGACCATTACACGCTCGAAATGCAGGATTATTACAGTTATGAGCCGCCACAGATGCTCACCGACCTCGACGGGACGCTTTGGGCGCATATCGGCGGGCGGCTTTTCAGGCGCGAGGGCGACGGCTGGGCGCAGGCGGCAGAATTTCCCATAGGCGAAAAGGCGTGGGTCCCGGGCGCGGAAACGCTGGCGTTCTCTAAGAATCTTCTTCGTGACGAACTCGCTGACGGACAACGCATTTACAACATCAAAACAGGACAAATAAATGAAACGATTTAGACAGAAAGAAACTATGAAAAACTTGATTACCATACTTGCGCTCTCGGGGCTGATGACCTCTTGCACGGCGCAGCAAAACAGTGGCGACGGTTTTGTCATCAACGGCAACTGGACTGGCGGCAACGACGGCGACACGGTGTTTTGCGTAACGATGACGCAAATGGGCGCGATGCCCACTGACACAGCATATATCAAAGGCGGCAAGTTCAAGATGACCGTCAAGGAAAACGCCGCCGCCCTGAAGACCATCGTCGCCCTCAAAAACGGCGGCGCGGCGTCGGCTGCCGAGGTGATTGTAACGCCCAAGGGCAGCGTCAACGTCGAACTTCACGCCTCGTCAAACGAGATGGGCAAGGTCTCTGGCAACAAGGACAACGACATCTGGCAGGCGGCACGACGCAAGGAAATGCAGATTTCGCAGGACGCGCAGTCGCTGTTGAGGGTTGTCAACGACACGACGCTCGACCTCGTAACGCGCTTCCAGGCCAAACAGAAAATCGACTCGATTGCGTCCGTCATCGCCACCAACTACTATTCCGCCGTCATCGACAACATGCCCTCGCCAGTCTGTGGGCTGATAGTCAGGTATTTCCACGACGACTTCACGCCCGGACAGATGGACGAAATCGTCGCCCAAATGTCGAAGAAAATGCCCGACGACCCTGTCTATAAGGCACTTACGGCTCAGCGCAACGCCGACCAAGAGACCGCCGTCGGCAAGCCTTACAAAGAGATTGCGATGGTGGACTTGAAGGGCAACATGAAACGCCTCAGCGAAGTCGTCAAGGCCAACAAACTGACAATGATTGACTTCTGGGCGTCGTGGTGCGCACCCTGCCGCGC
The DNA here is from genome assembly GCA_905234655.1 of uncultured Bacteroidales bacterium. Taxonomy (GTDB): domain Bacteria; phylum Bacteroidota; class Bacteroidia; order Bacteroidales; family UBA3824; genus UBA3824. Next base: position 54,644 of record CAJOJG010000013.1, read on the forward strand.
CGAAATGCCGAATGTGAAGAAGATTTACGCCGCCTACCACCCCAAAGGGCTCGAAATCTACGGCGTTTCGCTTGACGAAAACATGGTCTCTTGGCAAAACGCCATCACCCAGATGCAACTGCCGTGGATTCAGGTTTCGGACCTTGAAGGCTGGGGTTCTGCGGGCGCACAGGCGTACAACATCAAGGCCATCCCCGCCACAATCCTCATCGACGGCAACGGCACCATCATCGGCAAAAACCTTCGCGGACAAGAACTCGCCAAAAAGGTCGCCGAAATCCTCGACAAGTAGTTTTTTTTGAACATAAATTAAACGAATTAGAACGAATTAAAACGAATTTATATTTTCTAATTCATTTTAATTCGTTCTAATTCGTTTAATTCGCGTTTAAAAAGAAAACACATAATTGACGTTTAACAAAATACATAAGAATATGAAAAAATTTTTATTGATGTTGATTACGGTGTTTGCGGCGGCGGCTTTGGCAAGCGCGCAGTCACTCGCAACGATGGCGGACGGCAGCAACCCGATGTCTTTCAATATTGATGCCAATTCGTTGATAGTCAAATTGAAAGGCAACGCCACCACGGGCTACACTTGGAAGTACACTATCGACAACGAGAGTGTCATCAAGTTTTATTCCGACAAGTACGACGCCAACAACAATGGCGGCCGTCCGATGATGGGCGCAGGTGGCGAACAGACCTTTGTCTTTGAGCCAAACAAGTCCGGCAAGACAAAGATTACCTTTGAATACGCCCGTCAGTGGGAAGGCGGCGAAAGTGCCGGCAAGCGTTTCCTCAAAATCAAAGTGGACGGCAAAGGCAAGGTGAACGCCAAAGAGGTGAAGAAATGAAATATCTCATCATTTCCGACATTCACGGCAGCGCGACGGATTGCGCCACGGCACTCAGTCATTACGAGCGGATGGGCTGCGATATGATTGTGTGCCTTGGCGACATTCTGTACCACGGCCCGCGCAATCCGATTCCTAAGGGTTACGATTCCAACGCCATCTGCGCCTTGCTCAATCCATACGCCGACCGCATCGTCTCGTGTCGCGGCAACTGTGATTGCGAGGTTTGCGAGATGGTCTTGGACTTTCCGCTGATGTCGGATTACAACATGATTGTTGACAACGGCGTTAAGATTTTTGCCACCCACGGCCACATCTATTCCCCTACCCTACCCGACGGCTCACAGACCGTCCCGGGCTCTAATCCGCCGCCCAAAACTGGTTTTGACATCTTCCTCTACGGCCATACCCACATCCCCGTCCTCACCCGCGACGCCTGCGGCCGCATAATCTGCAACCCCGGTTCCACGACGCTGCCCAAAGGCGGCTTCCCAAAAAGTTTTGCGGTCTATGAGGACGGCAAAATGGCGGTGTATGATTTGGAAGGGAATGTGATGATGGCGGTGTAAAATTTCCACTCTTACTCTATCCTAATCACATTGTCCTCGGTGTATTTGTCCTTCGGGGCGGGGTTTTCGGCGGGGTAGCCGATTGCAATCATCGAGTACGGGACGAGTTTTTGGGGAATGCCGAGCACTTGGCGGGCGGCGTTGGCGCAGATGTCGTCATAAAGCACTTTTTTAAACTCGGAATAATCCCTATAAAGCGCGTTTGTAACCTGTTCCTCGGTGGAAATGGACTCGTCCTTCATCTTGAGTTTTGCTTTTCGGTAACAAGATTATAATCCGGCGACGGCTTGAGCGTATAGCCGAGAAAAAATATGCCGCCCAATTCCTCGGACGGCACATAATGTTTTCCCGAAATAAATTAATAATACTGCATTACGACTTTGAACATCATCGTTTCGGGTTTGTCGTTGGTGATGAAGTCGCTGTAAGTGACGAAAAACTTGATGTAGCCGGGGGCAAAGCCGAAGTCCGTGTGTTCCTCGTAAAGGTCGCCGGACGATGAATCCTTGTGGTAGCGTGTCAGCGGCAGGGCATCATGGTAGCCGTCGTCGTAGATGCGGTATACGGTCAACTGTCCGCCGTTGTCGATGGTCTCCTGTGTGAGTTCTGGAAAATTAAACTCATACTGGAAGTACTGCTCGGATTCCTCACCGGCGAGTTGCCAGTCATTGTTTTCTACTGTGAACGTGAACTTCAGGGTCTTAAAACCTTCACCGTCCACGCCGTCGCGTCCGTCCACGCCGTCGCGTCCGTCTTTGCCGTCGAGCCCGTCATATCCGGGTTCGCCCTGTGGTCCTTGAGGCCCCGGAGGGCCCATCGGGCCGTCGTCTCCCCTGCAACTGCCGAGCATCAACGCCGCGAGCAGTGGCAGAATCATGAATATTATTCTTTTCATAGCCTTATGATTTTATCAAATTTGTCTTTGCATTCCATTATTTTTTCCTCGCCGCCGAGGACGCATATCGTGCCGTGGTCGCGAACCTGTTCCATGATGGTAATAAGGTCGCGGATTTGTTGCGGCGTTGTGCCGAGGATTTGGGCGCGCTCACGCTTAACGTCCTCGAAGGTTACGCCCTGCCGGTAGCGTGACAATGCTGTGCGTCCGCGCTGCGAGGTGGCTACCGGCATGTCCTTGCTGGCGATTGTGCCGATGATGTATTTTGTCATGGCGTCGTCGTCGATGTCGAGGTCACGGAGGTAGTTCGGGATGTTGTCGTATGCGTCTATAGTCCTCTGGAGGTTGGGGTCGCGGTATGACGACAGGAGCATTATGCCGTCTGTGGTCATAGAGCCCCATGAGCCGTATGCGCCGCCACGCACCCTGATGTTTGTCTGGAGGTAGTCGGAGGAGAGCATCTTGCTGAACACAAAGTGGGTTCCGCTCCACTCAAAATGGTCGGGCAGCAAGTCGTATGCTTTCAGGACGTACTGAACTTTTGACGGCATGATGATGGCCTCGTTATGCGGGTTCTGCTTGATGTTCCATTCGTGGAATGTGGATTTCATCGTGTTCATCGAGGCGATGAAACGCTTGGCCTGCTCGGCGTAGAGCGGGTAGTCGTCCTCCTTGCAGTACACGAAGCATTTGAGGTTGTCGCGGTGGATGAGCAAGTCCTGGGTCTTCTTCAGATTTGCTACAATCTCGGCGGACTTTTGCTCGAAGTTATCGTTCAAGTCTTTCAGGAACAGGTAGTAGTCGATGCCGCTGAGTTCCTCGTTGAGGTATGACGCAGGGTTGTACTGGGCATGAATCCTGTCACGTGCGTACTGGTATGCGTTGTAGTTCAACTCCATGGTAGCCTCGGCGGTCTGCCTTGTGATTACGTCGCGCAGCCGGTCGATGTCGTCGAAGATTGTGTTTGTGGCGATTTCGATTATGAGGTCGGTCATCTTGCCGATGTTCTTTATCAAGGAGCGTCCGTGGAACTTAAGTTCGGCGAAGGCTTCGCGCTTGTAGTCGGAAACGCGGGTGTATACGTCGTTATTGGAGCCACAACCGCCTGTGTATGTGTTTATTGTCTTGTCGAGTTCGCCGAATGTGTAGTTCTTCGTGGGCATAAGTCCGTACAGGTCGGCGATGAGCGAGCCGTATTGAAGAAGTTCTACTGGCAGCGCCCTCAGGTCGAAGATGTAGCGCACGTATGCGATGCCGTTTGTGTTGTAGTGGTATCTGTAGGTCTCGACACCGTCAATGCAATCCTTTATGACTGGATAGTCGACGGATTCTGGGTTGAGGTCGGAGAGTTTGAGCGTCGGGATGCACTTCAGCTGCTCCGGGGTGTCGGGCGTGTTCTGGTAGCGGTCGAGCTCAATGTTCTCGTCGACGATGCGCTGGATTTCCTCTTTCGGGAGCGATGCCTTGTATTCGTCGAGTTTGCGCTGGATTTCAGCCTCATGCTCAATCGCAAGCCCCTGTTTGGGTTCAAAAGAGCAGAGGAGCGAGTGGGTGTTGTCAATGAGGTATTTGCGGATTGTGTCTTCAAGCAGTCCGCCGGCTATTTTTTCTTTCAGTTCCTCAAACCGTATGTTCTGTTCAAGTACGTCAATCGGGTTGACGCCGAATATCCAGTTTGGTATGATGGACATGTTGTACTTTATGCCCTGCTGAGCGTCGTTGGATTCACGGAGCGCGAACTCAATCCTGTTCAAAATTGCGTTCACGCTGTCCTTGTCGAGTCCCTCTTCGGCGGCTTTCCTGAAGCAACGGTCGATGATTTCGCGGAACTTGTCTGCCGTGCCGCTTTTGCAGTCCAAGCCGACGATTGTGATTGTGTTCTGCTGGCCGTTAGTCGGGAACGATTCGATGGATGTGCATATACCTTCCTTGATGAGTTCGTTTTTTATCATGCCTGATTCTTGTTCGACAAGAATGGCGATGATGGTCGCGATGGCGGCGGTTGAGTATGGCTCGGTGATTTTGTTGGTCACGAAAGTCAACGAGTTGTATGTCTCGCCGTCGGGGGTGGAGCCCTCCATCGCTGGATAGTAGTAGTGGGCGGTCTGCATCTTGTCCAACTTCCTCTGAAGCGGGATTTCGTATGAAGTTCCTGTCTTTTCGTATGAGGAAAGGTAGCCCTCGTCGAGGATTTGGAGTTCTTTCTCGAAATCGGCGTTTCCGTAGAGGAATATGTACGAGTTTTCGGGGCGGTAGTGTTTCTTGTGGTACTCCACGAAACGCTCCTGTGTCAGTGTCGGTATTGCGTCCGGGTGCCCGCCGGAGTCGAATCCGTAGCCATTGTTGGGGAAGAGGTGTTTGCCAATCCTGTAGAAGACCTCGGTGAATGGGTCGCTGTAGTTGCCTTTCATCTCGTTATAGACCACGCCAGTATAGTGGAACGGGTCGTCGACGTTCTTCGCCTCTATGCGCCAACCTTCCTGTCGGAGGATGCGTTTGTCGGTGTATATCATGGGGTTGAACACAGCGTCAAGGTACACGTCCATGAGGTTGAAGTAGTCTTTGTCACTGACACTCGCCATCGGGAATGTCGTCATGTCCGAGCCGGTCATTGCGTTCAGGAATGTCGAAAGCGAGCCTTTGAGCAGCTGGTCGAAGGGGCTTTTGACGGGGTATTTGCGGCTGCCGTTAAGGACTGAATGTTCAAGTATGTGCGGTATGCCCGAGTCGTCTATAGGCTCGGTCTTGAACGAGATGCAGAAGGTCTTGTTAGTGTCCTGGTTAGCAACCTTGAGGATTCGCGCGCCGCTTTTTATATGTTCGAGCATATATACGTCGCCGTCGACGAAATCCACGTGGCGTTTTTCTATTAGCTTAAAGTTTTTGTTCATTTTCTTTTTTGATGGTAATAAAATTATTTGTTCCCCTCAGCGTCCGCCACCCCAGTCGAGTGAGAATCTGAACAGGAATGAACTGTAGTATTTTACCTCGTCGTAAATCGAGGTTTGGTATTTATATGGTGCGAGTTCGTAGCCTATTGTGAGGTTGACCCGTCCGAAGTGGTAGCCCACCATCAGGTCGAACATTCCGCCGGAGCCGCCTTTGTGGATGTATCCGCCGGCTCGTGCGCCGATGTATGGCGAGTTGACGTCTGCAAAAAAGTCGTACCGGTAGTCGATGTATGGCGTAATGGCGACTTCCTTGTTGTGGAACAGGAACTGTGCGCCAACGCCGCCGCCAATGAATGAGTACGAGCTAAGCTGGTAGCCGTGGGTCGTCGAAAGCATGATGCGCGATGTGTACTCCTGGTCGTCGCTGTCGTCGCACATGACACCCGGCAATATGCCGAGTTCGACAAAATATCTGTATCCTTCAGACGCATATCCTGCCGAATATGCTTTTTCCTGTTTGTTGCCCTTGAACGTGTTGCGGCGTTCGCTCTGCTTGCTCTGGTACTTGTTCTGTTGGTTTGCGCCCTGGTTGGTCGGCAGGTTTTTGTCACGCTTTTTGCCAGTGTACTTGTCGGCGTTCTTGGACATCTCGTACCGTTGTGTTGTCGGGTTGTTGTTTTGGTTGCGTTGTCTGTTTTGGTTGTTTTGGCCGTTTTGAGAGTTGTTCTGGTTGGATTTTGGCTGTTCCTTCTCGATGCGCTGGACTTCCTTGCCGTCAAAGTTGTACACATGCCCGTCGCCAGTCCTTACGCGCACGCCGCCGTCATCTCGCTTCTCTATCACCTGGCCTTTGACGGTGCTGCCGCTTTGGAGATAGATTACGTCGCGCTGGTTGTTGTTCTGGGCGTTTGCGGCGACGCTCATAACAACAACAAACAGAACAGTTATGACCAAAAATCTCTTCATATATTTTATTTGCTTTTTTGAACACAAATCAAACGAATTGTAATGAATTAAAACGAATTTATAAAGGATGAAAATTCGTTTTAATTCGTTCAAATTCGTTTTAATTTTTGTTTAGAGAAAAACTGCGCCGCAAGGCGCGGTCGGTGATTTAGGTTGTTGTGATGAGTTTGGTGATTTCGGCGGCTTTGGTGTCGAGTAGGTCTTTTGAGGTGGCCTCGCAGAGTAGGCGCAGGTACGGCTCGGTGTTTGACATGCGGATGTTGAACCACCAGTCCTGGTACTCTACGCGGTAGCCGTCGAAGTCGTAGAATGCGGCGGGCTTTTCGAGGCTGACGTAGTGGTCCTTGACACGTTCCATCGCGCCGCGCTTGTCGTCGAGGCGGAAGTTTATTTCGCCGGAATTTTGGTACGCGGCGATTTCGTCGATGAGCGACGAGAGGGTGCGGCCTTGGCGTTTGAGTTTGGCGACGACGTTGAGCATGATGCTGCCAGCGAGGATTCCCGAATCAGAGTAGAAAAAGTCGCGGAAATAATAGTGTCCGGCATATTCGCCGCCGTAGAGTCCGTTGATTTCGCGGAGGCGCGGGGCGGCGTTGGCGCGTCCTACCTTCCACATGTACATCT
>CAJOJG010000013.1:61539-61976 GCA_905234655.1 uncultured Bacteroidales bacterium
TCGGGCGGGATGTGCCGTCCCTTGTCGTCGATGAAGACGATGCGGTCGGCGTCGCCATCGAACACCGCGCCAACGTCCAGGCCGTTTTCCTTGACGAATTGCTGCATCTGTCGGGTGTTTTCGGGCATCAGGGGATTAGGCGAATGTGCGGGGAACGTGCCGTCGAGTGTCTCGTTGATGTAACGGAACGCGCCGCCCTCGCCCCAAATCTTCTTGACGATGACAGCCGCCGCGCCGTTGGAAATGTCAACGCCGATTTTCAGGTCGTTGAAGTCGGGCGAGAGGTATTTTTTTTGGAATTTGATGTAGTCGGCGGTGATGTCCTTGGCGGTCAGTTTGCCTTTGTTTTGGACGGGGTTGACGGGCTGCGTGGTAGCCATTTCGAGAAGGCGGTCGAGGCCGCTGTCAAGTCCTACCGGCAGGGCGTTTGTGCGCGA
>CAJOJG010000014.1 GCA_905234655.1 uncultured Bacteroidales bacterium
GAACTTTGACGAAATAACAGAGGAACAGGTTGCAAAAGTACAAACTATACTGAACAACAGACCAAGGAAAAGATTAGGGTACAAAACGCCCTTAGAGGCATTTCTGGAAATGTATCCTGATTTTGGAAAAAATGTTGCATTTTCAACTTGAATTCTGCAAAAAATATTTCGACATTTCCCAAAAAACTCTTTTCAAAAAATATTTTTATTACCTTTGCCCCTGCAAAACATTATGACGAAACACCAAAAATGGACAACATAAAAATTCCCCGCCGCATCGCGCAGACCGTCTTGAACTCGTTGAAAGGCGGCGTGGTGCCGCGAATCGGGCTGCCGTACATAGCCGTCGGGCGCAAAAACGAAATTGAGGCACTTCTTCACGACGTTGAGATAATCAGCGAGGGCGGCGCGTCGTTCCGCTTCATCGTGGGGCGGTACGGCTCGGGCAAGAGTTTCCTGATACAGATGATTCGCAACTACGTGATGGACAAGGGTTTCATCGTCGCCGACGCGGACCTCTCGCCTGAACGACGGCTGCAAGGCACTCGCGGACAGGGACTTGCGACTTACCGCGAACTCATCTCAAACCTTTCCACAAAGACCAAGCCCGAAGGCGGCGCATTGACCCTCGTCCTCGACAAATGGATAAGCGGCGTACAGAGCCAGGCCGCCGTGGAAACCGGCCTGGACTTCGACAACCCGCAGTTCAAGGCCGCCGTTGACCGCAAAATCCAGGAAACGATTTCCTCTCTCAGCGAACTCGTCCACGGATTCGAGTTTGCGCGGCTGTTGACGACATACTACCATGCCTACATCGACGGCGACGACATCCAAAAGGCAAAGGTATTGCGCTGGTTCAGAGGCGAATACAGCACCAAAAAGGAAGCGAAAGAGGAACTCGGCGTCAATATCATAATCACCGACGACGACTGGTACGAGTACGTGAAACTTTTTGCGGCATTTTTCCGGCAGGCGGGCTACACGGGGATGATTGTTTTCATCGACGAACTTGTCAACATCTACAAAATCCCCAACTCAATCACGCGCCAATACAATTACGAAAAGATGCTCACGATGTACAACGACACCCTGCAAGGCAAGGCGCGGCATCTCGGCATCATCATGGGCGCGACGCCGCAGACCGTCGAGGACAAAAGGCGCGGCGTTTTTAGTTACGAGGCGTTGAGGTCGAGGCTTTCGGAAGGCAAATTTTCACGCCCCGGCACACGCGACCTTCTTGCGCCGATTATCCGTCTCGAAGCCCTCACGGCGGAAGAAACGCTCGTCCTCTGCGAAAAACTCGCCGCGATGCATTCGGGGCTTTATAATTACGACAACAGGCTCACCACCAGCGATTTGGAAGTGTTCATCAGGACCGAGTTTTCGCGCATCGGCGCCGACCAAAACATCACGCCGCGCGAAATCATCCGCGATTTCATCGAACTGTCTGATTTGCTGTATCAGAATCCGGGATTAAGGCTGCAAGACTTGCTTTCGTCAGACGATTTCCATTTCGCACAGTCCGATGCGGTGTCGGATAAGGTTGAGAATGAGGATTTTGCGGAATTTGAGGTGTAATTGTTTTATATTGCTCTAAGTTCTTTAAGAAGTTCGTCGGCTGGCTGAAACACAACCTTGCCAGCCTTGTAATCTTTCAGTTCTCTAAAAGAGCGTCGAAGATTTTCGCGGATTTCGTCGTCGGTATCATGAACTACCGAAAAATCATCCACAGGCTCTGCCGCCACAGTTTTTTCCGTGGGCAACAATAGCCGCGACGCAAGCCATTCACGGTCGTTGAAACTCAGCCCGCGCAAAATGTGTCAAGTGCATCGGACATTGAACTCAAGATGATATGATGTCAAAGCCCTTGACGGTGCAACGCTCGAAAGTGAGTTTCTTGACTATTTCAGCGTCGCCGCCGGCATAGACCGAGGTGTTGCCGTAATAGCATTATGCGCGAAAGGATGTCGGTGTCCGCCTGTTCAAAATTTTCGCGGAAGATGCCGACGTACCCAAAATCCTGCCGCCCCCTCGCCTTGCAATAGCCGCCCATCAGGTCAAACATCGCCTCAAAATCCTTCCTGATGTCGTCCACAGCCCCTTTCCGCGCCGTGAAGTATGGCAAAAGCCCGCTTAAAATCAGCACCACGACAGCGACATTCAGACTTTTTTCGTCGCCTTTTCGAGCCGGGTCCTCTCGCAATAAAACAGGAACGTGCGGTTGATGGCGTCGAGGTCGTTGATGAAGTCGTTGGGCATAGTGTATTTCGTTTGGTGTCAGGCGGCAAAAATAATCAAAATTACGCAGATTTCAATGAAATATTTTTGCGGCAAAGAGAAAAACTTTTTACATTTGCAGCAAATATTCGTACATAAAAATGTCAAGTGTTGACAATTATTCGTACATAAAAATGTCAACTACCGACAATTATTCGTACATAAAAATGTAAGAAAATGAATCGCGAATTATATAACAAGTTGATAGAGTGGAAGAAAAGCCCAAGCCGCAAGCCGCTAATCCTTAATGGTGCGCGTCAGGTGGGCAAAACGTGGCTCTTGACCGAGTTTGGAAAGCGAGAATACGCCAAACAAGTGTCATTTTCGCTCGACCGCCACGCCGACGCCCGAAAAATTTTTGAGCAAGGCGGCACTACCACACAAATTCTTCAACGTCTTTCGGCGATTGCCGGACAGGACATTACCGAGGACGACACGTTGCTGGTGCTTGACGAAATTCAGGACTGCCCGCAAGCGTTGACGGCCCTCAAATTCTTTTGCGAGGACGCGCCAAAAATCCACATCGCCGTAGCCGGGTCGTTGCTCGGCATCTCGCTTCATAGCCAAAGCCCGTTTCCTGTCGGCAAGGTTGACGTGCTGAAACTTTATCCGATGAATTTCAACGAGTTTCTTCTTGCAATGGGCAAGCAACGGTTAGCGGATTTCCTCAACCGTGGCAGTTGGGACGACATCAACGCCCTCGCCGACACGTATATCGACCTTCTTCGGCAATATTATTACGTTGGCGGAATGCCGGCGGTGGTTTTGGAATATGCCGAGACAGGCCGATTGCAGGAAGTGCGCGCGCTTCAGCACAAGATTTTGGCGGATTACGAGGCCGACTTTTCAAAACACGCGCCGGCCAACGATGTGCCGCGAATCCGGATGGTGTGGCAGAGCATACCGTCGCAGTTGGCTAAAGAAAACAAAAAGTTCGTCTATGGCGCATTGAAACCAGGCGGACGCGCCTCGTCGTTTGAAACCGCCATCCAGTGGCTTCACGACGCGGGGCTTATTTACAAGGTCAACCGTGTAAACGCCGTAAAAATGCCGCTGAAATTCTACGAGGAATTTGGCGTGTTCAAGATTTTCATGCTTGATGTCGGGCTTTTGGGCGCGATGGCAGATGCACCGGCGGCGGCAGTCCTGGTCAAGGACGACATTTTTTCGGAATACAAAGGCGCGTTCACGGAACAGTTTGTGTGTATGCAACTTCAAGGTGCCGGGATTCCGACGTACTACCATTCGGTGGAAAGTTCGCGCATAGAGATTGACTTTGCCGTGCAACTCGGCACCACGGTCGCGCCGTTGGAAGTGAAAGCCGAGGAAAACGTAAAGTCCAAGTCCCTGCGCACCTTCATCCAAAAGAACCCCGGACTAAAAGGCATCCGCCTCTCGATGAAGCCGCCAATCGACCAAGGCTGGATGCGCAACATCCCCCTCTACGCCTTCCGCGAGGAATTTGAAAGGATGTATTTGCACCGTTAAGTCCCGACAGTCCCTGAGCAATCAAACTGCCGGGTATTGTTTTTCCTACAAGTAAAAAATCTTTTTGCCGAAGAAAGGAAATTTGTTTATCTTTGGGGCGAGAAAAAAATGTAATATGCGCAAACTTAAGTACCAATCAGAAATAGCACAATTGATTGCGAAAGGGGGAAAAATGCCTGATTTGTGTTTCCCAAACAACAATTTGGCATACAGATTTGTGTTTCGCGATTCTGCAAACAACCATTTGACGGTTTATGTCATGCAACCACAACGAGCATTGAAAGACAAAGCCGTTGTGGAGGGCTATGCGTTGTCGTGCTTTGAAACAAAAGAAGCCGCCGACAAAATGCGCCAAAGACTTGCGCTAAAATTCAAAGCCATTGGAGATTCTATCTGTTGTGGGAATCTCGACAATGCAGATGGATTGATAACGGAACCATCTGAAACTTCAAGGCATTTTGAACTATTTGAATTTGAAAACTGTGATTTGTCAGACAAATTTAAAATTATCGAAACCTATGGAAAAATTTGAATATACAGGCAAAAAGTCAGGTATTGACTATCAAAGCATTAGCAAAGTTGTCAATCTGATGTATTTTGACGGGCCGTTGCTTGCTTATTATGTAGGCAAAAAAGGCGAGGATTATTTATTGTATTGGATTGACAACGACGAATTGTTCAACCGTTGGCTTATCTTTTTTACAGAGACAGAAGCCGTTTACAAATACATTTCGGGAAGGACAACCCTCTACAATTTGATCCAGAGGTATTGTGCCGACCAAATTGCGGTTGTGGATATTGACAATGAAATCGCATTTCATGAGCGGGGCGTTATCCAAAAGAAATCTTTGGAAAACAAATATTTGCTCCAAAAAGGCAGTTATTTCGACCTTTTGGACATAGATTGTTCGCCTTATAGCGAAGACAAGGCAATTTGCAAACTTTCCACTGTCAAAACAAGGAAAAAAGTCAAGATGCCAGTTTGACATAGCCCTTTCCTGTCACTAAACACCATGGACATCTACACCCGATACTCACCATTCATCCAAGACTTCATCTACCGCAACCAGTGGCAGACGCTTCGTGGTGTGCAGAATGCGGCGGGGGACGCCATCTTCAATACAGACTTGAACGTATTGCTCACAGCGTCAACGGCATCCGGCAAGACCGAGGCGGCGTTTTTCCCGATATTGACACTCTTGGACGAGCGGCCGTCGGCGACCGTAGGGGTGCTGTACATCGCGCCGTTGAAGGCACTCATCAACGACCAGTACGACCGCCTCAGCGCAATCTGCGAAGAAGCCAACATCACCGTAACGCGCTGGCACGGCGACGCCCCCGAATCACAAAAACGCAAACTACTCAAACATCCGTCGGGCATCCTGCAAATCACCCCCGAATCGCTCGAAGCCCTCATGATACGCAAACACGGCGAAATACCGTCCCTGTTCCATGACCTGAGATTCATTGTCGTCGACGAAATCCACTCGCTCTTGCGCGGCGACCGTGGAATGCAGACCTTCTGCCTGATAGAACGCCTTTGCCGCCTTGCCGACTGCAACCCTCGCCGCGTCGGACTGTCCGCCACCATCGGTTCGCCCCAGTTGGCGGGCCGATTCCTCGCCGCCGGCAGCGGCCGCGAGACCATCATCCCCCGCTTTGAGAGCAAGAAAGACATCTGGCGTCTCTCGATGGAACATTTCTACACAACGCCCCCCCAATCCGGCGAAGACGCCCCGTCCGCCACATCCGCCGCCGACCCCGCCCTCACTTACATCTACGAACACACCCAAGGCCACAAGTGCCTTATCTTCACCAATTCGCGCGAGGAATGTGAAGCCGTCTGCCAAGTCCTGCGCCAATATTGCGAAGCCAACCACGAAAAAGACCGTTTCCTCATCCACCACGGCAACCTTTCAGCGTCGTACCGCGAAAGTGCCGAAGAAGAGATGAAAGACGACGATTCCTTCATGTCTGTATGCGCCACGGCGACCCTCGAACTCGGCATCGACATCGGCCGCCTCGAACGCGCCTTCCACATCGACGCGCCGTTCACCGTTTCGGGATTCCTTCAACGCCTTGGACGCACTGGCCGTCGCGGTCAACCGTCCGAAATGTGGTTTGTGATGCGCGAAGAACACGCCGAATCCCGCGCAATGCTGCCCGAGACAATCCCGTGGTACATGCTGCAAGGCATCGCCCTCGTCCAACTATACACAGAAGAACGTTTTGTAGAGCCGCCGAGGACGGACCGGATGCCGTTCAGCCTGTTGTACCACCAGACGATGAGCACCCTCGCAGCAAGCGGCGAAATGACCGCCCGCCAACTCGCCTCTCTCGTGCTGCCCCTCTCGTGTTTCCGACGTATCACGCAAGACGATTACAAGACCTTGCTTCAACACCTTTTGAAAACGGGACACATCGTCCGCACCGAAAACAACGGCTTGATTATCGGATTGGAAGGCGAGCGCGTGGTCAACAACTACAAGTTTTTCGCAGTGTTCCAAGAAAACATCGAATATTCCGTAAAGGCCGATTCGCAGGAACTCGGCACCATCGTCAAGCCGCCGCCCGCAGGCGAAAAGATAGCCATCGCGGGCAGGGTTTGGGTAGTTGACGAGATAGACCACCAGCGGCGCATCGTGTATTGCACACTCGTCAAGGGCAACATCCCCGCATATTTCGGCGACTGTCCGGGCGACATCCACACGAGGATTTTGGAACGCATGCACGGCGTATTGAAAGAATCAAAGACATACCCATACCTCAAGCCCCACGCAGTCAGCCGTTTGGCGGAAGCGCGGCATAGTTTTGAAATGTCAGGGATGAAAGACCACCCGCTGATACACCTCGGCGGCAAGATGTGGGCGTTGTTTCCGTGGCTCGGCACGTATGCGTTCCTGGCGTTGGAACGTTTCCTAAAACTCATCTGCGCCAAGCGTCTCGGTCTCAAAGGCCTCAATTCGTCGCGTCCGTACTTCATGCAGTTTACGATGCAGGTCGGCGAAAGCGAATTTTACGACATTGTGTCCCAAGAGAGCCGCCAAGACCATTCGCCGATGGAACTTCTATACCCCGACGAAAACCCAATCTTTGAAAAATACGACGAATACCTACCCCCGTCCCTCGTCCGCAAAGGCTTCGCATTCGGTGTCCTGGATTTCGACGGCATGAAAGAGCGGGTGCAAGGCTGGACGGGGGCTACAATCTACCATTCCAAATCCTTGATGCCGTAGCGCAAAACTTCGATTTCCTTGCCGGTGCAATCGACGACGGCGGTGGGGTTGTTGTTGCCATAGCCGCCGTCGATTACGAGATCGACCTGGTTTTTGTAACGTTCCCAAATCAGTTCCGGGTCGGTGGAATACTCAATCACCTCGTCCTCGTCGTGGATTGACGTTGTAACGAGCGGGTTGCCGAGTTCGTGGACAATCATCGAGAGGATGTTGCTGTCGGGGACGCGAAGGCCGATGGTCTTGCGCGAATTGTCGAAGATGCGCGGCACCTTCTTGCTCGCCGGAAGCACGAAAGTGAACGGCCCGGGCGTGTTCCTTTTCAACATCTTGAAAACATTTGCGCTAAGCGGCATCGTGTATTCGGCGATGTTGGCGAGGCTGTCGCAGATAAAGGAAAAACGCGATTTGGACAGTTTGATGCCCTTGAAAAGCGCGAGCCTGTCCATTGCCTTCTTGCTGAACATGCTGCACCCCAAGGCATATACGCTGTCGGTCGGGTAAATTATAACGCCGTCATGGCGTAAAATTTCCACAGCCTCGAGAATCTCATGGAGCTGAGGCGTAACGGGGTGGATTTTAAGTAACTTGCTCATAGTAATAATAGGTGTAAAGTTGTTTGTTAAATAATTTCAGTGCAAAAATAAAAAAAAATAAAATATTAAAGAATTTTTTAGGAAATAAGAAAAAAAAGATGTAATTTTGCGGCGAAAAAAAATTTAGCATTTTATTATGAAATTATTCAAACGGTTATTTGTAATAGCAATAGTATTAGCGGCTATCGGGTGTAAGACACCTAAAGACATCGCATACTTTCAAGACATCCAGAACAACGATTATGTCACGGTTTCTGACAGCGCGGAACTCCGCCTGAAGGCCGGCGACAAACTCACTATAATCGTACACGCTCGCAAACCGGAACTGGCTGCACAGTTCAACCTCTCCGTGTCCTCACAGAGAATCGGCTACACAAACCTCAACAACGGCGCGTACCAAATGTCGTCCTACACCGTAAGCGACGAAGGCACGATAGACTTCCCCGAACTTGGCAGCCTCGACGTCGTCGGGCTATCGAGGGAAGAAGTGCTTGACCTCATAAAGTCCAAACTCCGCGAGAGCGAATACTTCATCGACGACAACTTCGTCGTGACGGTCGAGTTCGACAGCATGTTCTTCACTGTACTCGGCGAAGTCCCAAAGCCAGGACGATACGCAATTACCAAAGACCGCCTTACAATCCTCGAAGCACTCGGCACAGCCGGCGACCTGGCTATCCAAGGCATCAGGAAAAACGTGAAAATACTCCGTGACGAGGGACAGGGCAAGAGAGTCTATGTCCTCGACTTCACAAACGCCAACCAAGTCCTCACCTCGCCAGTATACTACATCCAGCAAAACGACGTCGTGTACGTCGAGGCCAACGACCTCAAGAAACGCCAGACCACCAACAACGGCAACACCCTCCGCACCGGCTCGTTCTGGATTTCCATCGCATCCATCATGACAACCCTCTACGTAGGCTTCATAAAATAACATAAGCCAATCGCACACAAAACATTTTCACCTATATCATACTTCAGACAAAAAAGATATGGCAAACGAACAACAGATGATGACGGCGCAGCAGAGCATGGAAGCCGATTCTGTCAACGAACTTAACATCAGGGATCTCATCTCCTCATGCCTCGACAAATGGTACTGGTTTGTACTGTCGATATTGTTTTGCATGTCGATAGGCGTGTTCTACATACTACGCACACAGAAGTCGTACACGAGGGAGGCGATGATTATGATCAAATCGAACACCAAAGGCGCGTCCGCAATCGACTACGGCATGGACGACTTCTCTAACCTCGGCCTGTTCAACAACAAGTCCGGCGTTAACGACGAGCTTATCGCCATCCAGTCGCCTTCCATAATCAGCGAAGTAGTCAAGCGGCTCTGTCTCGACTATACATACCAGGCCGACGGCACATTCCGCAAGACCGTACTCTACGGCGCGACAAACCCAATTAAAGCCGAAATCATCGACGTCCCGGACTTGTTCGGCGCAAGCTTCAAGATGACCCTGAACCCCGACGGAACATTCGTCATGACAAAATTCAGGTACACATCCCCCGAGACCAACCAGCCCGTAAAGGACGACAACGAATACCCCGGACAGGTCGGACAGCCGGTCGAGACACCAATAGGACAAGTCGTAATATCCAAGACCGACCACTTCGACCTTATTGAGGAGCCGACAGTGATTTTCATATCCCACGCCTCCATGCTCGACGTTGTGGCAGGCTGCCAGAAACAACTCGTCGCAGAACTTAAAGACAAGATGGCATCCGTCATCGACCTTACATACACCGACAAGCACATCCAACGCGCCGAAGACTTCCTCAACACACTCATCTCGGTATATAACGAGAAATGGATCGAGGACAAGAACCAAATAGCAGTCAGCACATCAAAATTCATCAACGACCGCCTTAGCGTAATCGAGCAAGACCTCGGCAACGTCGACAACGACATTTCATCATACAAGAGCGAAAACCTCATCCCGGACATCGGAGCCGCCACTAACATGTACATGACACAAGCCAACGCCGTCAACAACAAAATCGGCGAGCTTGAGACCCAGCTCTACATGGCTAAGACCATAAAGACATACGTCAACGACACGACCAACGGCTACCAGCTCCTGCCGACATACGCATCGCCCTCCGGCACAAGCACAAGCGAACAGCAACAAATAACCGAATATAATAAAGGCGTCCTCGAACGCAACAGCCTGCTTTCGACCACATCGTCCAAAAACCCGCTCGTCAAAGACCTCGAAGTCAAACTCAACGAGATGCGCAAGAACGTCGGAATGTCGATGGACAACCAAATCCTGTTCCTCAACGCTGAAATCAGCACCCTCAAATCGACCCTTAACCAGTCGCTTTCGCATATCGCCAAGAACCCCGACCAGGCCAAATACCTGCTCTCGGTAGAACGCCAACAGAAAGTCAAGGAGGCCCTCTACCTCTTCCTTCTCCAAAAGCGCGAGGAAAACGAGCTCTCACAGGCCTTCACAGCCTATAACACACGTATCATCTGCCCGCCGTATGGCGTTATGAAACCCTCCGCACCGAGTACAATCAAAGTCCTCGGCATAGCATTCGTCCTCTCGCTCGTAATGCCGCTCGGCATGGTCTACCTCATCGAGGCAAACGACACCCGCGTCCGCAACCGCAAAGACCTCGAAGGCATGAAGGCGCCGTTCGTAGGCGAAATTCCGCTCCATAAGAAGAAGATGACTAAGATGGAGAAAGTTCAAGACAAGATAAAGAAGGTAACAGGCTTCTTCAAATACACGATATTGCAGATGAAACAGCCGGAAGACCACGAAAAACGTCCTATCGTCGTGAAAGTCGGCTCGAAGTCCACTTCAGCCGAGGCGTTCCGCGTCTTGAGGTCCAACATCGAGTTCGTCAACGCAAGCCGCGAAGACAACAAGAACGGCGGCGAAGTGACTATCATCTCCTCAATGATGGCAGGCTCCGGTAAAACATACATCACCACTAACCTCGCCGCATCATTCGCAATCAAGGACAAGAAAGTCATCGTCGTCGACCTTGACCTTCGTAAGCACACATTCAGCCAGAACGTCGATAATCCCGAACATGGCGTGTCTACATTCCTCGCGGGATACGACGAAGACTGGAAGAACCTCGTATGCTCGCTCGAAATTCCAGTGACAAAACACAAGCATAAAAAGCACCAGAGCAAGACGTCCGAAGACGCCATGAAAAAACTCCAACCGGCAAGCATGGACGTAATGCCAGCCGGCGAAATTCCGCCTAACCCCGTCGAGCTCCTCTACTCCGACAAGTTCAAGACGATGATTGCCGAGATGAAACAGAAATACGACATCATCATCCTCGACGCGCCCCCGGTAGAAATCGTCGCCGATACAGCCATCATCGCCAAGGAAGCCGACAGCACCCTGTTCGTTATCCGTAACGGCCTGCTCGAGCGTGAATACCTGCCAGTCGTCGACCGCTACTACACCGAGAACAAGATGCCCAACGTACAGATTGTACTTAACGGCGGAACGTTCAAGAAATACGGACGCTACGGCTACGGCAAATACGGCTATGGCAGTTATGGCTATGGCTATGGCTATGGCTATGGCTATGGCTATGGCTATGGTTATGGCTACGGCTACAGCAACGACGACGAGGAAGAAGAATAGGAGTCTCGCGGCATGAAGCAGTACTTGGACTTGTTGAAGACAATCCTCGAAAAGGGGACTAAGAAGGCTGACCGCACTGGGACAGGCACGATAAGTTATTTCGGCTACCAGATGCGGTTCGACCTCTCCGAAGGCTTCCCCTTGGTCACGACAAAGAAAGTACACTTGAAGTCCATCATATACGAATTGTTGTGGTTCCTTAACGGCGATACAAACGTCAAGTACCTCCAAGACCACGGCGTAAGGATTTGGAACGAATGGGCTGACGAGAACGGCGACTTAGGTCCCGTCTACGGCTATCAGTGGAGGCACTGGACTACGCCCGACGGCCACGAAGTCGACCAAATCGCCAACATCGTCGAGGCTCTGAAGAACAACCCCGATTCGCGCCGCCACATCGTCAGCGCGTGGAACGTGGCGGACGTAGACAGCATGGCACTCCCACCCTGCCACACGATGTTCCAGTTCTACGTTTCGGACGGAAAGTTGTCGTGCCAGCTCTACCAGCGCAGCGGCGACTGTTTCCTCGGTGTGCCGTTTAACATAGCGTCATACGCGCTGCTGACAATGATGCTTGCGCAGGTATGCGGCTACGAGCCAGGAGTTTTTGTCCACACGCTCGGCGACGCGCATATCTACCTCAACCACATCGAGCAGGTGCACACCCAGCTTGAGCGTGTCCCCTACCCTCTTCCGACAATGCGCATCAATCCGGAAGTAAAGGACATCTTCTCGTTCCAATACGAGGACTTCACCCTCGAGAACTACCAGTGCCACCCGACCATCAAAGGTCAAATCAGCGTTTAATCACATCATCATAATTATTATTCTTCTATCTTGGGCCGCCTTCGGGCGGCATTTTTTTCGATTCATGTTAAACTCCACGTCTGATAAGTTCGTCGCGGATTTTTGTGGCGAGTTCATAATCCTCGCGCTTGATGGCCTTCGAGAGCATGTCGCGGAGCTTGGACTCGTCGACTTCGGTCAGAGACTGGTGGCGCGAAGACGGCTTTTCGGTCGTGAAACCTGCCGCCGACATGACGACCTCGTATGTATAGATTGGACAGCCGAACTTTATGGCGAGCGCGACAGCGTCAGACGTGCGGCTGTCGAGGCGGACAATCTCGTCGTCCGGCGCGCCCTTTACACGGCACACGACCTCCGAATAATAAATCTCCTTCTCGACATTCGCGATGATGACCTCCTCGATGCGGATCCTGTACGACGTGGCGAACTTATAGATAAAATCGTAGACCAAAGGGCGCGCAATCTTCATGCCGTCAAGCAGCACAGCAATCGACTGTGCCTCGGACTTGCCGATGGTTATGGCGAGTTTCCTCGTGCCGTCCCGCTCCTCAAGCACAAGGCTGTAAGTGTCGGCGTAATAGTGAAGGGGCGATACCGCCACCACTGAAAGTGGAATCTTTTTCATAGGGCTGTCGCTGTAAAAAATATTTTCAGCAAAAATAATAAAAAAAGTGAAAACAATTTGCAAATTACCAGAAAAACTAATAATTTTGCGGTCGTAAAAAACATAAAACGAATCTTTAGCAAGGTCACTAAGCGATAGGTCCCATATTGGGATACACCACCTTGGCTGAACAAACACACAACAAACAAAAATGTACGCAATCGTAGAAATCGCAGGTCACCAGTACAAAGTAGAGAAAGACCGCAAAGTGTATGTAAACCGCCTCCACAGCGACGAGGGCAGCGACATCAGTTTTGACAACGTCCTGCTCGTCGACAACGACGGCGACGTGAAAGTTGGCGCACCCAAAGTAGACGGAGCATCCGTATCCGCCAAAGTCCTCCGCCACCTCAAGGACGACAAGGTAATCGTCTTCAAGAAAAAGCGCAGGAAAGGATACGCTGTCAAGAGGGGACACCGCCAGTACCTCACTCAAATCCAGATCGAGGGCATCAACTTCTAATTTTGGCGCAAGAAGCCAACGTGTATTTTTTCAAAAAAATTAAGTCTAACTATCTTTTGCAACAAAAGACTAAAAACAGTATTAAGAAATGGCACATAAGAAAGGCGTCGGCAGTTCGCGCAACGGACGTGAGTCTCATAGCAAACGACTTGGCGTTAAGAAATTCGGCGGCGAACACGTTATAGCCGGCAACATCATCATCCGTCAAAGGGGCACCCAGCACTATCCCGGAGCCAACGTAGGAATGGGCAGGGACCACACACTGTTCGCTTTAGTGGACGGTACGGTTAACTTCCAGGTAAAGAGGGGCGACAAGAGCTACGTAAACGTAGTGCCGGTAGCCGCCCAGGAAGAGGCTAAGTAACAATAAGCTTACCCTCATTTTACCTGACAATCAGGCAAAAATTTCCCCTAAAGAAACTCCCAAGTTGGCCAATATTTGTGATTGAGTGCGGCTTGGGAGTTTTTGTTTTATATAACTATTAAATAAAATAGGAAAAATCATGCTGTTAGTAAAAACAATCGTAGACAATCCCGAATTCGTCATTGAAAGGCTCGCGATTAAGAACCGCGACGCAAGGGAGTCCGTGGAAAAAATTGTCGCCCTCGACAAGCAAAAACGCGAAATACAGACCAAACTCGAGGACAACAAGGCCGAGCAGAACGCCTTGGCGAAGAAAATCGGCGAACTCTTCAAGCAGGGCAAACAACAGGATGCCCAGGACGCTAAGGCAAGGTCTACCGAACTCAAGAATATCATCAAGGAGCAGGAAGACCAGTTCCAGGCTTTGGACAAGGAACTGTACGAGACCCTCGTCCTGCTGCCCAACCTGCCATACGAACTCGTCGCCCCCGGAAAGAGCGCGGCCGACAATGTGGAAATCCGCCGTGGCGGCGAGAATCCGTCATTCGAGGGCTTTGAGCCGCTCCCCCACTGGGAACTCGCCAAGAAATACGACATCATCGACTTTGCCACCGGCGTAAAAATCACCGGAGCAGGTTTCCCGCTCTACAAGGGCAAGGGCGCAAAACTCCAACGCGCTCTCATAAACTTCTTCCTCGACGAGGCCGCCAAATCCGGCTACATGGAGGTAGAACCGCCGGTATTGGTAAACGAGGCGTCAGGATTCGGCACAGGACAGTTGCCCGACAAGGAAGGCCAAATGTACCACTGCGAGGTTGACAATCTCTACCTCGTGCCCACCGCCGAAGTGCCCGTCACCAACATCTACCGCGACGAAATCCTCGACGCAAAGCAACTCCCGATCCGCCACTGCGCCTACACGCCATGTTTCCGCCGCGAGGCTGGCAGCTACGGCTCGGACGTGAAAGGCCTTAACCGCCTCCACGAGTTCGACAAGGTCGAGCTTGTACAAATCGTACACCCCGACAAGAGCTACAAGGCGTTGGAAATCATGGTATTGCACGTAGAGGGACTTGTAAAGAAACTTGGACTTCCCTACCGCATCATCCGTCTCTGCGGCGGCGACATGAGCTTCACCTCCGCGATGACATACGACTTCGAAGTATGGTGCGCCGCTCAGCAGAAGTGGCTCGAGGTAAGCTCGGTTTCCAACTTTGAGTCGTTCCAGGCCAACAGGCTCAAGCTCCGTTTCCGCGAGGACGGCGACAAGCGCACCCGCCTCTGCCACACGCTTAACGGCTCCGGCCTTGCGCTCCCCCGCATCGTTGCCTCAATCCTCGAGAACAACCAGAAAGGCGACCGAATCGAAATCCCCGAAGTACTCCGCAAGTACACCGGCTTCGACTTCATCGGCGGCGAGGAGGAAATCGTAGAAAGCGAAGAAAAATAGGAGAAGAAATCATAGTACTGAGGTTGTTCCAAACATGACATTTTGGTGTTATGTTGGCAACCTCAGTTATTTGTAATAATAACGCCATGGGAATCACAGAAATAAAGAAACACTACAAATCCATGACTTTAATGGCTATATCAGACGCAATAGCCGAATATCTCAGGACACAGCCAGTGATAAAAGCGTGGATTTACGGCTCGTTTGCACGAGGAGGCTTGACAGAACATGATGTGGCATCAATTTAAGTATTTGTTCACTTATCCCGATACAGCAAAATCGTGCCGCTGCGCTTGAGCGTCGTGCCATCCTTGCCGCTGACGACGAGGTCATAAAAATATGTGCCGGGGGGACAGTCGCGGGAACCCTTGTTGTCAACAGTGCCGTCCCAGCCGAAAATGGACGGAGTGACACTCTCCCACTTGCAGATAGTCTGGCCGTATGAATTATAAATCTTGCACTTGAGGCTGCGGATATTGGCGGGCATCTGAGTAAGCCCGCCATTAGACAGGAACGAGTCGTCCTCGTCAAAAAAAGTGAACACATCATTAACACCGTCGCCGTTGGGCGTGAAAATATTGACCTCCTTGACCTCCAACGGACGCGGAATAATGCTGACATACTGCGTGTCGACATCGGTGCAGCCCTTTGCGGATTTTGTCTCCATGACGACCTCATACTTTCCGCGCTCATAATATGCGTGTGGAGCGTCCGAGGCGTACTCCAACGGCGAATTGTCGCCAAAATGCCACGTCGTCTCGGCTGCCCACGTGGTGCGGTTGCTGAACTGGATTTCGTCGCCAATAAATACCGTGGGTCCCTCCGCGCCCGTGAAAGACGCCAGCTCGACGGACACATACACAGACGTATCGTGCATACAGCCCATATCGTCGCTGATTACAAAACTATACCGCGTCGTGCCTTCCTCCTTCGGCGCAGCGTCCGCGATACCAGATGAAGTCGC
Organism: uncultured Bacteroidales bacterium; assembly: GCA_905234655.1. GTDB lineage: Bacteria > Bacteroidota > Bacteroidia > Bacteroidales > UBA3824 > UBA3824. The sequence goes on from CAJOJG010000014.1 coordinate 15,939, forward strand.
CGAAACGCCCTTACCTGACCACACGGCGCGCCTTAAGTCATACACACTTTCAAACTGCCATCCGTGGCTCTCCAAAATGCCACCGTCCAACTCAATCTCAAAACCATAGACATAGCAACTGTTTTCGGTGTCGTTTGAAGTGATTTCGAGCTTCCACTCGCCGCTAATGGGCGAACCGACAAGATTAGAAAAATCAGGCGTATTGGACGGCGTGAAAACATATTCCATCAACTTCCTATTGGCGAAAATAAACTCCCTGCCGCCATCAAGAGTTTGGTTCAACGCACTTAAAACAGCCGTTTTCCCATCGGGTGACGTAAGCACAATCTCCGCATTGGCGGTATTACCGTGGAAAAATGACAGCTTCACCGACTCGATGTCGTCCACACTGCCAATCGTTGCGCTACCGAAATTCTTGAACCTGACCTTCTCGCTCCAAGCCGTGCCATACAGCGACTGTGGCGCGTTTTCGTAGTAATAATTTCGGCTAACGTATTTAGTCGTCCGGTTTGAAATCGGCATCGTGAGCGTGAAAGTCTCGCCGAGGCAAATCCCTGAGAATGAGTTGTCAATGTCATTGGAGTAACCACTGAAATCAGGAGAACGCCCGATGATGGCTTTTATGGCATCGGTCACGGAACTTCCGTCCTGCTGTAACGTCACGCTGACCATATACGCGCCGCCGTCCTTGTACGAGTACTCCACGGACGGGACTGTGGTCGTGCGGTGGTCGCCGTTGTCAAAATCCCAATAATACTGCGCCTCGCCGTCGGCGTTAGACGTGGCTGTGAAGGTCAAAGCGTCGCCCGGACAGGCTTTCACAACGCCGCCGTCGATATCTATGTGGATTTCAAGGTCTTGAGCCGCCGCATAGACAGTCGAGACAAGCGACACAAGAATTATCATCAAATTTCTCATATTGTTTGGTTTTTGGTTGCAAAAGTAACATTAAATTTTTGGGGGCGCAAAATTATTTGACTAACTTTGCAAACATGAAACTCATAATCTCGATTTTATTCCACATAGCAGCCATCAGCAGCCTCTTTGCGCAGTCCGAAATCTACGAGCAGCCGCTCTACAATGCCACCGACAGGCGCATCGCCCACGTCCTTGATGAGCATGTCGGCTCGTCATTCTCTAACACATGGAACATCGGCAGCGCGAAGAAACTCTCCGGCAGGATTTATGTCCTCGAAGTGTGGCTCACAAGCCCCGGCACGTCGTGGTCAAAGGACGACATGGGCACCATGCAATACCGCATCAACAACGCCCTCGCATGGCTCAAACGCACTGCGGCACGTTACAGCGTCGATGTCGAGTTCATAAAAGGCTCGTTCCACGGCGACGGCTCCGGCGTCCAGCTTGACAATCTCCCGCGTTCATACGACGACTGCGCGAAGATGCCGCTCCTAATGCCGCGCGCGCTCCGCGAAATCGGATACGCCGACGTCATGCAGTGCTACAACCTTCTGACCGAAATCGGAACCGCCGATAATGTCATCACGCTGATGCTCATCAACAACGACGGCTGGGCGAATGCGAACCAGTTTTCTAAATGCCACGCCGAGTACCACTACCGCGACTATTTTCTGGAGAGCGTGAACATATTCAAAACCGACGACGGCGAGCCTACCACCGGCTCGACCATCGCACACGAAATCCTCCATCTTTTTGGCGCATGGGACATGTACGGCGGCCAGGTCACTGAATCCGCCGGCGAATGGGCTAACCAAAACTATCCCAACGAAATCATGCTCCAAGTCTCCTCTCAACTCGACGACCTGATGATTTCACCGCTCACCGCCTGGCTCGTCGGCCTCTCGTCAGAATACCACGACTGGTACTGGAAATTCAAAAGGGTGGAGAGATAGGAAAGAGGAAAGAGGAATGGGGAGAGAGGAACGAAGATAGATTCATTTTTCCTTCACCTGTTTCAATTCGCCCCGGACTGCGTCACGGATTTCGTTCTCTGAAACTGGAACTACGCCGGTGATGAAGTCGGCGTTGTTAAAGTTAGCAGTGTAGCCACCGTAAAAGTCGGGGTCTTCCTGCGGCAGGACAAAACGCTTGTCGAATGTGCCGGACTGCGGGTCAAAATGCGCAAAATATGGCTTCGTGAACAGGCGGTCGGGGAATTTGGAGCCGACCACAAGCCACTTGCCGTTATGCGACCAGTTGTGGTTACTTTCCGTGGAATTGCTGTTAACAGTCCGAGGGTGGCTTCGGCGCATCGTCTTCAAATCCAAAAGCCAAATCTCGGACTCCTGGTTAAATGGCGTGAAATATCCGCGTTCAGCAAGCGTGTATGACCATCTGTGCAAACTCCGCAAAACGCCGGTTGACCATCGGGTCGAGTTTGACGGACTGGACGCCGTCGCGTTGTGATTTTGCTGTGGCGCGGTATATTGCAACGGCTTCCTGGTAATGCCGGGGAAGGTTTGTGGGTTCGTAGTTGGACAGGACGAGGACATTAAAAAAGGTTACAACACTCTCCCTCCCAGCATATTTTTGCCGAGAAACGCTCGCGCCGTGGATTTTCAAGGTTGTAGGTGAAGACAAGCACCGCCATCATCAATGCCACAGATGCCGCGTACATGATGTTTGGACGCTTGAACTTCTTTTTAGCGGCGAAATGCTGTACAAGCACCGCCAACGGCACTAATGCATAGTACAACCCAATCACTGGCTGGAACATTCCCAAGACTTCACGATGTGGCACTGGAAAATAGAACGCACGCTCAAATTTTAATACCCGAACTGCAACTTTTCGCCTGACTTCAATTTCTGTTCGAGCGAGCCTTTGTCGAATTTGAACTCTTTGGTGGCGAGTTCGGGGACGTTGTAACTGTACATCAGGGCGCAGTTTTGCATCGGGTCTTGCTGCGGAAGCAGGAACGCCTTGTCGGCGCGGCCGTCGGGCGTGATGTGGGCGATGTATGCCCGCGTGAAGAAGCCGTCGCCCCTGCGCGATTCAAATACTATCCAACGCGAATTTTGCGACCATGAATGGTAACTGTCGGCTGCGGTGGGGCTGTTGGCGGCGGCGAGCGGGTAGGCCTCGTTGGTCGCCAAATTGAGAATCCACAAGTCCGCCTCTTTGTGCCAAATGCCAAACTGACCGTACTTGAACTTGCTGTACAAGAGATATTTGCCGTCGTATGAGGGACGCGGAAACGCAGTGGTCATGCTGTCGGCGGCGGCGTTGACGAGGGTATCGACCTCGTGCGAAAAACGCCCCGTCGCCTCGTCAAAACCAATCCTGCAAATATTGTAGCGGACTTCCGTGGTGCGCGTGTTCATGTCCACCGTGTCCGCCGACGCAAAATACAATGTCTTGCCGTCGGGCGAGAATGACGGCTCGGTGGTGAAAGTCTTCTCGGAATTGAGTTCGGGGCATGTGAGCAGCATGTTTTTTGCCATGTCGTAGACCACGACGCGGGATTCGAGGTCGTAGACTTCCACACGGTTTGCGTCGCCGCAGTGGAACGACTGGACGGTGTTGTTTTGGGAATACGCGATGTAGTTGCCCGACGGGTGCCAGTAGGGATAGACGCAGTTGAGTCCGAGTTTTTCGTTGACGGCGCGGCATACTGTGATTTGGTCGCCGTCTTTGAGGACAGTGCTGCCGAGGTCGCCGCGAATATGAAGCGATGCGCGGTCGGCGTCGCCCTTGGGAAACGAGTGGCAGTTGACGCAGTTGTCGTTGATTAAGTGGTTGTCCACCACGGCTTTCTGCTCGAATGTGGTGATATTGCGGCAGTAGATGCCCATGCGGCTGTAAATCCTGTATCCAGGCGTTATGAGGCGGTAGCAGAGGTACGGGTCGATTTCGTCGTCAGAGATGTGGACGGCGAATGGACGGTAGATGTATTTCTTGTCGTTTTTGTATTCGCTGACGGCGATTTCGATGGTCTTGCCGGCGGATTTTTGGGCGATTTCGCGCCATGTGCCGATGCCAAAGTCAATGAAGCGGTCGCCCGAAAAATGGTACTTGGTGCCGTCGCCCGCCGTTACCTCGGCCTCTATCCGTTGCAAAGAATCGTATGCGATGGTCGAAAAGTTGATCGGCGCAATGTTTTTTGGCACGGTAACGCCGTCGTAGTCGGGGTACAACGTTGGCGAGCTATCCATCGTAACTGTCTCGTTGACAGTGGGATTGCACGCACACGCCACCAATGCCGCAATTATTATAATCCAATATTTCATCGTTGTAAATTTTAAGACAATATTACACATTTTTTTCGTAACAAAGAAGTTTTTTGTAATTTTGTGCTCGTTATTTTTTGCAGAATGGCAGTTGTAAAAAAATACATATCCTCTTTCGTGCTCGCGGCGGTGGCTGTCGTCGCTGTGTTAGTGTTTTATGCCCCGATGTTTGCGTACCGGGAAGGGATGTTGATTTTCATGTCGGGGGCGGATTTCTTCATTGAAACTTGCCTTAGGCCGGGCGGATTGAGCGATTATGTCGGATTTTTCATCGGCCAGTTTTTCATGTACGCGGCACCGACGGCGTTGATTTTGGCGGTCATTTTGGTCGCGATTCAGTTGACAATCAGAAATATAGCTAAAACTCGCTGCGACGATTCGTGGGCGGATTTGCTCGGCACGGCGGGCGCGTTGGCGGTGATGGTGGCTGCTCTCGACGACAACACGATGTTCGGCGGCATTGTTGCAGTGATGTTGGCGACGATGGCGGCGTTGGTGGGTAAAATCACCAAAAATGTCGTGGTTTTGGCGTTAATCGTGCCAGTGGTCTACTGGATTGCGGGCGGATGGTGCTGCATTATTTATATCGTGGGCGTAGCGGTCTGCATCGACCGTCCAAAAAACGTTATCTCTCTTGGCATCAACGGCTTGGTGCTGACGTTGACTTGGCTGTTGACGAAAAAAATAATGCAGGCGGACAGCCTTGCAGACACTTTCACTGGCGTTGACACCAACAATGACAACGCCGCGTGGTTTGGCGCAATCGCGGTGGTCTGCGCATGTTTGGCGTTGTCGTTGGTAAAGATAACACTCAAAAACCGCATCGCAAAAACCGCCCTTCACGTCGTGGCGTTTGCAGTAGCCATCTCGTTGATATACAGAGGATACAACACGTCGCGGATGTTCGATTACAAAATCGACCGCATGGTGAGGCTCAAGCAGTGGGGCAGAATCGTAGAGACCGCCGCCAACAACAAGTACGCCACCTTCATGTCGCAATGCTACCTCAACCTCGCCCTCGACGAACTTGGCATAATGGACAGCAAGATGTTCAGTTTCAGACAGTTGGGACTGGAAGGGCTGCTGACTTCCGACATCGATTCGTATGACAAGAGCCTGTGCAACAGCGAGATATATTTTAGGCTCGGGCTGCTCAATACGTCAGAGCGTCTCGCCATCGACGCGATGGAAAGCAACGACAACCACATCAAGAGCGCGCGCCAGTACAAACGCCTCGCCGAAATCAACATCATCCGCGACAACAAACCGCTGGCAATGAGATACTTGAAAAAACTTCAGCGGACGATGTTTTACAGTGCGTGGGCAGACCGCGCCGTCCAATACCTCTACGACCCCACGCACACCGAGGCCCTCGCCGACTGGAAGATAAAGCCGCTTGACATGGAACGCGACTTCTTCTTCCCCGAAAAACACAAGACCGAGCTGATGGTCAACCTCTTGGCAAACAATCCCACAAACCGCCGCGTGTTCAATTATTACGTCGGCTGCCTGCTGCTAACGAGGGACATCCCAAAAATGTACCGGCTCTTGAAGTATTACCGTCCCGAGGGCGAACTTGGCGTACACGTATACGAGGCGACGCTATTGTACCTTTTCAACAACGACAAGGCGGAATTTGAAAAGGCGATGTCGCAGCCAAACGACCTGACGGCGCGTTTTGAGAAGTTTGGCAACTTCATGGCGTCGCCCGAATCCAAAAACGTCGAAAAAGCCCACCAGCTTTTCGGCAACACGTATTGGTACTATTATTATTTTGAAAAATAATGAACAACAGAGATGAGAACGCAAGTCTCATTAAATCTTGCATCAAAGTAGCCTGGGACATATTTTTGGTCTATGTCGCATATTTCCTGTGCCGTGCTATCTTCATGGCTGTCAATTATTCTCACTATTCGGAAGGCGTTTTTGGCGACAATTTTTGGACGCTGTTCAAGGGGTCGCTCGTATTCGACACGTCGGGGATTCTGTATATGAACTTGCTGTTTCTCGTGCTGGCGTTGCTGCCGCTGCATTGGAAGGAAGAAAGCGGCGTGTACAGGTGGATTGTCAAGTTCGCCTACATCGTCCCAAACGCCGTCGGCATCGTCGCCAACCTCGTGGACGCGAGGTACTTCGGCTGGACGGAACGAAGAAGCACGGCGAGCGTTTTCAACGAGTTTGCCAACGAGGACAACATCGTCCAAATCCTCGGGCGCGAGGCGTTGAGCCAGTGGTACTTGGTACTGGCGGCGGTGGCGATGGTGTGGGGATTGTGGACGCTGTACCGCAGCCCGCTGACCTTCCGTCCCGAGCGCAACATCCTGAGTTTCATCAAGTATTATGCGTTCAGGATGGTGTTTTTCGTGGCGGTGGCGTTCCTCGCGGCGTTCGGCATACGCGGCGGCATCGACCGCAGCACGCGCCCCATAACTGTCAGCAACGCAAACCAATACATCAAGTCCCCGATTCAGGCGCCGTTGATTTTGAACACGCCATTTTCGATAATCCGCACCATCAACAAGAAGCCTTTTGTGGACCCAAAATATTATTCGATGGACACTTTGGCGCGGATTTACACGCCGCTTCACCACCCCGTCGAGGATTCGCTCAACGTGGGCAACCACGGCAAAAACGTTGTGGTACTGATAGTTGAGAGTTTTTCGCGGGAATTTATGGGCTGTTACAACAAAGACCTTGAAGGCGGCAACTACAAGGGCTACACGCCGTTCATCGACAGCCTTGCACGACATTCGATGATTTTTCAGCAAAGTTATTGCAACGGGCGCAAGTCCATCGACGGCATGCCGAGCGTGTTGAGCGGGATTCCGTATTTTGTAGAGCCGTTTTTCCTGACGCCCGCATCGCTCAACCGCCTCGACGGAATCGCCGTCGAACTCTCTAAGGACGGCTACGAGACCGCTTTTTTCCACGGCGCAAAAAACGGCAGCATGGGTTTTGAGGCGTTTGCCAATGCGACGGGCTTTCAGAAATATTACGGCCGCACTGAATTTGACGCCGCGCCCGAATATGGCGGCGAGGCAGAGTTTGACGGCTACTGGGCAATTTGGGACGAGCCGTTCCTGCAATTTTACGCCGGCGAGATGTCTAAGATGAAAGAGCCTTTTATGACCGCAGTTTTCACTGCAAGTAGCCACCATCCATACCACATCCCTGACAAGTACAAAGACATCTATCCCGAAGAAAACCTCTTGATACACAAGTGCATAAGGTATACCGACATGTCAATCCGAAAATTCTTTGAGACCGCCAGCCACCAGCCGTGGTTTCAGAACACGATTTTTGTGATTTGCAGCGACCACACCAACCTGTCGGACCACGACGAGTACCAGACGTCGCGCGGCACTTTTGCCGGGCCGGTGATTTTCTACGCGCCGGGCGACACCACGCTTGTCGGCGACCGCCACGGCATCGCCCAACAGATTGACGTGATGCCCACCGTCCTCAATTACCTCGGCTACCGACGCCCTTACATCTCGTTTGGCATCGACCTTCTTCGCACCCCGCCGGAAGAGACCTTTGCGGTAAGTTATTTCAACGGCATCTACCAAATCCTCAAAGGCGGCTACTTCGTCCAATTTGACGGCAACGCCGTTACCGCCGTCTACGCCGATGACGACAAGCTGCTGAAAAACAATCTTGTAGGGACGGTGGATGTAAGTGCCACTGAAACTTTCTTAAAAGCTTTTATCCAACAATATATGTCAAGGATGAACGAGAATAGGATGGTGGTGGAATGATCCTTATATTTCCCCGAAGTCGCCTATAAAATCAAACTTTGTGGAAACACCCATAGAAAATGCCCGGTGCTTTCCTGATACGATAACATTTGCGCCGGGCGAGAGAATTGTTTTGATTTAAGTTGAGGGGTCTATTTCCAATTAAACGGACAAAACATTAAGCACGACAGCAAGTCCACGAGTTGAGGACTACCATCTACCTCGTTTCATCGACAACAAAATTACGAAACACGAACAAAATAAAAGTTATCATGGGCAAAAAAAAGGTTATCATGGGCATCAAAAACATGATAGAGATATGTGTAGTGGGGGTAAAGAAATAAAAAAAATATCACAAATTTTATTGCGAAAATGGGACACGCAAGACGATTATCTATGACTTTACATTAAATTAACACACGAAAAAATCAACAAAGCAAATCAAACTTGACAAAAATCAGAAATAGTATGAAAATATTTCGAGTAAAGACTAAGATAATATAATAAAATTAGTTGAATGACAAGCATTTCGCTATGAAGAAAATTGCCTATAAAAAGACCATCATCATTGCGAAAACAGCACCATTGTCAGAGCAACAATGGAAAAACAGACAACCCAAATGTGGCAGGCATGACATCGGCACAGCAGATGAACGAATATTGAAAAAAAATCAAACTAATTAACTCGTTGTAAATCAGGCAACAATAGTATCATTAACAAAAAATTAACCTAAATTCCCCTCAAAAAATTTGCCCAATACCGATTTTATCCCTAAATTAGGCTCGGCAAAACTGAAAGTGAAATTTGCCACACTTTATAATATAATATATACACGCTTGGTCAAATTGGTATCGGAAGATTGATGCCCAATTAGTCCGCTTTTTTTGGTTAAACCATTTTAAAAAAACATTTAAAACAATTTATGGCATCAACAGAATTGACACCAGACTTCGTCTTTGAGACGAGTTGGGAAGTCTGCAACAAAGTGGGCGGCATACACACCGTCGTCTCTACAAAAGCGCAGACCATGAAGTCCAAATTCGGCGACAACCTTGTCATGATTGGCCCCGACATTTGGCAAAACTCTGAGGAAAACCCCGAGTTCGTCGAGGACAAGACCCTCTACTCGGACTGGAGGGAAATGATCAACCGCACCGAAAGCCGCGTCAGGATTGGGCGGTGGAAGATTGTCGGCGAACCCATCGTAATCCTCGTCGACTTTTCGCAAAACATTTCCAAAAAAGACAAAATCTTCGCCGAGCTTTGGGAAACATACAAACTCGACTCTATCTCGGGCGACTGGGGCTACATCGAGCCGGTAATCTTCGGATACACAGCCGGAAAGGTAATCGAAAGCTTCTGCACATACAACCTCAAGCCCGAAAACCGCGTCATCGCACACTTCCACGAGTGGATGACCGGCGCAGGCATCCTCTACATCGAGAAATACGCACCCGAAATCGCGACCGTGTTCACCACACACGCCACCGCAATCGGACGCAGCATCGCCGGCAACGGACAGCCGCTCTACGGCCCCATCAACCATTACGACGGCGACACGAAGGCCCGCGAGTTCAATATGGTGGCAAAACAATCCTGCGAAAAACTCTCGGCACTCACCGCCGACGCATACACCACAGTGTCCGAAATCACAGCCATCGAGTGCAAACAATTCACATACAGGGCTGTTGACTACGTAACGCCAAACGGCTTCGAAGACGACTTCGTTCCAAAAGGCTCTGTCTTCAACACCCGACGCACCGCAGCCCGCGCCAAGATGCTCGACGTCGCAAGCAAACTCTTCAACGAACCCTTCGACAACGACAACACCGTAATCCTCGGCACATCAGGCCGTTACGAATACCGCAACAAAGGCATCGACGTATTCCTCGAGAGCCTCAAGAAAATCAAAGACCTCGGCACCCTCGACAAGACCAAAAACCTCTTGGCGATCATCACCGTACCCGCCAACCACTACGGCGCGCGCCCCGACCTCAAAGCCGCGCTCAACGGCGGCAAAGAACCCGTCAAAAACGACCAGTACTCGCGCTACCTCACCCACGGACTTCACTACGTAGAGTACGACGCAGTATGCAACCGCGCCATCCAGCTCGGCCTCGACAACGCCAAGGGCAGCAAGATAAAGCTCATCTTCGTCCCCTCTTACCTCAAAGGCGACGACGGCATCTTCAACATGCCCTACTACGACCTACTCATCGGCATGGACGTAACGGCATACCCCTCATACTACGAGCCATGGGGCTACACGCCGATGGAATCCATCGCATTCTCGGTGCCCACCATCACCACCGACCTCGCGGGCTTCGGCAAATACACCGAAAGCCTCTTGCCCCACGACGCAAAGCCCGTCGTAGTCCTTCACCGCACCGACGACAATTACAGCGACGTATCAGAAAACCTCGCCAAGGCCGTCATCGAGTACGCAAACCTCGACAAGAAGCACACCGAGGCAAACCGCAAGGCGGCATACGCCCTCTCGCAGCAATTCCTCTGGAAAAACCTCGCAAAATACTATCTCAAAGCATATTCCACCGCGCTCGAACGCACCAAGACACGCTACGACAAGGCGGATTTCACGAGATACTCACACGAATCGTTTAACATAAAAGAAATAAAAGTGAACAACCCAATCTGGAGAAATATCCAAGTACAGCCCAACCTCTCGGGCAAATTCAAAGGCCTCGAAGAAATGTCCTACAACCTTTGGTGGTGTTGGAACTACGAAGCCGAAGAAATGTGGCAGACCATCGGCGAAGACGGCCTTTGGGACAAGTCGGGACAGAACCCCGTCCAGCTCATGCGTATGGTGGACCTCAACCGCCTTTCAGAACTCGAAAACGACGCCGAGTTCATCGCAAAGTACGAAAAAGTATATGCCGACTTCAAGGCCTACATGGACGAGAAGAAAAACGCAAAAGGACCCTCTGTGGCATACTTCTGCATGGAATACGGCATCCACGACTCGCTCAAGATCTTCTCGGGCGGCCTCGGCATCCTCGCCGGCGACTACCTCAAAGAAGCGTCAGATTCCAACGTTGACATGGTGGCGGTCGGACTTCTCTACCGCTACGGCTACTTCCGCCAAAAGATTTCCGTATGGGGCGACCAAATCGCCGAGGACGTTCCCCAGGACTTCAAGTCGCTGCCAATCACCGAAGTAAAAGACAAGGACGGCAACCAGCTTCAAATCCAGGTGGCGTTCCCGGGACGCAAACTCACCGCCAACGTTTGGAAGGCGCAGGTAGGCCGCATCGAGCTTTACCTTCTCGACACCGACTTCGACGCCAACTGGCAGGAAGACCGTGGCGTAACGTACCACCTCTACGGCGGCAACCAGGAAAACCGCCTCAAACAAGAGATGCTTCTCGGCGTGGGCGGCATCCGCGCCCTTCGCAAGATGGGCATCACCAAGCAAATATACCACATGAACGAGGGACACGCCGCGCTCATGGGCATCGAACGCCTCAACAACCTCATCACCGAGCGCAACTTCACCCTCAACGAGGCTCTCGAAATCGTCCGCGCATCCACCCTCTACACCACCCACACGCCCGTTCCCGCAGGCCACGACGCATTCACCGAGGACATGATCCTCACCTACATGGGACACTATCCCGAGCGCATGCGCATCACCTGGAAGGAATTCCTCGGCCTCGGCAAGAAGAACGTTGACGACCGTGGCGACAAGTTCAACTTCTCGTACCTCGCATGCCAGCTTTCACAGGAAGTCAACGGCGTGTCGATGCTGCACGGCGAAGTAACCAAAAACATGTTCAACTACATGTGGGACGGCTACTACCCCGAAGAACTCAACATCGGCTACGTCACCAACGGCGTCCACTACCCCACTTGGGCGGCCAAGGAATGGCAGCAATTCTACAAGAAGACCTTCGACCCGAAGTTCCTCAAAGACCAGAGCAACGAATCGCTTTGGAACGTAATCCAAAACGTGGACGATGCCGACATCTGGAAGATGCGCCAGCAAAAGCGCAAAGACCTCATCGACTACATCAAAGTCAAGATGGCCGCCGACTACCAGGCACGCGGCGAGGCGCCATCGTCGATGGTACGTATCAAGAACACCTTGAACCCCAACACCTTGACAATCGGTTTTGCACGTCGATTCGCCACCTACAAGCGCGGCAACTTGCTCTTGACCGACCTCGAAATGTTGAAGAAAATTGTTGACGACCCCGAGCGTCCCGTACAGTTCATCTTTGCGGGCAAGGCTCACCCCGCAGACGGCGGCGGACAGGGCATCATCAAGCAAATCGTGGAAATCAGCAAGCGTCCCGAATTTGCCGGCAAAATCCTCTTCCTCGAAAATTACGACATCTCGCTCGCCAAGAAACTCGTTTCGGGCGTTGACATTTGGATGAACACCCCGACACGCCCGCTCGAAGCATCCGGCACATCGGGCATGAAGGCGGTGATGAACGGCGCAATCCACTATTCCGTACTCGACGGCTGGTGGGTCGAGGGCTACCGTCCCGACGGCGGCTGGTGCCTGCCGCAGGAACGCGCATACACCAACCAAGACTACCAAAACCTTCTCGACTCGGCAACAATCTACCGCACAATCATCGAGGACATCTGCCCGAAATTCTACACCCGCAATGCCAAGGGCGTTCCCGAGCAGTGGGTAAGCGTCATCAAGAACTCAATCGGCCACATCGCGCCCAACTTCACGATGAAGCGCCAGCTCGACGACTACTACGACCGTTACTACAACAAGCTCGCGGTATCCGGCGCAGACGTCAACGCAAACGACTACCAGACCGCCCGCGAACTCGCAGCCTGGAAGCACAAGGTGGTACAGCACTGGGACGACATCAAGGTTCAGAAAATCAACTTCCACGAAATCGTCAAAGACGCGCTCTACATGGGCGAGGAATACTTTGGCGAAGTTGTCCTCGACCTCGGCGGCCTCGACGCTCGCGACATTGCCGTTGAGATGGTGATGACGGAAGTAAGCAACGGCGGCTCTAAACTTCTCTCGAAGTCCCCTCTGACCTTGCAGAAAGTGGAAGGCCGTTTTGCCCACTATTCCATCGAGCTTCGCCCCGTCAAGCCCGGCAACTTCAACTACGGCTTCCGCCTCTTCCCCACCAACCCCAAGCTCGTCCACCGCACCGACTTCGCATTGGTTAAGTGGCTGTAAGCCTGAGTCTCAGACCCACCATTAATAAAAAAATTCCCGACCGCCGGAAGTGATACAACCGGCAGCCGGGAATTTTTTTTTGTGCGAGAAACACACTCTAAGATTTACGGATTTTCGGCATATTCGGCAAAAAAAATTTACGGATTTTCGGCATATATATATTAAAGAATTGATTATTAAAGAATAAATCACAAAATAAGTCCAACTCAAATATCCATCGTACTTTACGTATCCCAATGGAACACAAGCCACGTAGTGGCGACAGAACTTAGCCGTGGGTGCAAACCCACGGAATCGAAATGATATGGATTTTAAGGCGTTTATGACGCTATGTTTTTGACACGTTGGAACTTCGCAAACTTCATTGTTCAGTCAGGAACTTGGCAGCGATAGACGACCGTGGAAGTGTAATATCGGTACAGAAGGGTAATTGTATGCCTTTGTTATACACATACGGCGTGAGGATTCGCTGTCCGGTTCGACTGAACGGGTAATGCGAAGACCTTAACGTGTGGGATCGGGCAGCATAAGGATTCCACGCTTTTTTTGTGCCACGCCTGAGACGGAATCTTCACCAGGCAACAATCATCCTGACAATGGGCGTACACATTGGCAAATTGATAAAAGAAGAACTGGAAAAACAAGGTCGGTCGAAAGTATGGCTCGCGGCGCAAATCAACCGCACCGAGCCCACCTGTTACAACATCTTCAAGAGCGCGACCATCGACACCGGCATCCTCAAAATAATCAGCAAAGCCCTCGACCGCGACTTCTTCCAAGACCTCTCGCAAGACCTGCACGCCGACACCCCTAAAAAATCTTTTACGAATCCCTAAAAACTTTTTTTGAAACCATAAAGAACTTTCGATAGGGAAAATTTGGAACTGAGGGAAACATGATTGTATATTTGCAGACGATTGACAAACCAAAAAAATTCAAACAGATGAGAAAATTGAAATTAATGCTTGCCATGATGCTGATGGCAGTACTCGTTTGCCTCAATGCATGCGGCAACGATGACGACGACAACAATACGCACAACAACTTCACCAACCCCATACCTGAAACAGAGATTCCCATCGACCCTCACGCCAATGAGACTAAGGTAACTTGCGAAGTGTGTTTTGGCAGCGGATTATGTCCTGACTGCAATGGAAGTGGGCAAGGGTGTATCACTTGCGGTGGCACTGGCAAGTATTGTGCAGTTTGCAAAGGTTGTCTGTATGCTATAAATGCAAAGGAAATCCAATCTGTTCCACTTGCGGCGGCAACGGACATTGCTCGACCTGCAAAAACAGCGATGGCAAATGCACAGCCTGTGGCGGCGAAGGATATACTTGGCTACCAAAAAAATGAAAGTGGTGCAACCAACGATGCCACTGTTGACCTCGGACTTCCCTCGGGAAATCTCTGGACTACATGCAATATCGGAGCCGCCAATCCGTGGGACTACGGTGACTACTATGCATGGGGTGAAACAGTGTCCAAATACAATTATTCCTGGGATACTTACAAGTATGGAACTTCTCACGATGCGCTCACCAAATATTGTAATAATTCGTCATACGGCAAAAACGGTTTCACAGACGCAATTTCTATGCTCGAAGCATCAGATGACATAGCCACTGTAAAACTCGGCGCAAACTTCCACATCCCCACAGAGGACGAATGGCGTGAACTATTCAACGATGACTACGCAGACAGAAACTGGACAGAAGACTACAACGGTACAGGTGTAAAAGGTTTGATTGTCTATAAGAAGAAAGCAAGCCGAACCTACTCAACAACAACAGACACGCACATCTTCCTTCCTGCAGCCGGATTTCGTGACGGATACGAAATATACACCACAAATACGTATGGATACTACTGGCTACCATCGCTTGACACGGAATATGATAGTGACGCTAACTTTATCTTCATAAATCCTGAAAGTATAGATTGGACTCAAGCATACCGTTACTACGGCTTATCTGTTCGGGCAGTTCGACACAGATAATCATACTGCATCCGACCGGCGATGGAACAAAAGTTATACATAACACGTAGTGGCGACATATAACAGCCGTGGGGTTACACCCACGGCTATTATATGTTATGTCTGCCACATCTTAATCCGTTCAAACTCAACATAATGCTTGTTGTTTTCCTCTTCCAAATCATAGAGGTTTTGCAGATTGAGCCAAAATTCGGACGTGGTGCCAAAAAATTTCGATAGCCGTATCGCGATGCCTGCGGTAATGGACGACTGTCCTTGAATGATTTTCACAATCCTTGTTTCGGGAATAGCCGTATTGTTCGCCAAGAAGCGGACAGAAAGATTCATTGGAAGAAGAAATTCCTCTTTCAACACTTCGCCAGGGTGTATGTTCGGCAACTTATTTGTGGTAGTCTGTGATTTCAACATTGTATGCATTTCCATTGTCAAACTGAAAAATTATTCGCCATTGATCGTTTATTCGTATGGACCAATATCCATCCAAATCGTCATAAAGGGATTCAAGACGATTGCCAGGCGGTATTCTCAAATCTCTAACCTGTTTTGCCGCCGCAATCATAAATAATTTCCGCCGCGCAACGTTTTGTATAGTTGGCGGAAGTTTCCTTGACTGCGTTCCATTGTATATCAGTTCTGTTTCCGAATCACCAAATGACAGAATCATTGCTCAAAATTTTTTGTAAAGATATATATTAACGGATTATTGAGCAAATTTTTTTCAAGATTTTTTTGCGCAATTCTGAATTAGTTTGTAATTTTGTCCTAACCGCCAACGCACCATTCGCGGCGGCGAAGACATAGATAATTTTAAGGCGTTTATGACGCTATGTATCTGACACGCTGGAACTTGTGGGGATACAATAAAGAATATGCGGAGGGTTTGGTGTCCAAATATTTGAATCAAGTTCCAGCGTCAGATATGAAACAGCTTTTCAACAGTCATTTAGCGACTATTGAACGATTGGGCGAAAAAGATTTGTATCAAGGAATCTGCAACAAATCAGAAGTACCGACTGAGGAAATTCAGAAAAATTGCGCTAAAACTTGCCGACGAGGTAATTCCCGAAACTGGGAAAAAGAAGTTAAATTCATAATGACAATCGGTTACAAAATCCCATCCCGTCGGAATCCCGAAAAAAAATCAACATTCCGACGGGGATTGTTTTATTTTTTTCCAAAAATTTCCCTTGCACATTCAAAAAAATTACGTAAATTTGACCGCAAAAGCAAAGCGTTATGAGCGAGTATATTGATTACGGAAACATAGATTTTCAGCGTACCGTCAAGAGCAATTTTATTGACAAATCGGGACTTATAGAGTTTTTGAACAACGTTATTGACACACGAAATTCTTTCCTTTGCATATCCCGTCCCCGCCGTTTCGGCAAGTCCGTTGCGGCGCAGATGGCGTATGCATATTACGACCGCTCGTGCGATTCCGAAAAATTGTTTGAAGGTCTTGAAATTTCAAAATCACCCGACTACAAGAAATACCTCAATAAGTATCCGACAATCTACATCGACTGGAACAAGTTTTCCACTTACGACCACAAAACCGTCGTTAAAGAGGCGCAAAAGCGTCTTGTCGCAGACCTGAAAATTTCGTACCCATTTTTGGAAACCAAATATTCTTTCGCCGATGCGCTTACCGAAATCAACATGAAGACAGGCGACCGCTTCATTTTGATTATCGACGAGTGGGACATGCTCGTCAGGGACGAAGACATAAAAACGCGGGACGAATACGTCAATTTTTTGCGTGCGATGTTCAAGTCAAATTCCGCCAACAAACTTTTTCCTCTTGTTTACATGACAGGAATCCTGCCGATTATCAAGTACGAAACTCAGTCGGCGCTCAACAATTTTAGGGAACATAGCATTATCAATCCAGGCAAAACAGCCAAATATTACGGATTTACAAAAGACGAAGTCAAAAAACTGTGCGCAGAAAACGACATGGACATCGACCTCATGGAACATGCCTACGACGGGTATATCATCGGCGAAGAAAGGTCGATGTTCAATCCGAATTCCGTGATGCAGTCTATCGACAACCGCAATTACGGCAGTTATTGGGAAAAATCAGCATCTTACACATACATAGAGACTTATATCCATATCAACGACGAAACCGTCCGCCCAAAAATCGAAGAAATGCTCAACGGCGGCGCAGTGGCGGTGGAAGTTACGAGTTTTAGGAACGACATGAGGCATATCGAAAATGCCGACGATGTATTTACACTCTTGGTTCACCTCGGATATTTGTCATACGACCCTGAAACCTACCGCGTTATGATTCCGAACACAGAGGTTGCGGGCGAGTTCAGGAACACAATCGCGAAAGCCGGCTGGGACTGGCTTTCAAAGGCGTTGGCAAATTCGTTGACGTTGTTGGACAAGACGCTCAAACTTGACACGGAATACATCGCAACCGCCTTCGACAACTACCGTCCTAACGCATCTTCGGTTCAGAGAATCAACAACGAAGCGGCCATGGCGTGCGCCATCCGAATGGCTTACTTTGCAGCGGAAAGAGATTACAAAATTTTCCACGAACTTCCTACCGGCAAAGGTTTTGCCGACATGGTGTTTGTCCCGTTGCCCAAATCGTCGCGCCCCGCAATAGTCGTGGAACTCAAATACGGCAAGACCGCCGACGGCGCAATCGCCCAAATCAAGCGCAAAAATTATCCTGCAAGCCTTAAAGGTTTTTCAAAGAAGATAATACTTTTGGGCGTCAATTACAACAAGGCAGAATCCAAGCACGAAGTCGAGTTGGAAGTAATTGATGGCGAATGAATCCCAATAAATCCATCCCCGTCGGAATCCCGAAAAAAAAATCCACATTCCGACGGGGATGGATTTATTCCAGATGTTGTCAAAATCAAAACGGAACAAGCATCCTTACTGCATAATCTTGAACTCCGTCCTCCTGTTTTTTGCCATGTTTTCCTTGGAGTCGTTTGGCACACAGGGTTTTGACGAGCCGTAGCCCTTGGCGGACAGGCGGGCGGCGGGGATGTCGTTGTCAACCAAGTACTTCACAATCGCCATCGCACGGTTTTGGCTGAGCTCTATGTTGTGTGGCTCCTTGCCGGCGTTGTCGGTATGGCCGCCGATTTCAATCTTGAGAGTCGTATTCTTCTTCAGGAAATCGACGAGCTTGTCAAGTTCGTAGAACGATTCCGGCTTGAGGTCGTACTTGTCAGTGTCAAAGAACACATTCTCAAGCGTGACAGTATTGCCGACAGTGGGCTTGTCAAGTCCGATTTCGATATACTTCTTCGTCACCGTGTCGGGAATGTTCTTCAGGCTGAAATTCATGGAGTTCATCAGGTAGCCGTCGGCGCGGACATTAAGCGCGTAGTCGTTGCCCTCGGGAAGATAGAGCATTATGTTGACAGGCTCAATGGCGGTGGACGCTTTCTGGACAGTCTTGCCATCTGCAAGGCTGACAATCTCAAAATCAGACTTTATCGGCTCTTTTGACTGGTTGTCCTTCACAACGCCATACACGAGCAAAGTGCGGTTGGGCTGTACAGGCTTTGGCAACGAGATTTCGTACAAATCGAGTTTTGTGTTAGTGTGGCGGTCGGAGGAAATGATGGCCGTATTGCCAAAGACCGAAACGGCAAGCCTTGTCTCATTGTCCTTCGTGTTAATAGGATAGCCGAGGTTGACCGGCTTCCCCCACGTGCCATCTTCCTGAAGATGAGACACAAACAAGTCGTGTCCGCCCATGCCGGGATGACCGTTTGAGGAGAAATACAACGTCTTGTTGTCCGCATGGATAAAGGGGCTCATCTCGTCGTCGGGCGTGTTGATATTCTCACCGCAATTCCTCGGCTCGCTCCACCGTCCGTCGCCGAGCAACTCGCTGTACCAAATGTCCTTTCCGCCATAGCCGCCCTGACGGTTGCTGACGAAAAACAAGGTCTTGTTGTCTGCGGAGAACGACGGCTGGGATTCCCAAGCACCAGTGTTGACAGGCGCAGGCAGTGCGTGTGCGTATGTAAACTCGCCATTCTTGAAGTATGAAAAATAAATATCACAACACCTAATCAACCCGTCGGGGCATGTGCAGCTCGTGAACAGCAAAATCTTGCCGTCTGCGGACAGGAACGGCGCGCCCTCGTTGTTGCGAGTGTTGATAGTTGCACCGATGGAGCGCGCCTGCTGCCACGGCTCGCCGTCGACACGTCGGCTGATGAAAATATCCTCCTGAGTATGTGGCAAGTGGGGATTTTGAGCCGTCTGTGGCAACTCGATAGTATACACGAGCGTATTTCCATCGGCGGACAGCGACGGGAAATAGTCATTGTACATTGTGTTGACCTTACCACCGAGGTTTCGCGGATTATAGTCCACAGGATTAGCGAGCGCATGGATACGGAACTCGGCGAGCTTAGTATTTTTCTCGGCACGTTGACGCTGCCTCTCGTCGACGGCACGGTCAAGCGTCTTCAACTTGTTGTAATACTTCAGCGCGTTCTCGTTGTCATACTTGTCAAAATAAGCGTCGCCAAGTCCGAGGATTGTGCTTGGGTCGTCGGGCATGATGGCGAGAACCTGGTTCAAGATGCCAATCTCCTCGTCGTAACGCTTGAGCGTCGCGGCGATGTCGGCCTTGAGCCAATATGCGTCGACAAAATTAGGGTCGAGCTTTATCGCCTTGTCAGCGTATTCAACCGCCTCGTCAAACTGCTGGGCGCGGAACTTGCTGGCACTCTGCTCAAATGCAATTATCGCCTTCTTATTCGTAGAGTGGTACTGTGCCGCCGCCGTGAAAGCGATGGCCATAATACAAAATAACAACAAAATCTTTTTCATCATAGTTTGTTTAATTACATATTATTTGTAAGATTTGTAAGATTTCTCGCGAAGCGACACACCTTTTAATTATTAATCACCTCGTCAATCACCTCGCCGGAAGAATAGTCCGGGCTGAGGATGCGGATTAGCGTGGCGATTGTGGGAGTTATGTCGGCTATCGAGACGCGGCGGTTCACGGTCTTCATTGCAATGCCCTTGCCATAGAAGGCGAGCGGGACGTGGGTGTCGTGGTTATATGCCGAGTTCTGAGCCGAACACGAAAAACCTTTTGCCTGCTGCGTGATGTCCTGCCAACCCGGCGAGAGGTTTATGATGATGTCGCCGGAGCGGTTGCGGCAGAAGGAGTTAGCCGCCTGCTGCCAAATTCCGGAGTTTGGACGGCTCGACGTCATTATGCCGGAGGGCATGGCATGGTCTATGCCGTCGATTTGGATCAGGAACTGGGACGCCATGTCCTGAATATCGTCAAGCGGCACTTTATACCGCTCGATAGCAAGCCTGTTGAGGTAGACCTGGTGGTCGTTATACTCCTCGACCCACTTGTCGTCGCCGTAGAGCGCACGGAGGTACGCCTCGAGGAGTACCATCGTGCTTTGGAGATTGATTTGGCGGCCGGGCATTCCCATGTCAGTCAGGAACATCGGCGAGTCCGACGAGCCACGGTCCGCCGTGAAAAACACGACATAATTGCCTCTGCCAATCCTTGCGTCGAGCGTCGACAAGATTGTGGCGATGGAATAGTCGAGCCGGATATAAGCGTCCTGGAGTTCCATGGATCTTATGCCAAACACGTCGGATATGTACCCCGGCGCGGCAAAATTAATCATCAGAAGGTCGGTGAACTCGTCGCCGCCAAGGTTTTCCTTCTCTATCGCCGTATGCGCAAACTCACACACAATGTCGTTGGCCCACGGCGTGTATTTCAGCAGCTGGTAGCCGTCATACTTGCCCTTGGAAAGTGCGCGGAGGTCGTATGGGAACGTGCTGTGACCCTCGATGCCGTGTTCATAGATGCTGTTGTCGGGCAGGGACGCGCGGTATTCGGAGGCGTTCTTTATCGGGAACCATGTCTTTTGAAGATGAGTCGACGCCAGGCCACGGTCATTAAAGTCCTGCACCCATTTAGGAAGCTCGCCGGTGTAGTAGCTGCTCGAAACGAACTTTCCCGTCTGCTCGTCGAACCAGTACGCACCGTCCGCAAGCCTTCCCGCCGGCAAGACCGCGCCATAGTCGTTCCAAGAGACACTGATGACCTTGCTCTGCTTGAAGTTGCTGAGTTTGAGCTCGTCGCCGAGTGTAGTGCCGAGGAGTTGGCGCGGCGATGCGCTGCCGGCATCGGTCTGTGAGCCTACAGTACGATATTTCGCGTCCTTGACCGCCGCGACCCTCTTGCGCGAGAGGCGGTCGTACCATTCGTTGGAGATAATGCCATGATTAGACGGATTCCCGCCGGTATAGATTGTGGCGTATGCCGGCGCAGGTTCGGTAAGCATGTAGTCATAATAGGCGTTTGTACAATATGCGCCCTGGTTTATGATACGCAGGAACCCATTGTCGCCCATCGACGAGGCATAACGCGAAATGGCGTCATAGCGCATCTGCTGCACGACGATGCCGACTATGACAGGCACATTAGTCTGGGAATAGGCACCGGCAAGCATGGCGATGGACAAACATACAAACGCAAAAAATTTTTGTTTCATTTGTTGAATGGCTCGTTATTTGAAATATCTAACACGATTGCAAAGATATAAATAATCATCGAAAAAAACACCAACAAACATGAAATATGTGTTTAACGTGCTGCTGGCGTTTGTCGTGATATGGATTATATGGTCGGTCATAGACCACGACAAGAAGGACACGAGCCCCGAACTAACGCACATAGGGGCGGAGGACACCTTCGACGGCACACGGCGGATAGAAACATGCCGGAATAAGTTCTCAAAACCCATCGCGGTGGAGTTTTATAACGACGAGATGTTCGTCTCCAACATCGTCAGCTCGTCAAAAGGGAGCGACTCGAGCGGCTTCGTATGCCGCACAAACCTCTACGGCGATGTTGTCGGCGCGCTCGACACGCCCGAACTAACCTCGCCCAAAGGCATGGCGGAGAAGAACGGCGTACTCTACATCGCCGACATCGACCGGCTGATTGAATACGACATCGACTTGGACTCGACAATGAGGATAATAAAGATAAAAGGTGCAAAGAGCCTGTGCGACGTCGAAGCCGACCGGCTCGGCAATGTCTACATATCCGACACCCAAAATGGCTGCATCTACAAGCTTAAAGGCGACACGGCGGTGCTTTTTACGCGCGACACGCTGTGCCAGGGCATCATGGGACTTTGCAGCTACGACCACTACCTCTACGCCGGGGCTGACGACCGCATAATCCGCATCGACGAATACGGACACGTAAGGACACTGGCACATACCACATACCCTGTGTACGGCATAAGGGCGGACGGCGACGGCAACTTCATAACCACGGACTTTGACGGCACAATATACGCCACAAACCTCTACAAGACCCAGACCATCATCTCAAAACGCAACGGCATGAACGCGGCAATGATTGGCTACATGCCGGAACAGAGGCGGCTCGTCGTGCCGACGTACAACGACAACAGCGTCGAACTTTACGAAATCGGCAAGTATTTACAATAAAATTGCCGAAAAATTTTTGTAACTTTGGGGCGTTGTTCGTAATGTTTTATACAATGCAACAATATAAACGCCATGAGAACGCTACTGACCATATTGACAGTGATTGTGACATTCCTGGGCATGGACGCACAGCCCGTCATGCAGTTCGACACACTCGAACACGACTTCGGGCAGGTGAAAGAACTCGGCGGGATTGTCCAGCATAGGTTCGTGTACAAGAACATCGGCGACAAGCCACTGATAATCAACCGTGTGCATACATCATGCGGCTGTACATCGCCCGCATGGTCTAAGGAGCCGGTACTTCCTGGACGCTCTGGCTACATCGACGTAAGCTTTGACCCGCGCGACCGTCCCGGCTCGTTCACAAAAAGCATCATCGTCAGTTGTAACGCCAAGGAAGAAAGCGTGACACTATATATAACAGGCAGCGTCACTCCACGCCCCGAGCCGCTGTCGTCGTCGTACCCATACGCCATGGAAGGCCTCCGGCTGAAAGCCACGACCGTCAACTTCAACAAAATCGCCGCAGGACAGACCGGCACGAAGGAAATCGAAGTCGTGAACCCGTCAAAAGCAAACATCGTCATCGCCCCCGACCCGACCAACACCCCACCCTACTTCCAGGTGTCTGTCAAACCGTCAATACTGAAACCGGGCGAAAAAGGCACGATAAAATGTACGTTCAACACTGCTAAATTCACTGAATACGACTACGTTACGTTCGACGTGCCGATTCTCGTGAACACATACAGCCACGACCTCCACACCAAGGCGATAATCCACGAAGTCTTCACCGAGAAGACAAAGAAAAAAGCCCCAGTACTCGAACTTGAGAACCGGCAGGTAGACCTCGGCGACATGGCGAGCGGCGAAGTCAAAAAATTCACGCTCACATACCGCAACACCGGCATAGACACGTTGAAAATCAGGGCTGTGCGCAACGCCTGCGACTGTATCGCATTGAAGATCGACACTCCGTCAGTGCCGCCCGGCGGCGAGGGGCGCATATCGGCGGTTTTCGACTCCGAAGGCCGCACAGGCAAGCAAGACCGCTACCTGACCATAATCAGCAACAGCCCGACGACCCAACAGACGGTATGCCGCATAACTGCCAACATCACCGACAACTGACCTGACTCATGGAAACCTACACCTACATACTAATCCCGCTCATAAGCGCAGTAATAGGCTACGTCACAAACGTCATAGCCATAAAGATGACATTCTACCCGCTGGAGTTCAAAGGCATAAAGCCATTTTTCGGCTGGCAGGGAATCATACCGTCAAAGGCGACAAAGATGGCTGAAAAATCCGTCGACCTGCTTACACGCGACCTCTTCAAGCCCAAAGACGTGTTCACGCGGCTCGATGTCAACGAAATCATAAAAATCTCCTCGGACGACTTCATGAAAATGGCGCGTCAAATATCCGACACAGTACTTGCCACAAAAGTCCCGGTATCCGGCACGGTATTGGGGCGGAACGTCAAGCCGCAAGTCGAGGCGGCGATTGCCAAGGTATTGCCGGACATCATTGGCAGGTCGATGGGACAAGTAAAGGAGGACATCGAAGAAATCCTCGACCTTAAAGACCTCGCCGTAGAGACCCTGAAGGAGGACAAGAGCCTGATTAACAAGATTTTCCTCGACCTTGGCGGAAAGCAGTTCCGCTTTATCGAGACATCAGGCTTGTGGCTTGGATTCCTGTTTGGATTAGGTCAAATCATAACCTGCATGTACACCCACCACTGGATGATGTTCGTCACATACGGAATCTTCATCGGCTACATAACCAACGTCTTGGCGATAAAGTTGATATTTGAACCGGCAGAACCGCGCAAGTTCGGTCCATTCACGCTGTGGGGACTATTTTTAAGGAACCAGAGGGCAGAAAGCTTCAAGTACGCCGAAATAATTGCATCACGCATACTTACAGCCGAAAAACTGTTCGAC
Organism: uncultured Bacteroidales bacterium; assembly: GCA_905234655.1. Taxonomy (GTDB): domain Bacteria; phylum Bacteroidota; class Bacteroidia; order Bacteroidales; family UBA3824; genus UBA3824. The sequence goes on from CAJOJG010000014.1 coordinate 40,525, forward strand.
TATATCTTCCGCTCGCCAAACAACAACATGACCCACAAAATCATGGAATCCGAAGTTTCACACGCCATCGACAGCGTTGTCAACACTATGCCGTCATTAGTGAAGATTGCCATGACAAACCAAAGGATTTCGGAACTTAAGTCGGTGACGCTGTTCCACTTGATGAACGAACTGCCGCTCTACATCGGTGTCATATACCCCTACGCCGAAAAGACACTGGACATCCACAACTCAATCGGGGAAAAAATGGCATCCCTTCCGCCCCAAAAGTTCATAGACTTCCTGCGCCCCGCCTTCCAGGAGGACGAATGGAAACTCATAGCCGTCGGCGCGGCATTAGGCGGCGTGGCGGGATTCCTTCAATCACTTATTTAACAGGCTACAACGCCTCTGTAATCTTTGTCCTGAGAGTCTCCACAGCCTTGCAAATCTGAATCATCTGCTCGTCGGAAACTGTGATGACGGTGTGAGAACCCTGAGTGGTAACAGACTGGCCATTAATCACTTCAACCTTGTCCTCGCCATCGATTGTCTCGATGGACACCGGGTCGTATGACTTGGAGAGTTCCTTAAACGCGGAAACGAGCTTGACGTAATCTGGATTATTGCCCATGTAGTGTACAAGGACAGCCATGAGGTCGTCAAGGATGTTCTTTTGGCTGGCGATATGGTCGCGCATACGCTTGTTCTCTTTCTTCTTATAGACCTGCGACGCGAGGTAAAGGCTCTCCGTCCATACGCCCGTGACCATCATTGCACTTACGTCCGCACGGTTGTTTTCACGGAGGTATGTGTCCATGTTGTAATAGCTCATCGTCGAGAGGATAAGCAACGAGTCGAGGTTGTTGTTGTTAGTGGCGATGCGCTTAAGGCTTTGGAAGTCAAAGAATTGGGACAGTTTCAAGGCATCAGTGAGTTTCCTTATCGCCACGAGGTAGTTAAGCACGTCGCCGGTCTTGTTGTACACATTGAGGTAGCCGAGGTCAGCGCAGTACACTCCGAGGCCGAGCGACTTCTTGAACGACGTCTCGAAATTGTCACTTCTGGTCGCATCCAGCAGAAGGCTCTCACTATAAGGAACTTTCATATCCTGGATGATAGCCGAGACCTCCACTGGCGACGGGAAACTTTGAATCAAGTCGCCGAAGTCAGCGATGTTACGGCTGCGGTAACGGTTGAGGAAATCCTGGTCCAATCCGTATGAATCATAGTCAATTTCGACAGTCTCATTACCAGTATATGTAATCTCCCCATTGTCGGAAGAGTTTTGGTTTGTGTTATTACCACTGCCAGAACAAGCAGCAAGCATAGCCACCGATGCCACAAGGCACACAGATACCAATTTTATCATCATTCTTTTCATATCTTAAGACATTATGTTTAATGACGGCAAATATAACTATTTTATTAATAAAATCAACGCATTATTTCATTTATTTTTTGAATAATTAATTTTTGTTTGTCATTTACACTCACATGCCTTTAAGCCGCACCTGCATTTTGGATGTCTGAAGTCAGCGGATGGTCGGTAACCTCACACAAAAACAGCAGATTTTTTCGCGCGTTGAAGTTTAGAATCTCACGCCAAATGTTGCGCAGATGTTGTGAAGGAATTTGTTGCCCGTGTCGTGTCCTGGGTAAGAGATGTTGACATTGCTGAGGCCGATGCTTGCATCAATGCCAATACGAAGGTGCTTGGTCTCGTAGGCGGCGCAGGGCGTCAGGCTGAAGTATGCGCTTTTGATTTTTTCATAGTCCTCAATCGGATGGTCGGGTATCCACCTGCCGCCATAATTCTGATATGTGTCCTTGTAGGTGCGGCACGAAACCATCGGCCCTATGCCCACCATCCAATTGCCGTTGGCGTTGTTTTTGACAAAGTGCCATTGGAAAATCAGCGGAATGTCGAGGAATCCGAGCGCGTCGCAGTCGCTGTCTCTCTCTTTTTCCTCCTCCACTAACGCCAAATCGCCTCGAATGGCGGCACCAAGCATCAGTGAATATTTTTCGGAGAAGTAGTGGTTGAGACCGTAGCCAGCCTTCACTGTCACTCCATTGTCGCATCGCCTGTCGTCGTACAAAAAGGAACTTCCGCCACCATAGCAGTCAATCAACAGACCCGTCGAAACATAGAAATTATGTTCCCATTTCTTGAATTGCGCATCCTCTTGCGCATTAGCATCAATTGCGCCGAACATCGTCAGCGCGGTCAGTAGAATCAGAATCTTTTTCATTGTGTTATAGAATTAGGTTTCTGTCAATATAACACAAAAAATATTGAAAACCCTAAAAGAAAATTATTTAATATTGAAAATATCCATCGATAATTGCGGATTATTATCCCTGCATTGAATAGACCTTCCGTCAATAGTTGCGCCAAATTGAGAAAAAACTTCACAAAACTTATCAAAATCTTTCCCCCAATAGACAATCGCACAAGCCATAGGCGCCCCCTTGTTGTCGGTGCTGCCGTTAACAAGAAACTTTAATCTTGTGTCGTACAGGAAACAAATGCCACACGCTTTGCCAAATATAAATTTTTTCCAATGAACCGTATTAGTGGCAACTGGTATCGACGCCAAAACCTCAGACGAATGGGTCAAATTGGCCAAATAGCATCTTCGAATCCAATCTTTGATAGTTTTGCAAAGATAAAAAACATTTCATTCATCCAAAAATAATTGTTACCTTTACACACCAATTTTTCACACTACTAAATATTATGAAAAGACCACTACTAACACTATCGCTGGTTTTGTCATTGGGATTTCGTGGCGCAAACGCACAGCAATTCCCCTACCAAAACCCAAACCTCGGCGCACAGGAACGCGCAGAGGATCTTTGCCGCCGCCTGACCCTCGAAGAAAAGGCGATGCTGATGCTCGACGAATCGCCCGCGATACCGAGGCTGGGCATCAAAAAATTCTTCTGGTGGAGCGAGGCGCTGCACGGCGCCGCCAACATGGACCACGTAACGGTGTTCCCCGAGCCGGTGGGAATGGCGGCGTCATTCAACCCCGACCTCTTGTACAAAGTATTTGACGTGGCGAGCACCGAATTTCGCGCGCAGTACAACGCCCGCATGCTCAACGGCGGCGAGGACGAAAAATTCCACAGCCTTTCGGTCTGGACACCCAACGTCAACATCTTCCGCGACCCGCGCTGGGGACGTGGACAGGAAACCTACGGCGAAGACCCCTACCTGACATCCGTGATGGGCGTTCAGGTGGTGCGCGGACTTCAAGGCCCCGAATCCGCCAAATACCGCAAACTCTGGGCGTGCGCCAAGCATTACGCCGTACATTCTGGCCCCGAATACACGCGCCACACCGCCAACTTGACCGACGTTTCGGCGCGGGATTTTTGGGAAACCTACATGCCGGCCTTCAAGACACTCGTTCAGGACGCAAAAGTGCGTGAGGTGATGTGCGCCTACCAACGCCTCGACGACGAGCCTTGCTGCGGCAACACCCGTCTTCTTCAGAAAATCCTTCGCGACGACTGGGGCTTCAAGTACGTGGTAGTCAGCGACTGCGGCGCGGTAACGGACTTTTGGGACACACACAAGTCGTCGTCCGACGCGGTACACGCCGCGCAAAAAGGCGTGCTATCCGGCACCGACGTCGAGTGCGGCTACAATTACGTCTATAAGTCCGTCCCCGAGGCGGTCAAGCGCGGATTGTTGACAGAAGACGAAGTCAACAAGCGCGTAATCAGGCTGTTGGAAGGGCGGTTTGACCTCGGCGAGATGGACAGCCCCGACCTCGTGGAATGGTCAAAAATACCAGCATCAAAACTCTCGTGCAAGGAACACCGCGACCTCGCCCTTCAGATGGCGCGTCAGACAATCGTGCTTCTGCAAAACGGCAACAACGTACTGCCGTTGAAGAAAAACGCCGAAAAGATAGCCGTCATAGGCCCCAACGCCGACAATACGCCCATGATGTGGGGCAACTACAACGGAATGCCAAACACCACCGTCAACATCCTCGACGGCATCCGCGCCAAACAGAAAAACGTCCTCTACCTTCCCGGCTGCGACCTCACGTATGACAAGGTGCTCGACAACCGCATCGCCACCGAGTGCGCCGCCGACGGCAAGAAGGGCTTGAAAGGCGAATTTTGGAACAACGTCGAATCCACCGGCAAGCCCGTTACGACAGAGTTTTACACCAATCCCGTCAAGGTAACGACGGCTGGCATGCACGTATTCGCCCCCAACGTCAAGATCGAGGACTTTTCGGCGAAATACACCACCACATTCGCGCCCAAAACACCCGGCGAGTACGTCCTCAACGTGGAAGGCTGCGGGCATTTTGAGGTATATATTAATGGCGAGCAAAAGCACAAAATCCACATCTGGCGCACCACGCCCACCCACACCGTCATCAACGCAGAGGCTGGCAAAAAATACGAAATCGAAATCCGTTTCCACCACGTCAAGACCTGGAACGCCAACATCAAAATAGAAATCGCCAAAGAATATCCCATTAATTATCAGGAAATTGTCGCTAAACTCAAAGGCATCAACAAAGTCATTTTCGCAGGCGGCATATCGCCCGCGCTCGAAGGCGAGGAAATGCCCGTCAACGCCGACGGTTTCAAGGGCGGCGACCGCACCAACATCGAACTTCCAAAAGTTCAGCGCGACATGCTCAAAGCCCTCAAAGATGCCGGCAAGACGGTGATTTTCGTCAACTGTTCCGGCTCGGCAATCGCCCTCGAACCCGAGACCAAGACTTGCGACGCAATCCTGCAAGCGTGGTACGCCGGTCAGGAAGGCGGCACGGCAATAGCCGACGTACTCTTTGGCGACGTCAATCCGAGCGGCAAACTGCCCGTTACGTTCTACAAAAACTCGTCGCAACTGCCTGACTTCGAGGATTATTCGATGAAGGGACGCACTTACCGTTATTTCAACGACGCGCTGTTCCCGTTCGGCTACGGACTGAGCTACACCAAGTTTGAGATTGGCAACGGCAAGGTCAGCAAGAGCGGCAAAAATTTCGTCGTCAGCGTCCCCGTCAAAAACGCCGGCAAGATGTCAGGCACGGAAATCGTCCAAGTCTATATCAAGGATTTGCAAGACACTGACGGCCCCCGCATCTCGTTGCGCGGATTTGCCCGCGTGGATCTCAAGCCCGGCGAGCAAAAGACCGTCGAAATCACCCTCACGCCCAAAGAGTTTGAGTTCTACGACCCGCACCTCTACACCACGCGCATCAAGCCCGGCGACTACGAAATATACTACGGCAACTCGTCCGCCGACAAGAGCCTGAAAAAGATGCCGGTGAGGTTTGAGATGTAAGATTTGTTCAATGCATAATGCATAATGCATAATGCATAATTCATAATCAGCCGTGCGGGTTTCGTGCGGCTGATTTTTTTTGGGGATTAGAATACCGCACGTTTCATGTCCTTTCATCAGTACTCCCACGCCTTTACGCCGTACTCGATGCGGCCGGTGTGGTTATTGGAATAACTCCACGTCCAGGACTGCGGGTCGCGGATTATCTCCGCAGGTATATATGCAATCGAATGGTCATACATCTGGAGGCCGTCCGAGTTATAATGCCGCTGGCTTATGGGCGAAATGATGCACGACTTGCCCTTCGGCAGCATGTTGATGTGGTACTGCTGGAGGAATGCCTGGAGAGTGTCGGCGGCGATGTCGTCGATGAGTTTCAACTGCGCGAGGTGCGCATTGATAGGCTCGGCGAGGAAAGAGAGCGTATTCGCAGATATTACGAGGTCAAAAGTACCAAGTGTGTCCGTGAAATTGCCGGAACAATAGTTTGGCGTGTGGATAAGCATGTCCACTGAAAAATCCTTATAACGGTTGACGCTGTTAAGGGCTTCGGCGGCGACTTTGGTGATGTCCTCCTCGACGAGCTTAACATTCTTAGTCTCGCGAATCCTGCGGCGCACATGGCGCGGGTGGACAATATCGACAAGACAAACCTCGTCGAACATCCTGCTGAGCTCGAGCACCGGCACGTCTAAACAGTAGCCGCTGCCCAAGACAACGCACTTCCGCCGCCCGAAGCAGCGCCGCGCACAATCCGAGATGAACTTCCTTGTGTTGGATATGTGGCTGCTCCAGTCGCGGTAGCCATACACGTAGTCCTTGTGGTACTGTAACTGGAACATGTCGTACCCGAGCCGCTTTGCCAGACGTCCGACGTCCGCACCGTCCTCCAGCCCGCCTTTTTTATGTATGCCGAATGGCCACATCACACCTTATTATTAATGACCGTTAAAAACCTCTACTGTCGTGGCGAACGATGCGCCGAGCCTCTTAGCCTTCTCGAATGTCACGTCCGACAGCGTCTCGTATCCTTGGATTGTGGACATTGCGTCGGTCAGGATAGTCGTCTTGGCGACAAGCTCCGGGGCTTTGTTAATCATTTGGGCGACGGTATGGCACACGCAATGGCTCTTAGCCTCACCAGCGAGGAGTATGCGGGAGAATTTGTCGAGCTTACGGGCGAGCGGCGTGTTGAAGAGCGTGGACTCCTCCATCGGGTACGGGACTTCGGCCTCAAACGCGCCAAAATGTTCCGAATACGGATACCAGCCCTTGCGGATGATTTGGTAGTGGCGGTTGGAACGGCGTGTCCACTCGATAAGTTTTTCCAAGAGCTTTGAGTCTATCTCCGCGCCCCATGTGCCTGAAATGCAATGCTCGGGCCATATCGTGTGGGCCTTTCCGGCTTCCTCGAGCTGCTGGATGTAACTTTCGACGACCTTGGCATCTTCCGGCGCGGCAGGCACGAACTTTCCTTCCTCATAATCTTGGTACGAGATTTGGGAGAAAGGTCGAGGAGGCTCGCCGACCTTATCCCGCCAAAACGTCGGGTGGGAGATGTCGTTTGGCAGATGGTCGTCGGCAGTGAGGACGACCTCGTCGATGCTTTGGCCATAGTTGTCAATCATGCCGACTATCCTGTCTATGTCGGCGACGGCTCCGGGGACGAAGAGCGAACCCTTCGGATTGCAGAAGTCGTTTTGCGGGTCGATGATGAAAAGTACTGTGTTCATATATATATGTTGCCGAATATTTTTCACAAACATACACAAACTTTTCATAGGAAACAAGGATTTTTGCGATTTTTTGGGGTGGTGGAGTGTTTTTTTCACCATCTTCACTCAAAATGTCCACCTTAAAGTGCCATTTTGTCCACCACTTGTAATGAAAAACAGCTTACCTTTGTGAAAAATAGGCAAAAGCTTTTTTCAAATAAATAATGTGTTAGTCAAGCAAGATTATTGTTGTTAGTAAGTGAAAAGAAACAGCTTAACTAAAAAAGTTATGTTAAAAACGTTGTAAATTTTTTCATGCATATTTAGTGTAATTGGTAAAAATGATGCGGCCTTACGTTGTGAAACGTGGCCGTTTTTTTATGCACGGACGGCTTTGTATCGTAATATTTTTTTTATAATTTTGCGCCGTTAAATCGAACATAGATTTTTTTCATTCACTTTTTAACATGGGAAACAAACCTCGTTCACTCTGCGAAAAAATGCGCATCAGCCACGAATGGAACAAACGCACTGGTCTGTATTCGTTCATGGGACAGGTACTTATCAAGCTTTTGGCCGTGATAGTGGTTATCGTAATCGCCGTCATGCTGCTTAACCATTACTTCAATCTCGAGGAAATCATCGAGGACTATATCTTCAGCCACGACACGCCCGGGGTGCTGGCCCTGTTCCTCATATCGGAGTCATTTTTGGGCTGGATACCGCCTGACCTATTCATAATGTGGTCCGACAAGTTCAACGAACCGTTCAAGTGGCTCACGATCCTCGGCTCAATATCCTACCTCGGCGGAATGATTGCGTACCATTTGGGCAAGCTCGCGCTGTACATCCCCAAGCTCCGCGCATGGCTCGAGAAGCGCAACGAGGAGTTCTTCGTCCGTATCCGCAAATGGGGCGGCATAATCATCATCCTGGCGGCTCTGTTCCCCCTTCCATTCGCCACGACGACCCTGGCGGCGGGCATGGTCAAGTACCCATTCAAACTGACAATGCTATACGGACTGTCGAGGTATCTGAGGTTCTACCTATACGGCGTGCTTATTTTCTTAGGAATGGACAAGATTCTATAAAATTTTTATAAAAAAATCTTTCGCTATTCAAAACTTTTTGATTACATTTACCGTGATAAATATCCAAAAGTTTTGGTACAAGCGACATTCCATATACATCTGATACTCTGTCTATTGAGTATCGCAGCCGACGACGACAAACTCCAGGTCATCGACCAGCAGCGACAGGTAATCACCGCCTTTATAATAATAGGTGTGGTTGTGCTGGGACTGCTGGCGGTGCTGTTTTTCATGTTCCGGAAGATTAAGCGCATTAACAGCCGCTTAGCCGCGCAGAAGGACGAAATCGAATGTCAAAAGAACCTCATCTTGGTCAAGAACGAACAGATAACCGACTCCATAAACTACGCCCGCAAAATCCAGGACTCAATCCTCGTGCCGGAGGAGAAGATTAAGCGGTGGATGCCGGACATGTTCATCTACTACAAGCCGAAGGACATCGTCAGCGGCGACTTCTACTGGTTCAGCCGCTATGAAAGCAAGTATGTCATCACAGCCATCGACTGTACCGGCCACGGCGTCCCCGGCGCGTTCCTCTCCATGATCGGCAACACGCTGCTACACGAGATTGTCAACATAAAGCACGTCTTCAAGCCCGACCAGATACTCGCCATGCTCCACACCGGCATAACCCTCGCGCTCAACCAGGACGAGGGCTCCGGCAGCGAGGAGGGCATGGACATGAGCCTGTGCACAGTGGACACGAGGCTCAACCGTTTCCAGTTCGCAGGCGCGAAGAACAGCCTTTACGTCGTCCAGGGCGACAAACTCAAGATTCTTAAAGCCAACTACTATTCGATAGGCGGACGGCCGCTGCGCCCGGACATGAAAGTATCCTTCACATGCTACGACTTCATGTACGACGACAACACCTCTATTTACATGTTCTCCGACGGCTACCTCGACCAGTTTGGCGGCGAGATGAACGAAAAGTTCAACGCCCAAAGGTTCAAGGAGCTCATACTCGCCAACCGCGCCCTGCCGATGGCGGAGCAGAAAAAAATCTTCACCGAGACCATGGACAACTGGATTGGCGACCGGCAGCAGATAGACGACTTCCTCGTCTTGGGAGTCAAGCTCGCCGGACTCGTCTCCTACCCCACCAGCCCCGAAATCGCACAAAAAAACCGTCCATGACACCGTGAAACGCCATGGACGGAATAACTAAATATTAATCAAAAAATGAAAACAAAACCTTAGCCTCTGATGGCTACAATGCCGGGCAACTGCTTGCCTTCCATGTACTCGAGCATTGCGCCGCCGCCTGTGGACACGTAGCTTACCTTGTCAGCAAGGCCGTTCTTGTTAATGGCCGCTACAGAGTCGCCGCCGCCGATGAGGGTGAATGCGCCGTTAGCAGTAGCCTTGGCGACAGCCTGCGCGATTGCTGAAGTGCCTTTTGCAAACTTCTCGAACTCGAACACGCCCATCGGGCCGTTCCAGATGACAGTCTTGGAGTTAACGATGACTTCCTCAAACTTTGCGATGGACTTCTCGGCGATGTCGAGACCCATCCAGCCGTCGGGAGTCTTGTCGACGTCCGAAGTGTTGGTGTTGGCGTCCTTGTCGAACTTGTCGGCGTTGACAGCGTCGACAGGCAGGTAAACATTCACACCCTTTGCCTTAGCCTTGTCAAGGATTTCCTTGGCGAGGTCGAGCTTGTCCTCCTCGCAGAGCGAGTTGCCGATATTGCCGCCGAGAGCCTTGATGAATGTGTATGTCATGCCGCCGCCGATGATGAGGTTCTGTACGCGGTCGAGGAGGTTTGTGATGACGTTGATTTTGTCTGAAACCTTTGCGCCGCCCATGATTGCGGTGAAAGGCTTGCGGGCGTCGTTCAATACCTTGTCCATCGCGTCGAGCTCCTTGTTGATGAGGAAGCCGAACATCTTCTTGTCCTCGGCGAATGAATCGGCGATGACAGCTGTCGAAGCGTGTTTGCGGTGGGCGGTACCGAAAGCATCGTTGACGTATACCTCGGCGTAAGAAGCGAGCTTCTTGGCGAAATCGGCCTGCTTAGCCTTCATCGCCTTCTTAGCCTCGTCGAAGTTCGGGTCGTCCTTCTCGATTCCCCTCGGCTTGCCTTCTTCCTCGGCGTAGTAGCGGAGGTTCTGGAGCAGGAGGATTTGACCGGGTTTGAGAGCCACAGCCTGAGCGTCGGCATTAGCGCAGTCTTCTGCGAACTGGATCGTGGGAACGCCGAACTCCTTTGTGTATTTCTCGATGGCAGGGATAATCTGCTTGAGTGAGAACTTTGCGTCGCCTTCCTGCGGGTTTACGTTCTTGGGTTTACCCATGTGGGACATGAGGATTGCACAACCGCCGTCCTCGATGATTTTCTTGATCGTGGGCAGTGCGCCACGGATACGGGTATCGTCAGAAACCTCGCCGGTCTCCTTGTTCAACGGCACGTTGAAGTCCACGCGGACGATGACTTTCTTGCCCTTGAAGTTGTAATTGTCAATCTTTTGCATAAGATCAAATGGTTTATTATTTATGTGTTAATACTTTATGTTTGTCCTTATCGTGACATGATGATAATCACAACGCAAATATATCCATTTTTAGCGAAACTTTAACAATAAAAGTTCGCTTTTTGCAAAAAAATTTTCTAAATGCTAAAAAATTTTCGCAAAATCAAAAAATATTGTTACCTTTAACCGCTGATATTGTTCAAATTTTAACTATGAAAGCGACACTCGACAACGACAACTCGATACTGATATACAACGACTACGTGCAATACGAGGGTCGCGACCACGGGACACGTGACTTAGTGAGCCTCGGGGAGATGTTCCTTAAACTCTTCGGGAACTCCGACAGCATCCGCGTCCTGTCGAAGATTTTGGACATCGAGATTGTCGCCGTGACAAAACAGCCATACGGCAAGCACTCCACATTCTTCAAGGAACATCACACCCACCGGTTCGACATGTTGATTGTGTCGCTCGCCCTTAACAAAATCCAAAACGCGAGGCAGTCTTTCTCGCTCAACACACTGAGCAACGGGAGCGTCGTCACAGAAATTCCAGTGTACATTAACGACGAGTGCATCGCCTACATAATCGTCGGGCCCTTCTACATGTCCGAGGAGGCCGCCGGCGACAACCCAGACGGACGGATACCGCTCATCAAAGCCCAGAAAGTCAAGCAGATGGAACTCGAAATATGCGAAATCGGCGAAAAGATACTCGCCGACTGCTTCAAGTACCAGCGGCACAACCGCCCGCAGGAACACTACATCAGCAGCGACGCAGAACTACTGTTCAACTGTGGCAACTTCTTCATATTCGACATACTTACAGACACTTACATCATAAGCAGAGGCGTATGCGACATATTCGGCTACCAGTACAACAAGCGGTACACGTACTCCGACTTCATCGCATCGCTGACCGACACATACAAGCAGAACGTCGTCCAATATTGCAAGAAGAACGTCCTGCTCGGCTCGAAGGACTACAAGATGGACGTCGACGTAACAAACCTGATAGACAACCAGATACACAGCGTCTCGATCTCCGGCACAATCATAAAGGACGAAGACGGGCTTAATGTCAGGACTGTCGGCACAGTACTCGACGTGACGGAACTTAAGAAGGCGCAGAAAAAACTTGAACAAGAAATCGCCAGCAAAAACCGCTTCATAAAAATCATCGGACACGACCTCAAGAACCCGTTCAACGGCATGATTGGATTCAGCGAACTGCTCAACACAAACCTCAAGCAACACAACTACGAGGAAGCCGCCGAATACGCCGAAATCATAAAGCAAGCCGCATCGGAGGGCTACGAGCTGCTTGTCAACCTCCTCGACTACTCCACCTCACAAGCCGGAGACATGACTGTATTGAATAAGGAGTTCGACCTCTTCAGAACCGTCGACTCGATACTTAAGCTATCATCGGCACAGGCAATGAAAAAAGGCATAACGCTCGACAACCGCATAGCCGAGCCGACGATAATATTCTCCGACGAGAATAAGATAAACACAATCCTGAGAAACCTCATCTCTAACGCAATAAAATTCTGCTACCAGGACGGCATCGTGATGATAAAAGCCGACATCGACGGCACCAATGTCCACATCGCAATCTCCGACACCGGACAGAGCATCTCGTCGGCGAGACTGCAGTGCATCAACCACGCCAACGACGTATCCTCCACAAACGGGACAGCACAAGAAAACGGCACGAGCATCGGGCTAAAACTTTGCCACGCATACCTCAAGGCCTTGGGCTCAAAACTCGAAGCAGACTGCGAAGACGGAGTGACAACATTTAAATTTTCTATTTAGCACAAGAAAAAAAATTTGCACGGTAACTTTATTCTCTTTAAATTTGCAGCACAGTACAGCACAGCACAAATTTAAAATGACAGCAGATTTTTTCAGGACAATACTCCCACACGACGGTCACGACCTCAAATACAAGGCCATAGAGGACACCATAACCACTGCGATTAGCGACGGCACAATCGTTCAGGGCGAAATACTGCCTTCGGTGAACGAGATGAGCAAGTCATGCTCGCTAAGCCGCGACACCGTGTACAAGGCATACTCCAACCTCAAGAAAAAAGGCCTCGTCGAAAGCGTCCCAAACCGTGGATACTTCGTCTCAAAGCCCGAAAGCCGCGTGTTCATGCTGCTCGACACATTCAAGGCATACAAGGAAGTGCTATACCACAGCTTCAGGAAGACGCTCCCGGAAGACATTCCGCTCGACATAAGGTTCCACCATTATAACATTAACGTATTTGAGACCGCCGTGAAAGAATCCGTCGGAAAATACAGCAAATACGTCATCATGAACTTCGACAACCCGCGCATAGAAAAAATACTGAAAAAAATCCCCAAAGAAAAACTCCTGCTCATCGACTGGAACATCCACACGATAGACGGCGCGAGCCGCATTTGGCAGGACTTCGGTCAAGGCGTGTACGACGCGCTCCAAGGCAGCATCGACAAAATCAAAAAGTACAAGAAATTTGTGTGCCTGTACCCGGAGTTCACCGACCACCCGAAGGAAACCGTCCAGTATATCAACAAGTTCTGCGCCGACAACGGCATCGACGGCGAGATTCTGTACTCCACGAAGGACTTCGACATAAAGTTCGGCGAGATATACTTCTTAGTCAGCGACAGGACACTCGCCATGTTCCTCGACCAATGCCAGGAGAAAGGGCTTGTGCCAGGCAAAAGCGTCGGCGTAATCTCGTTCAACGAGACCCCGATGAAAAAATACGTCTACGGCGGCATAACTGTCCTGAGCACAGACTTCGACCTGATGGGCAGGCTCGCGGCCCAGTTTGTCTTAGGCGGCGAGCCACGATACATCGACGTCAAGATACCAACCACGATAATCCTCAGGGACTCATTGTAAATGAAAAAGATATTAGCAATACTGACACTATTGTTCACTATATGGGACTCCGCCATAGCCCAGTCCCAATACCTCTTCAACAACTCCAACGGACTGACCAACAGCCGCATTAACGACATCGCCACCGACAAGAACGGCATGATATGGGTCGCGACGATGGACGGTCTGTCGGTATTCGACGGCAGGAACTTCACAAAAAACGCCTTCGCCCACCAGAACATCAACAAGATCTGCCCGCTGCCCAATAACGACGTGCTTGCCGCGACAGACAAGGGCGTTTGGCGGTTCGACTACAGGCTGTCGCACTTCTCCCCCATCAAATTCGGCGTCAAGGGGAACATGACGCCGTTTGTCTCCGACATAATCCACAACGACACCATAGCCTACATCGCCACATCGGGCTTTGGACTGTACACATACAGGTTAGGCGACACGGCGATTAACTTCAGCCCGATGACCAAGTTGTTGGACACCAAATACATCCACACAATCTTCCTCGACTCCAAAGACCGGCTGTGGGTCGGCGCGTTTGACCAAGGCACATACATATTCCGCAACGGGCTGCTGCTCAGCACGCCGCCGGACATCCCCTCCGACATCTGCAAATACATCGAGGACGAAAAAGGCAACATCTACGCCGCGAGCGCGACCTCCGGCGTGGCGATAATCCCTACCGACAACAAGACACGCCGCATATCCCTCGGCGCGATTGGCAAAAACTTCCCCGTGACATCCATGATGCTCGAAGGCAACAAGCTGCTCGTCGGCACTGACGGACTTGGACTGTGGGAATACGACACAAACACCGAGGCCGCCTCCCAAATTTCATACAGCGACCTGCCGTTCGACTTCTCAAAATCCAAAATCCACGACATTATGAAAGACGACGACGGCAATCTTTGGCTCGGAATATACCACAAAGGCCTCATGCTCGTCACGAAGGAGTCGCCAATATTCGAGAACTACTACTACCGGCCCAACAGCGACAAGAACATCGGCAGTAACTCGGTCGGAGCGATTGCGAGCAGTAACGGAGAAGTGTGGATAGGCACGGAAGGCGACGGCATATACGTCATTAACAGCGACAAGACCACCTCGCACATCGACCTCACAGACCAGGACGGCCGACCGATAACCGCCAATATAATAAGCATGCACAACCAGGACGACAAATTCATCTGGATTGGCACATACAGCAACGACTTCATAAAATTCGACATCAAGGCGCGGCGCATCGCCAAAATGTACGACATTCCATGCGAAAAAGTGTCGTGCATCTGCCAACGCTCCGACGGCAAACTGCTCATAACGTCGCTCGGCGGCGGCATCGGCAGTTTTGACCCCAAAACGGAAGAATACACGCCCGGCATACTTGTCAACCCGCAGTGGGCCAACTGCATAACCGTCGACAACTCCGGCGACCATTGGATTGGCACATACGACGGGCTGTGGTACGTAGCGAGCGACACAAAGACCAGCCGCAAATACACCGTCGAAAACGGCTTCCTCACCGACAACACCATAAACGACATCTTCATCGACGAAAAGAACCAGGTTTGGTGCGCCACGAAGGACGGCATCATGGTCATAAACCCCATGAACGACAAGAAACGCCAACTCCTCGCCGGTCATACAATATGCTCAATAACCAATGACAAAATGGGTTACGTATGGGCGAGCGGCTACGACGGGCTTGTGAGGATAGACATGGAGCATGACACGTTCATACAGTTCGGCATGGAAGACGGACTTAAAGGCAGCGAGTTTGTCAGCAGGGCGGGCATCACGATGGACAACGGCATGGCATGTTTCGGCAGCACGATGGGCATCACGATGATTAAGAACGACAAGCTCACCGAATCGCCCACAGTCGGCGACGTCGTGCTTACTGGTGTGACCATAAACAACACCGACGTCGAAATCGGCACCCAGTACGACGACATCCAAATCCTTGACAAGAACATCGCCGAAGCCGACACAATCCAGCTCAGCGAGTCCACGAACTACTTTGCCATTAAGTTCGCCACCTCAAACCCGGCGAACATCGAGCGCACAAGCTTCAAATACAGGCTGCTCGGCTTTGACAGCACATTCACACAATGCTCGCGCGGGATAATGCAGGCGAGCTTCACAAAAATCAAAAGCGGCACGTACACCTTTGAAGTCATAGCCGGGATACGCGACACATACAGCCCGACGCGCCGCCTTACAATAATCATACACCCGACATGGTACAAGACCACCACGGCAAAGACACTGTTTGCGATTGTGGCAGTGTTAGTTGCGCTGCTCGTATTCGAATACTTCAACGAAAAAATGCGCCGCCGCCAGAGCGAACAGATTAACGACATGAAGATGCAATTCTTCATCAATCTCTCCCACGAAGTCAGGACGCCGCTGACCCTCATCATCGACCCGCTCGAAAAACTCCTCTCGAAACCCGGCACGGACGCGGAGACCATGCGGCTGTATAACATAATGAAAATCAACAGCCAACGTATCCTCCGCCTTGTCAGCCAGTTGCTCGACCTGCGCAAGATGGACAAGAGCCAAGTCATGATGAAATTTGGCAAGACAGAGCTGTGTTCGTTCGTAAGGGCGATACTCGAAAGCTGTTCCCCCGCAGCCGACACGAAGGAAATAACCGTCAACTTCACTAACAACCACAACAGCGAAATCTACGCATGGATCGACCCTGAAAACTTTGAAAAAGTAATGCTCAACCTCATCAACAACGCCACCAAGTTTGTGCCGGTCGGCGGCGAGATAGACATCGACATCTCTCAATACGACGACGAGAACAAGATACGCATTACCGTGAAAGACAACGGCATAGGCATAAAGAAAGAAGAATTGGAGAAGATTTTTGAACGGTTCTACCAAGTCAAAAGCCCCGACAACCGCTACATAACCGGCACAGGCGTCGGGCTCCACCTTGCGCGCTACCTCGTCGAGCTGCATAAAGGCCGCCTCTACGCCGAAAACAGGAAGGACACCCAGGGCAGCATATTCACCGTCGAACTCCAGATGGGCAAAGACCACCTCACGGCGCAGGACATCATTGAGCAGCAGGACATTCCGCCTCATCTCAACGCACTCGTCAAGCGCGCGTCAGACCCTGCACAAAAAACAATATACGTCATCGACGACGAAGAAAGCATCCGCAACTACCTCACGGAACAACTCTGCGCCGAATACAACGTCATGCCATTCGAAAACGGCAAGAAAGCCTTCGACAGCCTTAGCTCCACAATCCCCACGCTCATTATCTGCGACATAATGATGCCGGAGATGGACGGCTGGACATTCTGCCGTAAGGTAAAAAAGAACTTCAAGACCAGCCACATACCAGTCATACTCCTTACCGCGCTCGGCGACGACAACAGCAAGGCGCAGGGCATAGACATCGGCGCGGACATGTACCTCGAAAAGCCATTCAACACCGAAATGCTCAAGAAAATCACCAAAAACATGATTGAAAACCGCGAAAAAGTGGCTGAAAACATCGTGCAAAAGGCTGACGCATACACGATTGAGAACATTGAGCTAAAATCGCAGGACGAAATCCTCATCCAAAAGGTCAAGGACATCATAAAGGAGAAAATATCGTGCCGCGACCTTAACGTCGAGACCTTAGCCGACACGATTGGCATATCGCGTGTGCATCTCCACAGGAAAATAAAGGACATAACCGGCTTGTCAGTCCGCGACTACCTTAAAAACATACGGATGAAACAGGCATCGTTGCTACTGACAAATAAAAACCTGACAATCAGCGAAATAGCATACGCCGTCGGATACTCCAACCCTGCCCACTTCTCCTCGTCGTTCAAGGCATTCTACGGCGTGTCGCCCACCGAATACTCCGGACGGTCGTCGAAAGACTCTCCATCGGAAGAACCCACACAAAAAACCGACTTGAAAGACAACGATAACGAACTGACTACCACTGACATATAAAAAAATTTGAAAAAATGCGAAAAAAATATTCCATAATTTCTTGTTATATGAAAAAAACGTCTTACATTTGCAGTGTGGAACAGCACACAACAGCACAGCACAATCAACATACCAAACTACTAATCAACAATTTAATCAAAGACTGAAAATGTACTTACTTGGATTTGACATCGGTAGCTCTTCAGTGAAAGCCTCGCTGATTAACGCAGAATCGGGTACATGCGAAGCGTCCGCATTCCACCCTAAACAAGAGATGGAAATCATAGCCCAGCATCCCGGTTGGGCGGAGCAAGATCCCGAACAGTGGTGGAAGAACGCCAAACTCGCCCTCGCTGAGGTCATGAACCTGGCGGAAGTGCCACCTACAGAAATTAAAGCAATCGGCATCTCGTACCAAATGCACGGACTCGTGACCGTTGGCAAAGACAACAAGCCTTTACGCCCGGCGATTATATGGTGCGACTCGCGCGCCACCGGCATCGGTGCAAAAGCACTCAACGAAATCGGCGCAGACCTCTGCCTGAGCCACCTGCTCAACTCCCCGGGTAACTTCACAGCATCCAAACTCAAATGGGTCAAAGACAACGAACCCGACCTTTATGATAAGATAAACAAGATAATGCTCCCCGGCGACTATCTCGCCATGAAACTCACAGGCGAAATAAAGACCACAGTCGGCGGACTATCCGAGGGCATGTTCTGGGACTTCAAGGACAAGAAACCGGCTAAATTCCTGCTTGACTACTACGGCATCGACGAGTCGCTCCTGCCGGAGACCGTCGGTACATTCTCCGCACAAGGACAGCTCACAGAAGCCGCAGCGAAGGAACTCGGCCTCGTAAAAGGCACATTAGTAAGCTACCGCGCGGGCGACCAGCCCAACAACGCGCTCTCGCTTAACGTCCTTAACCCGGGCGAAATCGCAGCGACAGGCGGAACTTCAGGCGTTGTATACGGCATCTCCGAGGAAGTGAAGTACGACCCGCTCTCCCGCGTCAACACATTCGCCCACGTCAACCACACAAACGACCTCAACCGCCTTGGAATCCTGCTCTGCATCAACGGCACAGGCATCCTCAACTCATGGTTGAACAAGCAAGTCGGCGGCGGCGTCGTCAAATACTCCGAAATGGACCGCATAGCGTCCGAAATCCCCATCGGCTCCCGTGGACTTAGCATCATGCCATTCGGCAACGGCGCGGAGCGCGTACTCCAGAACCAAAACCCGGGCGCAGCGGTAATGAACCTCAACTTCAACATCCACAAGGCTGCCCACATGTACCGCGCCGGACAGGAAGGCATCGCATTCTCATTCAAGTACGGCATGGACATCATGAAGACCATCGGCATAGACTGCAAGGTAATCCGCGCAGGACGCGCCAACATGTTCTTCTCCCCCGTATTCCGTGACACGCTCGCCACGACCACAGGCGCAGCCATCGAACTCTTCAACACCGACGGCTCTATAGGCGCGGCTCGTGGCGCAGGCATCGGCGCAGGCATCTACAAGTCGCCCAACGAAGCCTTCGCCAACCTCAACAAAATCGAGACCACGGAACCCGACACCGCCCACCAGCAGGAGTACGACGACGCATACGGACAGTGGAAGGAGTACCTCGAGACTATCACAAAGTAAATTCACCAAATTAACACAGTATAAACCCAAAAAAATTTTAATTACACTAAAAAAATGGCAAAAGAATATTTCGCTAACATTGGCAAGATCAAATTCGAAGGCAAGGATTCCACAAACCCTATGGCTTTCCACTACTATGACGAGAACAAGGTGATCATGGGCAAGACCATGAAGGAATGGCTCCGTTTCGCAATGGCATGGTGGCACACACTCTGCGCAGAAGGCGGCGACCAGTTCGGCGGCGGCACAAAGAAGTTCCCCTGGAACGAAGGCGCAGACGCTGTGACAATCGCAAAGCAGAAAGCTGACGCAGGCTTCGAAATCATGCAGAAACTCGGCATCCCCTACTTCTGTTTCCACGATGTCGACCTCGTTTCGGAAGGCAACTCCATCGAGGAATACGAATCCAACATGAAGGCTATCGTGGCATACCTCAAGGAGAAGATGAAAGAGACCGGCATAAAGTTGCTCTGGTCGACCGCTAATGTATTCGGCAACGCCCGCTACATGAACGGTGCATCCACAAACCCCGACTTCGACGTCGTAGCCCGCGCAATCGTACAGATTAAGAACGCAATCGACGCCGGCATCGAACTCGGCGCAGAGAACTACGTATTCTGGGGCGGACGTGAAGGCTACATGAGCCTCTTGAACACCGACCAAAAACGCGAAAAGGAACACATGGCTATGATGCTCGGACTTGCACGCGACTACGCACGCGGCAAGGGCTTTAAAGGCACATTCCTCATCGAGCCAAAACCGATGGAACCCTCCAAGCACCAGTACGACGTTGACACAGAGACCGTAATCGGCTTCCTCCGTGCCCACAACCTCGACAAGGACTTCAAGGTGAACATAGAAGTTAACCACGCCACCCTCGCCGGCCACACATTCGAACACGAACTCGCTGTTGCCGTTGACAATGGTATGCTCGGCTCCATCGACGCTAACCGTGGCGACTACCAGAACGGCTGGGACACCGACCAGTTCCCGATCGACCAGTACGAACTCACACAGGCTTGGATGGAAATCATCCGTGGCGGCGGCCTCGGTCACGGCGGCACAAACTTCGACGCAAAGACCCGTCGTAACTCCACCGACCTCGAAGACATCTTCATCGCCCACATCGCCGGCATGGACGCAATGGCGCGCGCCCTCGAAAACGCAGCAGCCCTCCTCGAAAAGTCGCCCTACAAGAAGATGAAGGCAGACCGCTACGCATCCTTCGACAGCGGCAAGGGCAAGGAATTTGAAGAAGGCAAGCTCACCCTCGAAGACGTATACGAGTACGGCAAGAAGGTTGGCGAACCCAAGCAGACCTCCGGCAAGCAGGAACTCTACGAAGCTATCGTAGCAATGTACGCGAAGTAGTAGGTTCCACTTTACCACTACCAATCAAAATTAACCCCCGGCGCGAATCCATGATTTACGCCGGGGATTTTTTTCGTCAGAGTTTTATTGAATTGAGGATTAGGATTTACCTGATGATTACTTTTTGCGTCTTCAATACGGTTTTTATACCATTTATATATTCAAAATAGACAATTTTTTTTAAAACATTTTGTCTATTATGAGAATATATTGTATATTTGCAAACAAAACCACTATACATTATGGGTAGGAAATGTAAAAAAATGATAATAA
>CAJOJG010000015.1 GCA_905234655.1 uncultured Bacteroidales bacterium
CAGCGAGGACATTAGGCTCAACGAATTTCCATACACCAACGGCGGACTTTTTGCCGCAAATGTCAAGTTGCCGAAGTTGACCGAGACCATTGCCTTCAATATCACGCAAAAATTTTCGCTTGGGTTTGATTGGAGCCCGATTAATCCTGCCATTTTTGGGGCGATGTTTGAGAGTACGCTTTCGAGCAAAGACCGTCGCGAAGGCGGTATGCACTACACCACCACTGAAAATATCGACAAGGCACTTGCGCCGCTGTTTCTCAACGATTTGCGCTCCCGACTAAGCGACGCCACCAAAATTCCCAACCTCAACGCAAAACGCGATACATTGCTAAGCCTTCAAGACGAATTGGCTTCAATCCGCATACTCGACCCAGCGTGCGGTTCGGGCAATTTCTTGACATACTGTTTCATGGAACTACGCCGATTGGAAAACAAAATTCTATACGAATTGCATACGGCGGGCGTAGAGACGTTGCGTGCAACGTCTCTACGGGTATCATTGTCGCAATTCCACGGTTTTGAAATCAACGAGTTTGCCGTTGATACCGCCAAGACCGCCCTGTGGATCGCACAAAACCAAATGCTCCACGAAACGCAGCAAATCCTCGGCGAAAACATTTCGGAACTGCCGCTCTGTAATATTGATACTATCCACTGTGTCAACGCTTTACGAATCAATTGGGAGGATTATGTCAATCCGTCAGAGTTGGATTATATCGTTGGTAATCCGCCGTTTGTTGGCGCAAGGATTATGAACGAAGAACAGAAAGAGGATGTAATCAATATTTTTGGAAAGGATTGGAAAAATGTAGGCAATATGGATTATGTAACGTGTTGGTACAAAAAGGCTTTTGATTATATTAAACATAATCCAAAAATCCATTGCGCCTTTGTATCCACCAATTCAATTTGTCAAGGCGAACAGGTGGCAAATCTTTGGAAACCGCTTTTTGAAGACGGATTGGTAATTAATTTTGCCTACCGCACATTCCGTTGGGAAAGCGATTCTGTGGGAATGGCGCACGTGCATTGTGTTATTGTGGGATTTTCGTTGGTTAATAATAACGACAAACATATTTTCAACGCAGACAAAACCGTAGAAAATGCTCAAAATATAAACGGTTATCTTGTAAATGGTAGTAATGTCTTTATCGAAAACAGGAGCAAACCAATCTGCGACGTTCCCGAAATTTGTCTTGGAGGACAACCAATTGATGATGGCAATTTAACCTTTACAGTTGAAGAAAAATACGATTTCTTGACATTTGAACCCAAGGCTGCAAAGTTTTTCAGACCGTATATGATGGGAAAAGATTTTATAATGCGTAAGCCGCGTTATTGTTTGTGGCTAAAAGATGCAAATGTCTTAGAATTAACAAAATATCCTGAAATAATGCGGCGAATTAATGCCGTAAAGCAATTCAGATTGGCAAGCAAACGTTCAAGTACATTAAGAGCGGCAAAAACGCCTTATCTTTTTGGTGCGCCATTTGAAGCAACAGGCGATTATGTTGCAATACCCAAGGTGTCATCAGAAACACGCAAGTACATCCCTATCGATTATTTGTCGAAAGAAATTATTCCAGGCGACAAATTATTTGTTATGCAAAATGCAACGCTCTATCATTTCGGCATTTTAACATCGATTGTACATATGGCTTGGATGCGTGCTGTATGCGGGAGACTTGAAATGCGGTATAGTTATAGTAATACTATTGTTTACAACAATTTTCCGTGGCCGAATGTCGGTGGCGATTGTAAAGACGATGTGCACATCGTCTCTACACATGCACAAAAAATCCTCGACATTCGTGAAAAATACCTCTCGCAAGGCGCGTCGCTCGCAACGCTTTACGGCGAAAACCTCGACCTCTTGTTCACCGACCTTGCCGAGGCGCACCGCAAATTGGACGAGATTGTTTTGGGATTGTACGGCTTGGACAAGGACGCAAGCGAGGCAGAGATGGTGGGCAGGCTGTTTGAGATGATTTTTTGAGGAAAACAATTTGTATGTTAACGAAAAATACACTACCTTTGCGCAAAACATTGATATTATGATTGGTAATACATTAGCAAAAAAGTGTATTGCAAACTCAGTTGGCTACGAAATTGGAAGCGAAAATCCGTAATATTAAAATGTTGCATGAACGAATGGATATAGAATCCAAGTTTTAACAAAATTGGATTCGTGATAATCGGACAAATTGATTTGCATAACTTCCAAAAGTATTTTATCTTTGCGACGAAATTTAAAACAATATAATTATGCAAACATACACAATAGAAATGGATAACACAAACGCGGATGCTGCGGCATTTATGAAGTATTTGATGTCGTTGTCCTTTGTCCGTGTTGTCGAAAACGAACCTGTAATGGTCACCAAACCTCGCTTGTTTGATCCTGAAACAGGCAAAGAATTTAACGACAAGACAATCGAAACAATAGAAAAGGCACGTCAAGGCAAAGACATTATACACGTCGGGAATATTGACAACTTCAAAAAAATGTTGGAGGCGTTGTAATATGGCTAAGTACGATTTGGATATGACCGGACAGTTCAAAAAGGATATTAAGAAAGCCAAAAAAAGAGGTCTTGATATTCCTAAACTTTATGAACTGGTTGATTTGTTGCTGAATGGCGAAAAACTGCCAGAGAACAATCACGACCATTTATTGTCCGGCGAATATAATGGATTACGCGAGTGCCATATCCAGCCTGATTGGTTGCTAATATATGACCGTGCCGAAACAATTAGACTAATAACTTTGCAACGAACTGGCACTCACTCAGATCTGTTTAAAGAATAGATTTTATTTTGATCATTAAACAAAAAAAGCACGGAACCAACCATGATTCCGTGCTTTTCAATCTTCTAATTACTAATTTCTAATTACTAATTACTTCACTTCCCAGATGTCGTTGGTTTCGAGAAGTTCGGCGAAGTTGTGGTACTTCTTGGCGGCCTTGATTTCGTCGATTTGGGCGTTGACGGCATCGTCGTATGTGGGCGCGTCAACGTCGCGGATTACGCCGAGGGCAACGGGGAAGTCGGGGCCTTCCATCAAGGCGAGTTTCAGTTGAAGGGTGTTGTCCTGCGCGTGGGCGTCGTGGACAAGGACGTCGTCGAGGGTGTAGCCGTCCTCGCCAATCGTTACGACCTTGATGCCAAAGCCGTCCTGGACGAGGCCTTTCTCGTTGTTTTCGCCAAAGACCATCTTCTCGCCGTGGCGAAGGTAGATGGCGTTTTTGAGGCGGCCGGCCTTGTCATAGACAGCGTCGTGGGTGCCGTTGTTGAAGATGACGCAATTCTGCAAAATCTCGCATACTGCCGCGCCCTTGTGAGCGTGGGCGGCTTTGAGGATTTCGATTGTTGCGGGCGAGTCGGTGGCGACGGCGCGGGCGAAGAAATGCCCCCTTGCGCCAAACGCCAGTTCTGCCGGGCGGAACGGGTCTTCAACTGTGCCGTAAGGGCTTGACTTGCTGACGAAACCGCGCGGCGAGGTGGGCGAGTACTGGCCCTTCGTAAGACCGTAGATGCGGTTGTTGAGAAGAATCATCTTGAGGTCGATGTTGCGGCGTTGCGCGTGGATGAAATGGTTGCCGCCGATAGCGAGGCCGTCGCCGTCGCCCGAAACCTGCCATACGGAAAGTTTGGGGTTGCTGACTTTGCAGCCCGTGGCGATGGCTGCGGCGCGTCCGTGGATGGTGTTCATGCCGTAGGTAGCCATGTAGTGCGGAAGGCGCGACGAGCATCCGATGCCCGAAATCACGGCCGTGTCTTCGGGCGCGACGCCTATTTCTGCCATCGCTTTTTGCAGCGAGGCGAGGAAAAAGTGGTCGCCACAGCCGGGACACCAGCGCGGCTGCCCTTTCTTGAAATCGTTGATTGTATATTCGCTCATTTTATTATTTCCGATTTGATGATTTTGTTGATTTGTTGACTAAATCATTTGTTGATTTGATGATTAGTCAAACGAAATCATTTATTTTGCGTAAATTTCGTTGAATGCGTCCACAAGTTCGCTTACCACAAACGGCTGACCCTTTACCTCGTTGAATTGATACGGCACAAATCCGTCCACTTTCATACGGAGGTAGCCCGCAAACTGTCCGAGGTTTTGCTCGGCAACTACTACCTTCTTGTATTTCTTCAATACTTCCGACGTGTTTTTGGGCAGCGGGTTGATGTACTTGAACTGCGCGAGGGCAACTTTCTTGCCGGCGGCGCGCATCTCGTCCATGGCGGCGTGAAGGTGTCCGTATGTGGATCCAAAGCCAACTATCAAGAGTTCGGCGTCGTCCTTGTCGCCCAAGACCTCAACGTCGGGGACGGGGATGCGGGCGACCTTCTCGGCGCGTTTGCGGCACATGAGGTCGTGGTTTTCGGGGTTGGTGGATATTGCGCCGGTCTTGTCGTCCTTTTCGAGGCCGCCAAGTATGTGGGTGAAGCCTTTGCGTCCCGGGACCGCCCAGTAGCGCACCATCTCGTCGTTCCTCATATAAGGCGTCCACTTGCCGAGAAGGTCTTCGGGGACGTATGGCGGGTTGATGGCGGGATAGTCGTCGAGGTTGGGAAGCTTGAAGGCTGCCGAGCCGTTGCCGAGGAATGCGTCGGTGAGCAAAATCACGGGCGTCATGCGCTCGAGGGCGATTTTGCAGGCGTCGTATGCCGCGTCAAAACAGTCTGTGGGGCTGAGGGCGGCGATTACGGGCATTGGCGACTCGCCGTTGCGTCCAAAAAGCGCCTGCAAGAGGTCGGTCTGTTCGGATTTTGTGGGAAGTCCTGTGGCCGGGCCGCCGCGCTGAACGTCGAGCACCACCAATGGAAGTTCCAGGATTACAGCCAAGTTCATGGCCTCTGATTTGAGGCAGATGCCGGGACCTGATGTCGATGTCGCCGCCAATGCGCCCGCGAACGACGCGCCGAGAGCCGACGAGCAACCAGCGATTTCGTCCTCGCACTGTACGGTGGTTACGCCCAAGGACTTGTGCTTCGAGAGCTCGTGAAGGATGTCGGTGGCGGGGGTGATGGGGTAAGAGCCGAGGTAAAGCCTGAGTCCGGCTTTTTCGGCGGCGGCGATAAGGCCGTATGCGGTGGCCTTGTTGCCGGTGATGTCCATGTAGCGTCCCGCAACTTTGTTTTTGGATTCGATTCTATATACGTTGGTGGCGTTGCTGTGGGTGTTGTGGCCATAGTCGTATCCGGCCTGTATTACCTTGATGTTGGCCTCGGCGACGCCCGGTTTTTTGGCGAACTTGTCTTTGAGGAAGTTGAAGGCAATCTCGAGATTGCGGTCGAATAGCCAGCAAACCAAGCCCAATGCGAACATGTTGCGGCATTTGAGGATGCTCTTGTTGTCCATGCCTGAATCCGCGAGGCAGGCCTTGACCATCGAGGTGAGGGGGCAGAGGATTACGCGGTCGGGGTCGATGCCCATCTCGCCGAGGTAGTCCTCGGTCTGGAACTGCGCCTTCTGCAAGTCTGCGGGCTTGAAGCTGTCGGTATCGACGATTATTGTTGCATCCGGTTTCGCATATTTATACTGTGTCTTGAGCGCGGCGGCGTTCATGGCCACGAGCACGTCGCACTTGTCGCCGGGGGTATATACCTTTTCCGCGCCGATGTGCACTTGGAAACCCGAAACGCCTGTCAACGAGCCTTGGGGCGCGCGGATGTCGGCGGGATAGTCGGGGAATGTGCTGATGCTGTTGCCAACGGTGGCCGAGATAGTCGAGAAGATGTTGCCGGCGAGCTGCATGCCGTCGCCCGAATCGCCCGAAAACCTTACCACAACGTTGTCCAAATTCTTGATTTGAAGTTTGTCTGACATATTTTTCGTAATGAGGTTTTGTTTTTCTGTTTTCTATGCCGCAAAGATAAGGTTTATTCGTTAAGTAATCGTTAATTAATGCAGATATTTTTGGATAAATTTGCAATTACGAGAAAAACGTAAAAATCCACAGAGGCTTTGCGGACGGTATTTTTTATATGTACCTGCGCCACTGCCAGAGTTTGCGGTTTTTGAGGTAGTCGAAGTCCTGCTCGTTCTTGTACGATTCTTTCTCAAAGGGTATGTTCATGTAAGCTTTCCAATGTGGCTGTCCCTTAATGCGGTTACGTATATAAAAGAAAGCGTACAACAAGTAGAAGAATACTATCAGGGTCTCAACCTGTTGGCGGAGGTGGATACGCTCGTGGTTGACTATCGAGCGGAACTTCTCCTGCCCCATTTCTTCCGCGTTTTGCTTGAGGATTATGAATGGCCAGAGCGTTATGCCGTTGTAGTGTTTCAGGACTTTGTCAAACAATGTTTTTGATGTGAAAATCATTTGTCTAAAACTTGTTTTTGGCACAATTTGTGCATTAAATATTACGGTTGAAAACTAAAGTAAATAAATATTTTTCATTTTCATTTTTCATTTTTTTGGGCGGGACGTGATGCGATATCATTTCCCGCTTTTTCTTTGCGTGTGACGTTCCCGTGACTTTACCTTTTGGAGTAGAACGGCAGTTTGACAATGATGGATGTGCCGAGGCCTTCTTCAGCTTCGACTTCTATGGTGCCGTTGTGCATTTTCACAAATTCGTTACAAACAATCAGCCCGAGGCCGGTGCCTTGTTCCTTGTGCGTGCCGGGGCGCGAGGATATTTTGTCAATTTTAAAAAGGCTGTCCAAGGCTTCGCGGCTCATTCCGATGCCGTTGTCAGTGACTCTTATTATGCTTGCGTAACCCGCCACGTCAAACTCCAACTGTACGCAACTGTCTTGGTACGAGAACTTTATGGCGTTTGTGACGAGGTTTCTCAAGACGGTGAGGATGAGGTTATGGTCGGCATACACCTTGTCGCGGCTCTTGATTGTGGCTCTAAGCTCGATGTTCTTCGCCATGCAGAGCGGCGCGACGTTACTCTTTACGTGTTCAATGAGGTCGCTGATGTCCAAGTACGCCGGGTTGCATTGTATTGCACCGAGCTGGGCGCGTGACCATGAGAGCAGGTCGTCGAGCAGGTTGCACAGGCTGTCGATGCTGTCGTGGAGCGCAGACGCAAGTTCCTTGGCGTGAGGGTCGCGCCCCTTGGAGGCTTCGTCGGTGTATATCTCCGACAGTGTCGTTATGCTGCTGATAGGCGTCTTGAGGTCGTGGGCGATTATGGAGAAGAACTTGTCCTTCGCGTCGTTTGAATTTTGGAGTTCCTCTATTTTGTTTGTGATTTCAGAACTGAATCCGCTCTTAACCGCGCTGTTTGTGTTGTTATATGTCCTGACCGCAGCGATGAAACTTAGCGCGACGGAGAATATGCTGCCGCCAAGGAAGAACACCCAGCAGTGTGCGCGGTCGTAGTATGAATATACAGATGTCACGGCGACAAAGAGAATGTACAGGATGAAAAGCGCGAAGAACACCACCGTGCTCTTGCGGTTAAGGTCTATTGTGCGCGCGAGGTGGAACATCACGTATGCAAGGTACGCGAGCTGTATGCCGCCGTCGATGGCGATGAGTATGTCGTGGAAGTCGCTGCTGACGAACAGGTACAATATGTTGATGGACAACACAGCACCGCTCATGGCGTACATTGTGTTTCGGTTGACTTTCCTGAACCTCGGCAGGACGGCGAAGATGAAGTTGACGCTCGTCAGGTATATGTTAAGCGACAGGAACAGGAAATACTTGACAATCTCGTAGTCGTATGACGGCCATAGCGACGTCAACATGCCGTACTGGTTGTTGAATCCGACAAGGAAACTTATCGACACGAATGCTGTTATGAAAAACAAGTGCAGGTTCTTGCGTTCGGACTTGAACATCAGAACCAGGTGTAGCACTAATTCCCCGAGCACGATGCCAATCATTATCAGCGATAATATTTGCGTTATTGTCAACGGCATGATGTTTTCATTGTTTATTTATTGTTTCGTGTGGCAAAAATGTAAAAAAATGGCGGGATTTACAAATAAAATGTTGTGAAATATCGCAAAAAAAAGCCGAAATATGAAAAAAAGTTAATTATCGTGAAATATGATTTAAAAGGTTTGAAACATGATTTAGAAATAGGTAATTTTGCGACGAATATAACCAAAACACATAAAAATGGATCAAAAAGTTGATATTAAGGAACTTAACGAACGCATAAACAGGGAAAGCCAGTTCGTCGACATGATTTCGATGGAGATGGGCAAGGTCATCATTGGCCAAAAACAGCTTACCGAAGGACTTCTGATTGGTCTTTTGAGCGACGGACACGTGCTTCTCGAAGGCGTGCCGGGCTTGGCAAAGACGTTGGCGATAAAGACTTTGTCACAGATTATCGCCTCAAAATTCAACCGCATACAGTTTACGCCGGACTTGTTGCCCGCCGACCTCATCGGCACAATGATTTACTCGCAGAAGAACGAGGAGTTCATCGTCAAGAAAGGCCCTATTTTCGCCAACTTCATCTTGGCGGACGAGATTAACCGTAGCCCCGCTAAAGTCCAGTCTGCGCTGCTCGAGGCGATGCAGGAACACCAGGTGACTATCGGCGAGGAGACTTTCAGGCTCGAGGACCCGTTCCTTGTACTTGCCACACAAAACCCTGTGGAGCAGGAAGGCACGTATCCGCTGCCCGAGGCTCAGGTCGACCGTTTCATGTTGAAAATCATTGTGTCGTACCCGAAGAAGGACGAGGAGAAAATCATCATCCGCAACAACATCAGCGGCGAGTTCCCCAAACCTCAACAACTTTTCACTGCCGACGACATCATCCGTGCGCGCGGCTTGGTGAAGGAAGTGTACATCGACGAGAAAATCGAACAATACATCGTCGACATCGTCTCGGCGACGAGGAATCCCGAGGAATATGGCCTGGAGAAGTTCAAGGAATTGATAAGCTTTGGCGGCTCACCGCGTGCCGGAATCTCGCTTGCGAAGGCGTCGAAGGCATACGCATTCCTCAAACGCCGTGGCTACGTCCTGCCGGAAGATGTCCGCGCCGTCTGCCACCCAGTATTGCGCCACAGGATCGGCCTCACATACGAAGCCGAGGCGCAGAACATCACCACCGAGGAAATCGTCAGCGAAATCCTCAACGCCGTACAAGTTCCGTAATAATTGACAATTCACAATTGACAATTCACAATTGACAATTCACAATTAATTGTGCATTGTGAATTATGCATTGTGAATTTAATTATGCATTATGAATTATGCATTGAATAAATGGAAACATCTGACATCATAAAGAAGGTTCGCAAAATCGAAATCAAGACGCGTGGTCTGAGCAACCACCTCTTCGCGGGCGAGTACCACAGCGCGTTCAAGGGGCGTGGCATGTCGTTCAGCGAGGTGCGCGAGTACCAGTACGGCGACGACATCAGGAACATCGACTGGAACGTCACTGCCCGCTTCGACAAGCCTTATATCAAGGTGTTCGAGGAGGAGCGCGAACTTACAGTCATAATCCTCGTCGACGTTTCGGGTTCTCTCGACTTCGGCAGCGAGGAGACGACGAAGCGTGACTTCGTGACCGAAATAGCCGCCTGCCTGTCGTTCTCGGCGATAAGCAACAACGACAAAATAGGCGTGATATTCTTCTCGGACATCATCGAGAAGTTTATCCCGCCTAAGAAAGGCCGCCAGCACATACTGCGCATTATCCGCGAACTGCTCACCTTCGAGCCAAAGGGCCGCGGCACAAACGCCGCAATGGCGCTCCAATACCTCACAAGCGTCATCAAGAAGCGCAGCACGGTGTTCATGATTTCGGACTTTGCATGCTCCGACTTCAGCGACGCGCTGAGGATTGCCGGTCATAAGCACGACCTGCTCGCCCTCGAGGTGTACGACCGCCGCGAGACCGAGGAGTTCCCTAACGTCGGGCTTGTGTACATGCAGGACGCGGAATCGGGAAAGACAAGGCTTGTGGACACTTCTAACCGCTCTGTCCGCGAACACCTCGCACAGGCGGCTCAGGAGCGCATGAAGAACCTTGAGAACGGCTTTATGCGCGCGGGCGTGGAAAAAGTGGCGATTGCCAACGGCGACGACTACGTCAAGCCGCTTATCAAACTGTTTAAATCTCGTTAGGTTGGACTTTAAAACAATGAAACTGGCATATAACAAGATAAGGAAATATTTGGCGTTTGGAGCGTTTGCGGCGATTATGGCGACCGCCACGGACGTATCGGCGCAAAGGTCTGTGAAGGCCGAACTCGACTCCAATGTCATCGAAATAGCGAGCCAGGCACGGCTTACTATAACCGCATCCACAAAGCCCGGCTCAAAGGTCAGCCAGCCAGACTTCAAGAACAACCAGATTGTGCCGACGCTTGAAGTCGTCTCGACGCCCAAGCCGGACACAATAGTCGGCATGAACCAGGAAATCACCTACAAATTCCACTATTTGATAACATCCTTCGAGGACTCCGCATACACAATCCCGCGAATCGCCGTCGTCATTAACGGAGACTCTGTGTTCACCGAGCCTTTGAATATCACTTTCACGCTCCTCCAGGGCATCGATTCAACCTTCACAAGCAGCATCGACACGACGAGAATCATCAAGATTTTTGACATCAAGGATGTGAAGGACGCGCCGTGGACATTCGCCGAGTTTTGGGCGAGGTTTGGAAACATCATACTGATTCTCCTGCTTGTAGCCCTCGTCGCCTCCGCTGCCACATACGTCATAATCCGCCGCCGACGCAACAAGCCCATCATCCCGTTCTCAAAACCTAAAGAACCCGCTGAAAAGGTTGCGATAAGGCGACTCAACCAATTGAAGGACAAGAGATTGTGTGAGAGTGGAAAAGTAAAGGAATATTACACCGACCTCACCGAAATCATAAAGACTTACATATCCGACCGCTTCGGCTACTCCGTGATGGAATCCACGTCGGCGGAGACCCTCGTGGCGTTGAAAGGCTTTGTGGGCGGCGACGCTCCGGCGTTCAAAGACTTGAAGTCAATATTTGACGTGGCGGATTTTGTGAAGTTTGCAAAGATGCAGCCACTTCCCGACGAGAACGACCGCTGCATGAGGCTCGCATACGACATCGTAGAGACCACGATGCCACAGCAGGCGGCAGAAGACGAAAACGCCGCTAACGAATCGGCACAACAAATCAAAAACTAATCAAGAGATGTTCGACTATATACATTTTGCACATCCAGGCAGGCTTTGGCTGATACCAGTTGTACTCTGCGCGCTTGGAGTGTGGTATTTCTTTAAGTTAAGGAACTTTAACGCGACGCTTAAGTTCAGCACGTTGGACGACTTCGGGCCCAACAAGTTGACCATACGCAAGATATTGTATTACCTGCCGCCAATTCTTAACTTCTTTATAATCACACTTATCATCATCGCCATCGCCCGTCCCCAAAGCACCTCGCAGGACGAGAAGATTGAGAAGGAGGGCATCGATGTCGTCCTCGCGCTCGACATCTCCGGCTCCATGGAGGCTTGCGACTTCAAGCCCAACAGACTTGAGGCGGCTAAGAACGTCGCCTGCGAGTTCATACAGGCGAGGGAGAACGACAGGATTGGCATCGTGCTTTTCGCCGGTGAGAGCTTCACTCAGTGTCCACTGACGAGCGACCGCGCTACCCTC
This sequence comes from uncultured Bacteroidales bacterium, assembly GCA_905234655.1. Classification (GTDB taxonomy): domain Bacteria; phylum Bacteroidota; class Bacteroidia; order Bacteroidales; family UBA3824; genus UBA3824. The sequence goes on from CAJOJG010000015.1 coordinate 11,594, forward strand.
GTCAACCTCATGTCACAGGTCAAGAACGGCATTATCGACGACGGCACGGCGATTGGCATGGGACTTTCTAACGCCGTCGCCCGCCTGAAAAACAGCGACGCAAAGAGCAAAGTCGTCATCCTCATGACCGACGGCATGAACAACACCGGCGAGATTGAACCGATAAGCGCGGCGGAAATTGCGGCGACGTATGGCATCCGCGTCTACACAATCGGCGTCGGAACTAATGGCACTGCGCCCTACCCCACCATCGACATTTGGGGACGGAAGACATACGAGCAGGTCAAGGTCGAAATCGACGAGCCGACGCTCCAGAAGATCGCGAAACTCACCGAAGGCAAGTACTTCCGCGCAACCAACAACCAGGCACTCAAGAGCGTCTACGAGCAGATTGACAAATTGGAGAAGACCAAGATGCTGACTATGACCATAAGCCATGCGACAGACCTTTTCCACCCGTTCCTGCTGTGGGCGTTGATACTCATGGTCTTGAATGTGATAATTAGACTGACTGTCGGGGCGGTTCTGCCATAGGCGCACCCCGAATGGCGATTATGAATTATGTATGAATTGTGAATTATGAATTAATATAAAATGTTTGACGTTCAATTTGCAAATAAAGAATATCTCTACCTGCTGCTGATGATACCGGTGTTGGCGGTTGGATTTTTGTATTATTCCCACCGTCGGCGCAAGGCTCTTAAAGCCATCGGCAACCTCAAGACGCTCAAGGCGTTGAGCCCCGAGAACAGCACCGCAAGGCCAATATTGAGGATGGTGCTTGCGCTTGTGGCGTTGTCGCTGCTTATCGTCGCAGTCGCAAGGCCGAGGGTCGGTTCACAGTTAAAGGAAACAACCTCCGAGGGCAACGAGATAATGATACTCCTCGACATCAGCAACTCGATGAGGGCTACCGACATGTACCCTAACCGACTTGAAAACACCAAGAACGCAATCTCAAACCTCGTCCGCAAACTCTCGACGGACAGGGTCGGCCTGATAATTTTTGCTGGCTCGGCGTTTGTTCAAGTGCCGATGACGACGGACCTGAAGGCGACCGACATCTTCATACAGTCCGTCACGTGCGACATGATTTCCGAGCAGGGCACGGCACTCGGCGCGGCGTTGAACTTGGCGGTAAAGTCCTTCAACTTCGACGACAACCTGAGCAAGGCGATAATCCTCGTCTCTGACGGCGAAAACCACGAGCCGACGCCCGACCCGATACAGATTGCGAAAGATTGTAACGCCAAAGGCATCGCCGTCCACACTATCGGAGTTGGCGACGTGCGCGGCGTGCCGATTCCAATCCGCGAAGCCAGCAAGGATTTCATCAAAGACCGCGCTGGAAACATCGTGATTTCTAAGCTTGACGAGACCACGCTCCAAAAGATTGCACAGGCTGGCGGCGGAATCTACGTCAAAGCGTCCAACAGCAATTCCGGGCTTTCGACCGTCTACTCCGAAATCTCAAAGATGAAGAAAGGCGAGATTGTGCAGTTCGCGGAGTACGACGAAAAGTTCGTGCTGCCAGCGGTGCTCTCGCTGATATTCTTCGTGGCGGCGTGCTTCGTCCTGAAGCGGAAAAACCGCTGGATAAGGCGCACGGGCATCTTCGAGCAGTCACAATCCAATTTGTAATTATTGTTTTTTTTTCACATTAATTAAAATCAAAAACCCCTAAATTTGTTCTTGCAAACGAAGCGATATGAAGACCATTCTCTTGACATCAATATTGGGCATTACGGCCATTGCAGCCGCCGCCCAGACCGAAAAGCCCTACATCCGGGAAGGTAACGGGTACTATGGCGACTCACAGTTTGACCAAGCGGAGGTCCAGTATCAGAAGGCCGTCAACGAGCAGCCGTCGTCATACGAGGCGGCGTTCAACCTTGGCGACGCGTTCTACCGCGAAGGCAAATTTGAAGACGCGAAAAAGGCTTTCGAGACTTTGGCAAAGTCACAGACCGACCCCAAAAAGATGGGCGAATGTTACTACAACCTCGCCAACGCACAACTCGCGCTATGCGAGCAGGCCATAAAGCAGAACAAACTCGACCAGGCCATAAAGGTCGGCAAGGAAGCACTCGAACAATACAAAAAATCGCTCCGCAACGCCCCGTATGACAAACAGTGCAAATATAACTACCTGTATGCAAAGACATTACTCGACAAACTCGAGGAAATGAAACAGCAGAACCAGGAACAGCAACAACAGCAAAACCAAGACAACCAACAGCAGCAAGACCAGCAGAACCAGGACAACCAGGATCAGCAAAACCCGCCGGATCAGGACTCGGACGGCGACGGCATACCTGACAATGTGGAGAAGGGCGACGACCCCAACAATCCACGCGACACTGACGGCGACGGTGTGCCGGACTATAAAGACAACGACTCCGACAACGACGGAATCCCGGACAGCGTGGAGGCAGGGAAGAACCCGAAAGAGCCGCAGGATCGCGACGGCGACGGAATCCCGGACTACCGCGACACGGACTCCGACAACGACGGAACGCCCGACAGCGAGGAGGCGGCGGCACTCATGGGAATCTCCAAGGAGGACGCCGACAGAATCCTCGAGGCCATCAACAAGGCCGACGCGCAGACGCAGAAAAAAGTCAAGGACAACCAGGACAATTGCAAACCAAAGTCGCATGACAAGAACTGGTAGCCAAGTCGTTGCGTCGACAAAAAGAGAAAAAACTATAACTAAACCCACAGAATATATCGTATCATGCAGAAGATATTATTCAGTTTTGCACTAATAATGATAGCGGCGACAGCCGCCTCAGTAGCACAAGACGTTGAAATAGTGATGAATGCACCCGCCAAGGTAGCCTCGGGTGTGCCATTCAGGTTAGACGTGTCGGTCAACAGGCAGAATGCGAAGATGGAAACGCCTAAACTCGACGACTTTGACGTATACGGAAGGAGCACAAGCCAAAACATGTCGATTATCAACGGCGACATGACCGTCAAGTTAGTGTACATGTACACTATAAGTGCTCCAAAACCAGGCACATACACAATCCCAGCCATCACCGCGACTGTGAACGGACAGAAGTATACCTCGAACTCCGTCACTATCGAAGTGACCCAAGGCAACTCGTCCGCCGGCAGCAATCCCCAATCAGGCTCAGGTTCGCGCTCCAACATCATGGACGACTCCCCTGCCCCGTCCCAAGGCGGCAATACCTTCCTCGAGGTCAACACAAACAAGTCTGAGGTCTTTGTCGGCGAGCAAGTTATACTATCTGCGGTATTCTATTCTCGATACGATATTTTAGGTTTTGACAGTCCCAAATACCCAAATTTCAACGGATTTTGGGCAAAAGACATCTACAACCCGACTAACATCAACTTCGAACGAAAGAGAATCAACGGCACGATATACGCCTACGCACTGTGGCAGAAAAAGGCATTGTTCCCGCAAAAGACTGGCACACTGACCATTGAGCCGTACAGCGTCGAATGTATCGTAATAGACGACTTCGGATTCAGACGCGCAAGGTCAACCGCCCAAAGCAAGTCAAAAACCATCAAAGTAAAGCCACTTCCAGCCGGAAAGCCCGACAATTTCGGCGGCGCGGTCGGTAACTTCACAGTCTCCATGTCCGCCGACAAGTCAAGCGTCAAACTCGACGACCCGCTAACGATTAAGGTTGTCGTCAGCGGCACCGGAAACTTCCAGCTGTTTTCAACGCCCAAACTCGACCTGCCGACGGAGTTTGAGCAGTACGAGCCAAAAAGCACCGAGAACCTGACCGCAAACGACAACGGCATCTCGGGCAGCAAGACATTCTCCACCGTCGTCATCGCACGTCAGCCCGGCGAGTTCACCATAAAACCTGTAGAATTTTCATTTTTTGACCCGGTTTCAAAGACCTACAAGACCGTCAAATCCAAGGAAATAACCGTCTCTGTAAGTGGCGAGCGCGACCCGAACAACCACACGAGCGCAATCGTAAAAACCGACGTCGAGAACCTCGGCTCGGACATCAGGTTCATCAAGCAGTCAAACGTGACATTCAAGGACGGCAACGGCCAGTTTTTCAACTCGTTCAAGTTCTGGATGATTTTTGCGCTGCTCATCGTCATTTTCGGCATCGTCCTGATAATAAGGCAACAGCAAATCCGCAACAATGCCAACGTAATTGGCATGAAAAACCGCCGCGCCGGAAAGACCTCGCGCAAACGCCTCAAACTCGCCGCGACCTACATCAAGCAGAACAAGAAGGACGAATTTTACGTCGAGACTTTGAACGCGCTGTGGGGCTACCTGAGCGACAAACTCGCAATCCCGCGCGCCGACCTCTCCCGCGACAATGTCCAAGAGAAATTGGCTGAAAAACAGATAGATCCAGCAGTCACACAAAAGTTCATCGAGACGCTCGACACGTGCGAGTTCGAACACTACGCGCCCGAGGCGATGTCACATTCCCTCGACGAGGTGTACACCATGGCTGCCGAGGCTATCGAGCAAATGGAAACTTCAATAAAAGCATAAGTTAACGACAATGAAACGACTGATTATCATAATTATAGCCTTGTTTGCAACAACGCTGCAAACCCTCCAGGCGCAGAACCAGGACGCTGACGCGCTTTTTAAGAAAGCAAACGACGCATATAACGAAAAGGACTACGCATTAGCCGCAGAACTTTACCAGCAGATTGTTAACCAAGGTCTTACAGCACCCGAATTGAGCTACAACCTTGGCAATGCCTACTACAAGCAGGGCGACTTCACCCACGCAATCCTCAACTACGAGCGCGCGATAAAGCAGAACAACGAGTTCGAGGACGCCAAGAACAACCTCAAGCTTGCGAACCAAAACCTCGTGGACAACTTGAAGGACATTCCGGCGACCAATTTTTCCGCAATCACGGAAATGATTGGAAAGGGCATCGGCATGAACGGCTGGGCGATTTTCACACTGGTTTTCTTAGCCGTCGGGCTTGGTCAGTTCCTCATCTACTTCTTCACAGACAGCCTTAATCTCCGTAAATTCTCATTCTCATTCGGTTTTGTGTTCATCGTGCTGTGTTTCATATCGTTGGCGATGGGATTTTACACACAGAACCTCCTTGACCAGACCTCCGAGGCGATTGTGATGGACAAGGTCGTGACCGCCAAGAGTTCGCCCGACGAGTCCGGCACGGACATCTTCAGGATTCACGAAGGACTGAAAGTGTCCGTAAAAGACAAGTCCGCCGAATGGCTCGAAATAAGGCTTTCCGACGGCCGCATCGGTTGGATAAAGTCAAGTTCATTAGAAATCATTTAAAAACTTTATTTTTGCGCAGATGGCAAAGCTCAACGACACAAAGCCGCTCGAACAGTTGTGCCTTAAGACATACGGCACTACGCCCGACAAGATGGAAAAAATGCCGCTGTCGGGTTCCAACCGTCAATACTATAAAATCGACATCGCCGGCTCTACAATCGTTGGAACTGTCGGTCTCGAAGTCCGTGAAAACCAAGCGTTTATCTCGTTTGCAAATTCACTTTCAAACGCTGGTCTGCCAGTGCCGAAAGTTTTGGCGGTGAGCGACGACATGATGTGTTACCTTCAGACTTTCATCGACGGAGCCTCGCTGTTCGACTATCTTGAAAAACACCGCGAGAGCGACGGCAGACCCGACAAGGACACAGTCGAAATCTACAAAAAAGTTGTCGCCCAACTTCCTCGTTTTCAGGTAGAAGGAGCAAAAGTAGTCGACTTTTCAAAATGCTATCCGCGTCCAAAATTTGACGAGCAGTCGATAATGTGGGACTTGAACTATTTCAAGTATTATTTTCTGAAGACCACACACACTGTCTTCGACGAACAACTTTTGGAAAACGACTTCCGCACGTTGTGCGACTACCTTTGCAGCGCGCCATCCGAATATTTCCTGTACCGCGATTTCCAGTCGAGGAATATCATCATCGGAAACGACGATGAGCCGTATTTCATTGATTTTCAGGGTGGACGGCGTGGAGCGTTGCAGTACGACATTGCGTCGTTGCTTTATGACGGAAAGGCTGCGATACCGCCGGAAATACGTGACGAGCTGCTCGGCTGCTACGTCGAGGAACTTAAAAAACACGTCCAAATCGACGAAAAAAAGTTCCGCGAAATGTTTGCCGCGTTTGCATACGTGAGGATAATGCAGGCGTGTGGCAGCTACGGCTACCGTGGTTTTTTGGAGAACAAGCCGCACTTCCTTAACAGCATCCCGCCCGCAATGCGCAACTTGCAGTATCTCCTTGAAAACCACCCATTTCCGATAAAGGCTCCATACTTGGAGAGTTACCTTTACGAAATCTCACACAACGAGGAACTGCTCAACTACAGTGCCGCCAAAAACGCATTGACGGTAACAGTGATGAGTTTCTCGTACCGCAAGGGAATCCCATACGACCCGACCGGCAACGGCGGCGGCTTTGTGTTCGACTGCCGCGCAATCCACAACCCCGGCCGCTACGAAATGTACGCAAAACTCACCGGCAAGGACAAGGATGTCGAAGATTTTTTCGCGAAAGAACCCGAAATGGCGACTTTCGTCAGCCTGACGCAACAAATCGTGGAAATCTCCGTCAAGAAATACCTCAAACGCGGTTTTAAGAACCTGACAGTCCTGTTCGGCTGTACAGGCGGACAACACCGCAGCGTCTTCTGTGCCGAGCGCATGGCGGAGTTCCTGCGTAAAAACTACCCACAAGTCATCGTCAACCTCTCACACCGCGAACAAGAAAAATGATTGTGCATCCGCTTGATTGTCAATGTGAAACGACTGTTGAACTCAACAATCCATTCCATTATGAGCCGGACACGATGTGCATGGCGGCGTTTGAGGAGTTGAAGCGGCACGTTATTACCGAAACCACGCCCGAAATCCGACGCGAACTTGACACTGGCAAGATGCTCGGCGTCTTGGTTGTCAAGGACAAGGACGGCGGGATTGGATTTTTGGCGGCATATTCTGGACAATTAGGCGGAAAGTTTGACAATGAGTATTTTGCGCCGGCGGTCTTCGACTACCTTGACGATGACGGATATTTCAAGACAAACGAGCGCAGGATTTCGACCATAAACACTGAAATCACAACTTTGAAAAACGATGCCAACTATTTGGCGGACAGAGAATTACTCGTCACTAAAAAAGCCGAGGCTGACAAACAACTCGAAAACTACCGCCAGTATATGCAGGAGCAGAAACAGAAACGCATTTTGCTCCGTGGTGGCGACGATGGAACTTCCAAGTATAACAATGAAATCCTTATTAAAGAATCGCAATTCCAAAAGGCTGAATATAAGCGACTTCGCCACGCCGTCGAGGAGCAGTTGGCAGAGATTAAGAACCGCATTGACGACCATGAATCCAAAATTGAACGCCTGAAAGCCAAACGCAAACAGGAATCCGAAGACCTTCAAAATTGGCTTTTCCGACATTTCGTGTTCATGAATGTCAGTGGCGAATATAAAAATCTGCTTGACATTTTCCGTGATTTTAACGGCACTGTGCCGCCATCCGGCAGCGGCGAATGTTGCGCGCCAAAACTTTTGCAATACGCTTTCATTCACGGACTTAAGCCGCTCTCAATCGCCGAATTTTGGTGGGGCGAGCCGCCCAAGCTCGAAGTCCGCCACCATCTCCACCATTATCCCGCCTGCAATGGCAAATGCAAGCCCATCCTCGACTTCATGCTCCGTGGAATGTCATGCATGGAAAATATGCCCGATAAGTGCCAGATACTTGATTTTCAGACTGTTTATGAGGACGAATACCTCGCCGTCGTCAACAAGCCTGCCGGGATGTTGAGCGTCCCGGGCAAAAGCAAATGCGTTTCCGTAGCTGAAATTTCAAAACAAAAATTTGGAGCGGAATCGATGGTTGCCCACAGGCTCGACATGGCGACATCGGGGCTGATTTTAATCGCCAAAAACCTCGATATTTACACAAAACTCCAACGCCAATTCCTCAACCATGAGGTCAAGAAAATCTATTATGCGGTTTTGGACGGCGAAGTCAAAAAAATGGAAGGCACGATTTCACTGCCGCTAATGGCCGACATAGCCGACCGTCCGCGTCAAAAGGTCGATTTCACGCATGGCAAACCCGCCGTAACTATTTATAAGGTTGACAAAATCGAGGACTACAGGACATATATCCACCTTTACCCACAGACTGGACGCACCCACCAGCTCCGCGTACATTGCGCACACCGCGACGGACTTGGCGCGCCGATCCTGGGCGACACTCTTTATGGCGAGACCAAGGCGGACAGGCTTTTTCTCCACGCCCAAAAAATCACATTCATCCACCCTGCCAATGGAAAGATTATGACTTTTGAAGTTAAAGCCGATTTTTGATTGAAATTCCAAAATATTTCTTATCTTAGCCGCCATGAAAAAAGTCGCGTTAAATATCGTCCTGAGCGTCGTCATGGCTTCCTGCGCCTGCCTGAAGCCCAATGACGCTTTTGTTCAGTACGAGGAAATCATGTACGAGGAGCCACAGGCTGAAAGCGCAGAGCCGTCGCCGTTGTCAAAAAGCGAAGGTCTCGACTTCGTGCGCCGTGTCGAATGTCCACAGCCGTCCGAGGACACGCGCAACAATCTCATAATCGCCAAGTGCGACGACACTTTCGGCACAAATTACGCCATCGAGTACGACTGCACAAAGCGTGCATTGCGTTGGGCGGCGTTCCAGATGTACACCGGCAACGCCATAAAAGCCGTCCGCCGCAGCGGTGACGACGCTTGGCACGAGGACGAGGACATCCCGCCCGAGTACCGCACGACATACGCCGACCATTACCAAAACGGCTATGACCGTGGACACATTGTGGCATCGGCTGACCGCCTGGAAAGCCGCTCGATGAACCGACAGACTTTCTGCTACTCAAACGTACACCCGCAGCTCAACGTCCTGAACGCCGGAGTTTGGATGGAGATGGAAGAAAAATTGAGGACTTGGAATAACGACAACTTCCGCGACACGCTCTACGTCGCCAAGGGCGCGACCATCGACGACGAAAGGCAAATCATCGGGCGCACACCCGCCGGCCTGATTGTCCCAAAATTCTTCTACATGGCTGTCCTGTGCCTGAAGGACGGGAAGTACAAGGCGATGGCGTTTTGGATTGAACACCGTGAAAAATACACCGCCGACGACCACCGCCTGCGCAACCACGTCATAACAATCGACCAGTTGGAGACCTTCACCGGCATCGACTTTTTCTACAACCTGCCACAGGAAGTCCAGGCGGACGTCGAGGAGGAAGTGACACTCTCGGAATGGAATTTATAGAAAATTAAATTTGCAGTTTTGAGAAATAGTAGTTAAATTTGTGCGGACAAAATTAAACAAACAATATTCATGGCATCGATATTATATAAAAACGACATGTTGGCGCGGCGGTTGGCCATGAGCGTCGACTCTGCCCGCAGCCTGTCTGTCAATCACTGGGCAGAAGGGCGGACTGGTTCCATAAGTCTGAATGTCAGCAATTTGTTCACCGAGGAGATAAGCGAGTACCGCTCCATAAGCGCGGAATATAATATCGGTCAGACCTTTGAAAACATGAAGAACAACATGGTCTTCATCACCGCCAACCATATTTCGATGGCGGAGTTTGTGCGCACGCCGATGGACTGTGGCAGTATCGTGAGGATACTCGAAGGCGGCGACCGCTACGACTTCATCGCCGACAAGCCTGTTAAAATCACGTCCGAGTTCATAATCCACCTCAGCGCGTACAACAAATTCAACAAGCAGCAAAATCCGCCGTCGTCAGTAGTCCACGCCTACCCCATGAAAATCGAGTTCGCGATGCGCAAACTCAATTTTGAAGTCGATAAATTCATGGAGATTGTACGGGACATTTCGCCCGACCAGATGTGGACATTTAAGAAAGGGCTTTCAGTAGTCGAGTATGGCACAGACACATACGCCGACGACGTTTCAACCGCCCTCGCCGAGCGCAAGCTCGTCATCGTCCCGCGCCACGGCATATTTTCATTTGGCCTCGACCCCATCGCCGCCGTCGACAAAATCGCCGCCGTCAACTATTTCGCAAGCTTTATGCTTTAATAACGTCAATCAGTCGCCATTCGGCGACTATTTTTTTCATTAAACGTCAATTACCGTCAATTTTCTTTTTTTAAACGCAAATATACAAAAGTTTCTACAATGAAAAATCAAAAACCGAAAAATATTTTTACGATTGCATTTATAATGTGCAGATCCCCACATTTGTCGAAAAATGTTGCAAGGTTTGTTAAAAACAATTAATTTTGCCGCGAAAAAAATTAATAAAATCCGAACATGAGAAAAATAATCTTAAGCATGATGCTGTGCATCATGGCGGCGGTGGCATTAGCCCAACCTCCGCAAGACACGACCAAAGACCACCACAGGCACCATGGCGCACCAAATGGCGAACATCGTGGCCCGGAAAAAAATCCATTCTTCATGGATCCGCTTTTCAAACGTTTCATGGTCAAGGGCTACGCGCAAGGCGGCTACACATTCCAACAGGATCCAAAATCAAACACATTCGACATGAAGCGCGCATACATATTCTGCCGCGCGCAAATCACTGACCGTTGGTACTTCTGGTTCATGTACGACTTCTGCGGCGTTGTCAACGAGTATTACCTCGACTTTGCGGCGGTACTCGGCGGCAAGTTGAACCTCCGCATGGGCGAGTTCAAGCATCCTTTCGCGCTTGAAAATCCGTATTCGCCCACTAAGCAGGAACTCATCGACGTATACGCACAAGGCACAGTATACCTCGCTGGATGTGGTTCAGACCCATTGTACGGTGTCCAGTACGGCCGTGACCTCGGCGCAATGGCATACGGCGACCTTGCCGACAAGCATTTCCACTACGAACTCGCCATCCTCAACGGCCAGGGCATCAACACCAAGGACCGCAACAACAAGAAGGATTTTGCGGCGCGCCTTGAAGTCCTGCCGTCCGAAAAGCTCAAAATTGTCGCTTCAGGTCAGACCGGCTACGGCAATGCGTTGCCAAACTCCACACGCCCGTTCATCTACACACCGAACATCAACCCCGGCGACGACTATGAACGCCACCGCTGGGCGTTTGGCATGGAGTTCCGTTCCACCGGCCATATCAACAATTCCGCCGACTACTGGCACATCCGCCCTGTCGTTGTCCGCACGGAATACCTTGGCGGCAACGACGGCGGGAACATGTCCGACGGCGCATACATCACATTTACCGTGCCGCTTGCGAAAGAATTTGACATTGTGGGCAGTTACGACTACTTCAACTACAACAAGGACATCGCCGGATTTGAAAGCACAAAGTACATCGTCGGTCTCCAGTACTGGTTCTACAAACTGTGCCGCCTCCAGGCTCAATACATCTACACGAACAGCACCGGCAATGTCGGCGGCTACTCGAGCGTGATGCTCCAGACCCAATTTGCATTCTAACAATCTAAACTATATAAAATGCTAATAAAAATCATACTCACACTGATATTCCTTGCTGTGACGGTCGGCATCGGCATCTACTCGCGAAAACAGGCGAAAAGCGTCGAAGGCTTCGTACTCGGCGGCAGGAATGTAGGCCCGTGGCTGACAGCCTTTGCATACGGGACATCATATTTTTCGGCGGTTGTCTTCGTGGGCTACGCCGGTCAATTCGGCTATAAGTACGGACTTTCGAGTTCGTGGATTGGCATCGGCAACGCCATTATCGGCTCGCTCTTGGCGTGGCTGGTTCTCGGACGGCGCACACGCACAATGACCCAGCACATCCAAAGCCGCACTATGCCTGACTTCTTCGGCACGCGCTACGACAGCCAGGGACTTCGCGTGGCGGCTTCGATAATTGCATTCGTGTTCCTAATACCCTACACGGCGGGCGTTTATAAAGGCATCTCGACGCTGTTTGAGATGGGATTTGACATACCATACCAGTGGTGCGCAATCATAATGGCGGCACTGACGGCAGTGTACGTGATTTTGGGCGGCTACAAGGCGACGGCTATCAACGACTTTGTGCAGGGAATCATAATGCTGTTTGGCATTGTGGCGGTCATAATGGCGGTACTCGCCACAAAAGGCGGCATCTCGTCCGCAATCGACCAGCTCTCTCAACTTCCGGCGGACGGCAATCCCGCTGTCAACGGACAGTTCGCGGATATTTTTGGACCCGACCCGTGGAACCTTCTTGGCGTTGTGATACTGACATCTCTCGGCACGTGGGGACTGCCACAGATGGTCGGCAAATTCTACTCAATCACCGACGAGGCGGCCATTAAGCGTGGCACAATCATCTCGACAATATTCGCAATGATTGTTGCTGGCGGCTGCTACTTTCTTGGCGGATTCGGGCGAATCTTTGGCGAACCGCCCACGCTTCCGAACGGACGGCTTGACTTTGACGCGATAATCCCAGGAATGTTGGAAGGGCTGCCGGACGTTTTGATTGGGCTTGTGGTGCTGCTCGTGCTGTCGGCGTCGATGTCGACCCTTGCGTCGCTCGTCCTGACATCGAGTTCGACAATGACGCTCGACCTCATCTACCGCGACAAGAAATCGGAGGACGGCGAGGTTAAATCCGGACAAATCGACGAAGGGCTCGCCACAAAAATTGAACGCCGTAAAGTTGTGATAATGAGGGTATTGATTGTGTTCTTCATCGTCATTTCGCTTATGATTGCCCTTAATCCGCCGACCTTCATCGCTCAGCTCATGGGCATCTCGTGGGGCGCATTGGCGGGCGCATTCTTAGCACCGTTCATGCTCGGCCTCTACTGGAAGAATGTCACGACAGCATCTGTTTGGGCTTGTTTTATATGGGGCGTGGGAATCACGCTCGTCAACATGCTGGCAGGAAACCCGATTTCGCCGATTAACTGTGGCGCAATCGCGATGGTCGGCGGATTTGTCGTCGTGGCTCTCGTCAGCCTTTTCACAAAGAAACTTCCAGAGGAAACGACTTCCAAAATTTGGCAATGCTACTCTAACGACAATGTCCGTTAGCCTCTCACACTCTCGGTTGGAACCATGAAACAATCCCGCCGCTGATGTCCCGCTTGACCAAAAGCGGCATATCAGCGGCGGATTTTGTAAAGCCTCCCTCCTACCCTACAAAAAGCCTCACTCTCCTACCCCCTACAGCCTTCCATCCACGACTTCCACCGGCAAAAATCCTTTCACGTCATACACAACACCGCCGTTTTTGTTCAGCATTTTCCTGATGTCGAGGTTTTTGAAGTCGTCATGCGCGACGCACAGCACGACAGCGTCGAGGTCATGCAGACCGACAGTGTCACTTTTAAGCGCAATGTCGTATTTAGAAAGTACTTGGTCAGGGTCGGCGAATGGGTCGATGACGGTTATATTAGGCGTATATTGGCGCAAAGTGCCGTAAATATCGGCGACTTTCGTGTTCCTGATGTCGCGGCAGTTTTCCTTGAAAGTAAAGCCCAGCAGCGCGATTTTGGAGTCTTTGACGAGAATGCCCTTGAGGTTCATCAGGCGGATTACCTGATTGGCGACATACTCGCCCATGCCGTCGTTAAGCCTGCGCGCTGCCATCATGACGCGCGGCATGACACCGTAAACTTGCGCCTTTTGGATAAGGTAATATGGGTCTACGCCGATACAATGGCCGCCGACAAGCCCCGGGCGCATCTTTATGAAGTTCCATTTTGTGGCGGCAGCGTCTATGACCTCGTTTGTGTCGATTCCCATGGCGTTGAAGATTTTGGCGAGTTCGTTCATGAAGGCAATGTTGACGTCGCGCTGGGAATTTTCAATGATTTTAGAAGCCTCGGCGACACGGATGCTTGAGACGGGATGGGTGCCGTTTTTCAGCACTGAATTATAAATCCTGTCCACAAACCCGGCGGTCTCGGGTGTCGAGCCGGAGGTGACTTTCTTGATGTTGGCGACAGTATGGATTGGGTCGCCTGGATTAATCCGTTCAGGCGAGTAGCCCGCGAAAAAATCGATGTTGAATTTAAGATTTGATGTCTTTTCAATCTCCGGGGCGCACACTTCTTCTGTAACTCCCGGATATACTGTGGATTCGAAAATTACGACACCACCTTTTCTGATAGACCTTCCGACAGTCCTGCTTGCGTCTATGAGCGGCGCGAGGTCGGGGCGGTTGTTGGAGTCCACAGGCGTTGGCACTGTGACTATGAAAACGTCGGTGTCTTTTATATGGTCTTCGTCGCCGGTTATCACAAGTCCGTTGTGCATCGCTTCAGTCAGCGTCTTGCTGTCAGTCTCCCCCGTGTTGTCGATGGCGTTCCTTAACTCCCCTACCCTTTTCGGGTTAGTGTCGAAGCCCTTGACATCATACTTTGAGGCGAACAGCACGGCAAGCGGCAAACCCACATAGCCAAGCCCAATGACAGTGATTTTGATCATTTATTCGGCGATTTCGACCATGTTGAATGGTATCTTAAGAATCGACTGGTAGTCCTCTCCGGCTTCGAGCATGTCCTCGTCGTCCTCCTCGTAGTACCAGTTGATGACCACTTCAGCGCGGTTTTTGTTCTGCAAGTTTTCAAGTTTCTTGAACACGTCAAGAATGCACTTTGAAGAACTTGTATTGAAATATTCGAGCTGAATATTTACATTCACTACACCAGTCGCTACATCGGAAAACTTGTCGAGCCAGTCGACGAGCGGCTTGTAGAACTCAATCGAGTTTTCAGGTATCGAGCGTCCTTTAATCTCAATGATGCCGGATGCGGCGTCGAACGAGATTGTCGGGGTTTTTGGTGTGCCTTCTATGTTTATCGAATCCATTTTTACTTATTTTAATTTGTTAGCTTACAAGTACTTCAAGTACAAAAAATTTATAATCGTCATTGTATTTTACAAAATCGTAACCGAATTTGTTGCCGGACTTACGCGCCATTTCGATGAACCCGAGTCCGCCGCCGCCTTTTTCCGTGAACTCGTCGTTGTTGAGGACGATTTTATAGAGGCTTTTAAGTTCGTCGTGGGAGAGCGAGTTGAGCTGTTCGATGCGCTCTTTCAGGGACTTGGCGGTCGCGTTAGAGACGAAGTTGCCGGTCGTTATCCTGTATATGCCGCCGTCCTCCTTTACCATCGTGCAGAACGAGTAGTTGTCTTCGCCGGCGGCTGCGCCAATACTTTTCAGGAACGTGCCGGGTGGCGTCGCCTGGTGGTGGAAGAGGTTTTGGGTGGCCTCTACAAGGATGTTGTAGATTTTTTTGATTTTCTTGGAATTTTCGCCCGACGAAAGGAGCGAATCCTCAGCCTTCACCAAGAAATTGTCGATGGTGCCGGAGGTCATGTCCCCCTCGTGCGAGACGATGACGTCGCCTGCATTAAATTTCTCGTATAGTCCGTGGATATTCGCTTCCATGATCGTCTACAAATTGGTTTGTGTTTTGATTATGCAAATATAACAATTATCTTAATACAATGCAATTTTTGTGCGAAAAAATTAATAAAGTGCTAATTTATTCGTCTCATTGCCGTATTTTATGTCCACATCCTTCCTTGGCTGGATGCCGAGAGCCTTGGGCAGGTCGCCGTATGACGAGTGGATCCAGGTCTTGGAGTTCTTGAACGTCTTCTTTGTTATTGTGCTGAGCATACGGATTGTGGCCTGTGTCTGCTCTACGTTGAACTCGTTGATTTTGGGAGCTATGACGAGGACGGTGTTTTCAGCGTCGGGCTGCTCTATTTCTGACGGCGCGAACTCCACGACTTCGATGTACTTGTCGAGCATGGCTTTCTTGATGTTTTGGTTAGCAGCCTTCACGAGATTGTCGTCTTCCTCATATCCAAGGAGTTTGTGCGCAAACTCGCCGTTGTGCTTAACAGCAAGGCGCGCCGCGTTCTTGACGTCGTGCCACAAGACCTCGTCGAAGTCCCTCCATGTGAAGAATCCGAACGACTCGCGGCAAATCTGGGCGGGGATGTTGTACGCGAACATTGTCGCCTCGATGAGCAGAGTGCCTATTCCGCACTTTGGGTCGATGAAGTTTGTGTTGCCCTTCCAGCCTGTGAGCTGTACAATACCAGCAGAATACACCTCGTCGTAGCTGCCATTGCCACCGGCGACCTTGTAGCCCCTGTGGGCGAGCGACGGGCCCGAAGCGTCGAGCAGGAACTCGCACGAGTTCGCGCCGATTTCGAGGACAATGATAACTGCCGGGTTCGACGTGTCGTGCGGCGGCGTCTTGTGGGACTTCTCGTTGAAATAGTCGCAGATAATCCTTGTCACGTCGCTTTTAATGGAGTCCATTACGAGAGCCTCGGACTTACCGGTCACCTCAATCCTGAAACTCTTGTATATGTTGAGGATTTTGCTCCAGCGGTATTCCTTGAACTGCGCGTAGAACTCCTCGCGGTTGTTGAAGTCGAACTTCAAGACCTGCTTGTATATCTTCAGTGCTGTACGCAGCTCGTAGTTGGCCTGGTACAGAAGGTACTTGTCACCGGAGAAAGTGACAGTGCATACGTCGGTGTCGACATCCTCGGCGCCCATGCGCATGAGTTCGCGTCCTAATACGTCTTCCAAGCCCTCGTAGGTCTTGGCTTTCATTTTGATAGATTCCTGCAACATTGTCTTATAGTCTTTCGTGTTTGGTCATAATTCAATTTTCAGTTTTATTCGCCTTTTTCTTGGCCTTATCCGCCTGTATTTTCGCAATCTCCTCTATTCCGGCGAGCGTCAGTATGCCTAAGAAAATCAGTGCTATTGCGATGTACGTGTCGGTATTAAGGTCGGGAATGTACTTGTCGTATCGTTCTATAATAAGGTCGCCCTTGGCGGTCCTCAACTCGTCGACTATGCCTTCCGGCGTCGTCATCGTCGCGTAGACAGGCGTTTTCCATGGCCAAATAAAGACCAGCGAGCCAAATACAAAGCCGGTCAAGGCAGCCGTCGTCTGGTCGCCGTAGTTTTTCATAAGCCATGACAGGAACCTCGAGAACGCCAAGAATCCTATTGCGCATCCTATTGCAAACGGGATGAGCACCTTAAGGTTGAGTGTCGAGATGGAGTCTATTACAACGAGTTTGTAGTTTCCGAGGAGAATGAGGGTGTAACTGCCCGAAATACCCGGCAGGAGCATGTCGCATATCGCTATCGCGCCGCAAAATACGAGATAAAACATATTGTCGTTTTCGGTCGCCGGGGTTATGACAGACGCGCCGTATGCGATTATTGCGCCGATGATTGCCAGGGAGATTGTGAGCGCGTCAAAACGCTTGATGGTCTTTCCGATGTAGTATACGGAAATGAGGATGAGCCCGAAGAAGAATGCCCATACGTAAATGCCGTCGTTGATTGTAAAAAGATACTTTAACAACCTTGCAGCGGTCAGTATGCTGACTATTTCTCCCGAAAGGAGGACGACGAGGAAAAGCAGGTCGGTATGCTGGGCAAACTCCTTGAATTTGAACTTCATCAAAAGCCTCAATGCTTCGAGGTCAAACGACTTCAGGGAGTTGACAAAACGCGAAAAAATACCTGCAAGTAATGCAATTGTACCGCCGGAAACGCCGGGGACAACATTTGCAAGACCCATCGAAAAGCCTTTCAGAAACAATATTAAATGTGTTAACATAAAGGTTCTTTTGTATTTTTTAGCGGAACTGCACTGATTATCCCGCAGTTCTACGCAGCAAAAATATAACAAAATATTGGCATTGAAAACATTTTTTAAGGTTTTCTGCAAATTTTTTTGCAAATATATACGTAAATGTAACGTAACACCTTGATAAACAATATGATAAGTGACACAAAAATCTGATGTTCCAAGTGTGGCAGAATATTTAAATTTTGCGGCTTGGAAATATTTGGCTAACTTTGTCACCGCTTTATATATTTAAGAACCCGCAATGATTACTTACCTCCAAGTAGAAAACCTATATAAGTCCTTCGGCGACAAGGTGTTGTTCAAAGACATCAGCTTTTCGGTGATGAAGGATCAGAAGACCGCGCTCATCGCCAAGAACGGCACTGGAAAGAGCACGCTCCTCGACATCATCGCTGGCAGGACGACCGCCGACGAGGGCAGTGTCGTGTTCCGTAACGGCTTGACTATCGGCTATTTGCCACAAAATCCGGCATTGGACGACAGCCTTACCGTCCGTGACCAAATCGGCATCGCGACTAACAAGTTCGCCAAACTGACCGCAGACTACGAGGCGGCAGTCTCCTCCGGCGACCATAAGCGCATCGACGCGGCACAGGCTGCGATGGACGCCGCAAATGCGTGGGACTACGAGTCCGACATGCGCCAAATCCTCGGGAAGCTCGACATACACGACCTCAACGCTGTCGTCGGCACACTGTCCGGCGGTCAGAAAAAGCGCATCGCGCTCGCCGACGTGCTTATAGAGCATCCCGACATGCTTATCCTCGACGAGCCGACCAACCACCTCGACACCACAATGACCGAGTGGCTTGAGAAATACCTCCACGACACCCGCACGACCTTGCTCATGGTGACGCACGACCGATATTTCCTCGACAACGTCTGCGACTGCATCATTGAGCTCGACGACAACAGGACTTACACCTACGATGGCAACTACACGTTATATCTAAGGAAGCGCGAGGAGCGAATACAAAACCTCGCCGCCGCCATTGACAAGGCGAACAATCTTCTGCGCCGCGAGGCCGACTGGATTTCGCGAATGCCGAAGGCGCGCGGCGGAAAGGCAAAATACCGCATCGACAATTTCTACAAGCTGAAGGAGTTTGCATCGCGGCGAATCGAAAACCGGAAGGTCGACATCGCCACTGGCACTGCCCACCGCCTTGGCAATAAAGTCTTGGAACTCAAACACATATCCAAATCGTATGGCGACCGCAAACTCATCGACGATTTCACTTTCTCGTTCCAAAAGACTGACAAAATCGGCATCTGTGGCGTTAACGGCTGCGGAAAGACCACGCTGCTCAACATCATCATGGGAAATGTTGCGCCGGATAATGGCACAGTGGAACTTGGCGAGACTGTCGTGCCGGGGTACTATCGCCAGACTGGCATTGAATACGATGAGAACCAGCGTGTTATCGACATAATCAAGGACATTGCGGAAGTAGTCGTGCTTGGCGACGGCAGAAAACTTTCGGCGTCACAATTCTTGGAATATTTCCTGTTCCCCGCCAAGATGCAGTACACGCCGGTCGCAAAACTCAGCGGCGGCGAGCGGCGGCGGTTGTACCTGATGACGGTGCTGATGCGCAACCCAAATTTCCTCATCCTTGACGAGCCGACTAATGACCTCGACATCATAACACTCAATGTGCTTGAGGATTACCTCAACTCATTTGCCGGATGCCTGATTATCGTCTCCCACGACCGCTACTTCCTCGACAAAGTTGCCGAAAGCCTTTTGGTTTTTGAAGACGGCGGGCATATTCGTAATTTTCCAGGGAACTACACAGTGTACATGACGCAGAAGGAGGACGAAAAGCAGCAACAATCGGACATTCCGGCAAAGAAAAACAACGACACGCGCTCCTCCGACCGACATAAGAAGAACTTCACATATAAACTTGACCTCGAGTACCGTCAACTCGAAAAGGAGATTGAGGAACTCGAGGCCGAAAAATCGCAAATAGAGAGTAAACTTTCAGGTGGCACGTCAGACATCAACGAAATCACTGAACTTTCGCACCGCATGGACGAAGTCCTCTCGCTCTTGGACACTAAGGAAACCCGCTGGCTCGAACTTGAGGAAATCAAGGAATCCGATGAAAATTGAGAGTTGAAAATTGAAAATTGAAAGTTGAGAGTTGAAAATTGAAAAATTTATTTAAAATTCTCAATTTTCAACTTTCAATTTTCAATTTACTTATCAATCCTAATGCTCAGGATATAGAAATAGTTGTTGTCGTCGACTTTGTGGAACGTGTACGACGGCGGGTATCCGCTCAGGATTGTCGATTGGATAATGCCAATATTGCCGCCGTCGGAGTCAGAACGGGAGAGCGACCTCTGCTGCCGCTTGAACTCGCGGAGCTCGTCACGTGATTTTGAGATAATCTGGTCGCACTTGTCTGTGAGCTTCACATAGTCGTTATGATCCACCATATTGCCTGTGATGAACTGGAAATACTCGTCGTACTCCTTAATCATGATAAGCCCCACTCCGGCGGATTTGTCGAGTCCGTCAACCTTTTCCTTTGAGTACAGATAGATGTTCTGGCTGAGTTCAATGAAAATTTTGAAGAACTTCTTGCCGCGCTTCGGGTCGTCCCACAGCGAGTCCTCGATGTTAGAAGCCAACAGGGAAAGAATCTGTCCGTCGAACGGGCCGATATAGCATACTACCACGTTGTTCTCGAACATGGTCTCGAATATGTCCTTTCCATTTTCTACAAGTGCCATATTGTTTGGTTTTATGGTTATAATTCCGTTGTTAAAGCGTCAGAGCAACTGGACGGCAAATACTGTGATGTCGTCGTTTTGCTCGGCAGTGCCACGGTAAGTCTCGTACTCGCTCTCGATAATCGGCTTCTGCTCGGCGAGCGGCAGAGGCGATATTGACTTCAGCAGGCTTACGAACCTGTCACTGCCATATTTTTTGTTTGACGCATCGAACTGGTTTATAAGGCCGTCGGTGGTCATGTATATCTTGTCGCCGCTGTGCAGCGTTAAAGTCTCTGAAGTGAACTCGAGCGTGTTGCGCTTTGACATAAGGCCGCCGATGGTCTTTCGGTCGCCCTTGAGCGTGTCGAGTTCCTGTGCCTTGTCGTGGTAGATATAAAGCGGACGTTTTGCGCCGGAGAATGACATCTCATAATCCGTCTCCGCCGTGCGGCAGAACTTGCAGATACAAATCTCAAGGCTGTCGTTATTGTCAGTCTCATTCTGCTTAAGCGCGGCGATAAGCCCCGTGTTAAGGCTCTCCAAGATTTTGGCAGTGTCGAGAACCTTATGCTCGACAATGATTTCGGAAAGCAGACGTGTCGTAATCATGCACATGAACGCGCCCGGCACGCCGTGACCCGTACAATCTACCGCCGCCGTGAACGCAAGCCGCTCGTCGTCAGGCACTCGCGTGAACCAGTAGAAGTCGCCGCTGACTATCTGCAACGGAATGAAAATGCCGAAGTAGTTGAAATATTTTGTGATGTTCACTTCCAACGGCATGACAATCTCCTGGATAGTCTTTGCGTATGTAAGGCTGGTGCTGATGTGGGCGTTCTGCTCGGCGATGAACTCCTTCTGCATCTCAAGCTCGTCACGCTGAGCCGCAAGCGTCAAGCCCTGCGACTTGATGGCCTGTTCCTGTTCCTTAATCTGCGTGATGTCGGTGTCGATTGTCACAAGACGGGCAATATTGTTGTTCTCGTCGAGGATTGGCGTGAGCGTTGACTGTACCCAAATGTTCTTGCCCTGCTTAGTCACCACCTCGCACTCGAACACGCGCGGCTGCGATGTTCCGAGACAGTCGTCCTTAATGGACATGATGTCGGGGTTGGAGGCGTAGAAACCTGTCAGGCTGTCGGTGGACTTTACCTGCAAATCCCTGAACGTGTAGCCGTACATATTGCTGAAACCACGGTTGACCCATTCGACGTTTCCGATGTTGTCCATGATGACGACGCCATTATCAGTCTGAGAGGCGACGATTGAGAGTTTCTCCAACTCCTTGTTAATCTGCTTCAACTGTTCCGCCTGCGAGAGGATGTGGTCTTTCTGACGGTCGACCTCGTCGTTAAGCTGCGCGAGCTGGTTGTTCTTGCGCTTACGGGAGATGTTGGACACCATGGTCACAAACACGAGGATAAGGATGATGCCGGCGAAAATAGACGCAATCATAATGATGCGCTGCTGCGTGTCAATCTGTCCGGACTGCATACTGAGCTTTTTCTCGTGTTCGCTAATCTGTTTCTCACGCTCGGCGATTCGGTTCTGCTGGCGTTCAAGTTCGCGGCTCGACTCCACAAGCTGGTCTTGCTTTTCTTCGATTTCCTTCTGCTGACGCTTAAGGACAATGCTGTTATGGTACAACTGATCTTTCAGAGCCTCAGCATCTTTCACAAGCTTGTCGGCGATGTCCTTCTGATTGTCGATTTCGCGCTCCTTGTTCTCAAGTTCATATTTTGACATGAGCATGTTTTCCTGCTCGAGGTCGATTTGAGCGACCTGCGCCATGATGTCTTTTTCCTTTTCCCTGAGTTGTAACTCCTGGAGCATGAGCATGTTCTCCCGTTCCTGCAACTCCTTGTCCTTATGCTCCACGAGATTCATGAGGTCAAGCTTTGTGCCGCCCTGCGCGAGTACTTTGTCCGAAATCGAAATGCCAACGGATTCAGCCTTTCCGCTGTTGACCTGGAACTGGTTTCCACGGCCTTTGAGGACGAGGTTGATCATCAAGTTCTGCTGGAGGTTGTTGTTATTGGCGACGGACGAGGTTATGATAAGTGTGCTGTCGTTCTTAAGCCTTGCGCCGATGGCGGGAAGTTCGTCCTGATACGCCGAGTCGACATAAAGAATATGAGTCGGCATGATGTCCCTGACCCTCCTGAACTGCGTGACGGTAAACGGCTTGCCCTTTATCTTGCTCGAATTCTTCATGTTTTCGAGCTCGGTGAACACAGGCGTTGTCAGTCCGTAGACGGCCACAGAATACTCCTCTGTGTTCTCGTTACCCGGCCAGTCTACATATTCCGACAGGGTGAGAATCCAGTGTGCGCGCAGAGCGTCCTTGCTAATCTGTGCCTGCGCGGTCTCGGAGAGTAGACCGAAAGCCGCCACGACTGCAAGTAGAACTGCGAAGCGTTGGATTGTTATGTAAATTCTTTTTCCCATCGTCCTATCTGAATTTAATGCCGATTACTGAAATGTCGTCACGCTGCTCCTCGTCGCCCCTGAACTTGTCAAGCTCCATGGAGAAGAGTTCGCCCTGCTTTTCCATCGGCTCGTTCCTATACTGGAGTATCATGTTCGTGAACCTTTCGGAGCCGAATTTTTTTCGGTCATGGTCGCACTGGTCAGAGATGCCGTCGCTGCACAGGAACATCGTGTCGCCGCTGTGCAATACGATTTCCTGGTCGGTGAACTGGATATTGCCACGTTTTTTCTGAGTGCCGCCGATTGACTTGCGGTCGCCCTTGAGTTGGAGCACCTCGGCAGAATCCGCCGGCACGTAGTACAACGGACGTTTTGCGCCACAGAACACAACCTTATAGTCATGCTCCGCAATCTGCTCGACGCGGCACAGGCACGTGTCCATACCGTCATTGTTGGTGCTCTGCTCCTGCTTGAGGGCCTTGATGATGCCGAGGTTGAGGTTGTCCATGATGTCGCGCGGCGAGTATGTGCTGCGGACATTAATAACCTCGTTCAACACACGGTTTCCGATAAGGCTCATGAATGCGCCCGGAACGCCGTGGCCTGTGCAGTCGAAGTCGCCGACAAACTGGTAGTTATGCTCGCCGTCCTTCGCTACCGAGAACCAGTAGAAGTCACCGCTCACGATGTCCTTAGGACGGAACAGCACAAAACAGTCGAAGTATTTCTTTATCAACTCATTAGGCGGCAGGATTGTCTGCTGGATAGTCTGAGCGTAGTCGATGCCTTTCTTAATGCTCTTAGTCTGCTCCTCGATTTTGTTTTTCTGCATTTCGAGGGTGTTCTTCTGCTGCAAAAGCTCCTCGTTCTGGCTTCGGATTGCCGCTTCCTGTTCCTTGAGCTTGTTGATGTCCGAGTAGATGGCGACAAGCTGCGTCACCTCGCCCTTGTCGTTAAGAATCGGCGTGAGGGTCGTCTGAGTGGCGATTTTCTGACCCGAGCGCGTGTGGCTGTCGGACTCAAAAACTATCGTCTGCTTGTTGCTTACGCACTTGAACAAAATATTGCGGATGCTCTTGTTGCCGCTGACGTTGACAATATTCTCGTCGCGCTCGTTGCGCAGAAGCTGGAGCGTGTAGCCGAAGAACCTTGTGAAACCGGCGTTCACCCACTCGAAATAGCCGTTGCGGTCCATTATGACGATTGCGTTCTGCGTCTTGCCAGCAACGATTGAAAGTTTTTCAAGTTCCTTGTTGATGCCTTCGAGCTGCTCCGCCTGCTTGTCAATCTCCTCCTTCTGCTGGTTAAGCTCCTGGTTCTTACGGCGGAGGGCGATGTTGGCGCGGGCGCGGGCGCGGATTGACCTGACAATCAAGATGATGAGGAATATGACGACAACGATGAACACAATCACGCCCGTTATCGCAGTGCGCTGTTGGTTAATCGTGTTGTCCTGAGTCTTGATGGCGGATTCCTGCTGCCTGATTTTTTCCTCACGGTCGGAGAGTTCTTCTTCCTTGGAGTGGAGTTCGCGGTTGGCGTCCTCGACCTGCCCCTGCTTTTGGTTGATTTCTTCCTCCTGCTCGGCGAGTTTTGAACGGTTGAGCGCAAGTTTAGCCTGTTGGTTGTTGACCTCCGCCATGAGAATCGCTGCGGTAGCCTTCTGAGACTCGATTTCAGCCTCAGTGACTTTGAGCTGTTTAGCGAGTTCGGCGTTCTCCTGCTGTATTGTCTCCTTTTTCTTAATCTGCTCGTCGAGTTCTATCTGTCGGTTAGCGATTTCCGCCTCCTGAGCCTTCAGGCGTTTCTCCTTGTCTTCAAGTTCGCGCACCTTTTTATTATATAGCACACGCAAGTCAAGGGTCGAGCCGCCCTGGTTCATCAGCTTGTCGGACATCGAGCAGTCACAATCTTTGGCGTTTGCGGCGTTGACCTCAAACTGCTTGTCGTTGTCCTGCATGAGGATGTTAATCATGAAGTTACGGTCGGACGGCGCACGGTCGGATATTACGAGCGTCTTGTTGAGCGCGGCTATCTTATATACCTCCTCAAGATCCTCCACGGCCCTGTTGTTCACGAAGATGACGTCTGTCGGAGAGATGTCCTTCAACCTGCGGAACTGCTTAATGACAATCGGACGGTCGTTAATGCGGCGTTGCTTTGCCAAGTCCTTCAGCGGAATCGTCTCCTCCGGCATGTTTCCGTAGACACCGATAGAAAATTCGGTCGCCGACTTGTAGCTTTTCCATTCCAAAGATTCGGAGCATGAGAGGATGAGGTTGGCTCTGATAATTTCCTGGGAGGGTTGTGCGTATGCCGAACCTGCTGCCCCGGACATAAGGAGAAGGACAACAAACAGACGCGCCGACAGCCAACGCTTAAAAGCCTTGACCTTGACGCTTAATATGTTATGGTTCTTGTTCGACATTATTCAGTCATCTTTACTTTATTATCAGAAAGCCCTCTGGCCATGTCCTTCGGGCATCAACATCCTTTAAACAATATTAATGCCAAAAAACTTTGATTTGCCAGGTTGTCACCCATCTGAAAATTTTGCTAAAATTAGCCAATAATTTTCACATACGGAAATCTTTTTTGCAATTTTTTTCACCAAAGTTTTTGAAGAAAAATTTTATGGCGGCTATTCATTTGATTATTAACACAATATGTCGAGCAACGTCAAAACAGCGTCAAATAGATTTTGAAGTTTTAAGACAAAGGATTAACTTTGCGGCGCGTTTCAGGACGCTGTATTCACTTAAAAAAAACAGAAAAATATGCTTATCGCACTTATCATATTGGCAATCGCATTAGCAGCCACAGCCACACTTTATATAAAGGAAAGGGGCAAGAGCGACCGTCTAAGGCGTGAACTTTCCGCGACATCCGACGACTATAAAAGCGATGTCCAGACGCTCACCGAAAGGATTGAAGCGGCTGAAAAAAACGCCACAACCCTCTCGCGCTCAGCGGAAACGCTCCGCCACACCGTCGAGTCCCGCGAGCAGGAGTCCAACCGTCTCAGGTCGTCGTTGGAGATGTCCAAAATGCGCCGCATCGACATCATACAAAGCCTTGTGGCACTTGAAAATACGATGTTCACGGACGCAGGACACATCAAGACGATGTTCTCGGACTTTTTCCTGTTGAACAAGCCGTTTGAGACGGTCGGCGGCGACTTTTACAAGTTCATCAGCGATGGCGAGCGGATACTTGCCGCATGTGGCAACTGTGGCGTTTCGGGTGAAGTTGGACTTATAAAAGGACTTCAAAACGTGGCGATGTTGGAAGACATAACTCGCAAAAACCGCCTTGCAGACCTTCAGGCTGGCGAAATCCTCGACCATCTCCGCACAAAATACGCCCGCATTGCCGAGCATAGCGACAACCGGCGCAGCGACGGCGAGGACGTACCGGTCAACTTCACTGTCTGCATAATTGACCAAAAGCAGCGAACCCTCTCATACGCGGGCGCATACGGAAGCCTTTGCCTAATCCGCAAGGCGTACCCCGGCACTAACCGCCGCGAGGTCGACGTTCACGAGTACAGGGGCGACAGGATGAATTTTGCGGTGTCGTTCGGCCGCCGCAAAAACTACACGACCGAGGCCATTGAACTCGAAAAGGACGACAAAATCTACCTCAAGACCGACGGTTACGCCAATCAGCGCGGCGGCTCCTCAAACGCCCGCTATGGCGACCAATATCTCCGCCAATTGCTTATGAAACACGCCAACGAGCCGATGCTTGAGCAGAAGAAGGCATACGAGGCTGAGTTCGACAACTGGCGCGGTCAAAACCGTGGCAATGACATCCTCATAATCGGCCTCGCCCTCAAAGTTGCCGGTAAATAAGAAAATCGCAAGTCAAAAATCAACAAATCACTAAATAGCAAACTACCTTGAAACGTAAAGATCCAGAGAATTTGGGAGATGTTTTGCAACAGTTTTTGGTTGAGCTTGGCGCGGACAAGCACATCAAGGAAATCCGCGTAACGCAGGAGTGGGACAAGATTGTTGGCCCGGCGATTGCACGGTACACAGACGACATCAGGCTCAAGGACGGCGTATTGACGTTGAAATTCCGCTCGGCGATAGTCCGCAACGAAATCTCGATGCGCAAGACTTCACTTCAAAAACTTCTCAACGATGCCGTCGGCGACGACGTGGTGAAAAGCATCGTTATTAATGCATTATGAATTATGCGTTAATGAAATACGCTGATGTTTCCGCTAAATTTTTCGCCGTCCTTATAGAATATGTAGAAATACACGCCGTCGCTCACGTCGGGCGCGTTCCATTCGTTGTGGTAATTGGCGGAATGGAACACTCGCCTGCCCTCGCGGTTGTAGATGTCTATGCTCCAATCGTTTACAAATTCGTCCAAGCCTTTTATCCTGAAATAATCGTTGATGCCGTCGCCGTTGGGCGTGATGATGTTTGGGAAGACGAACTCGCCGCAATACCTGTAACGCACGTTGAGCGCGTCGTCCACTGAGCCACAATAGTTTGCGACCGTTACGGAATAGTCGCCGGGGCGATCGACCACAAATTCCTCGCCGCCGCTCATGTCTTGCCATGTGTAACTAAAAGCGTCGTCCCAAGCCGCCGTGAGCAACAATTCCGCGCCGTCGCACATCACGGTGTCGGGCGGAAGGTCTATCTGCGGCAACGTCTTGACAATCATTTGGATAGAATCTTTGGAAAGGCAGCCTTTCGGGTCAACTACCTCTACTACGTACCATCCGGCGGTGTCGGGGACGACGGTTCGGTTTTTCGCGCCAGTGTTCCACAAGTATTCCACATCGTCAATCCCACAATCGAGCGTCCGCTGACGGTTGGCGCAGATGATGTCGTCGTCGTCAAAATCAATGACTGGCAGCGGGTTTTCAATGATTTTCACAGTCGAGCTAAACTCGCAGCCCTCGACATCGACGGATTTCGCCGAATACTCGCCTGGCTTGTCAAAAATACGCTCTGACGAGTGGTTTCCCTCGTCGTCGAGCCACGTGAAAGAGGCGATTTTAGAATCAAGATCCGCCCTGACTTCCGCAGTATTTCCGTGGCAAAATTCCACGGTCTCTGGCATCGTAAATTCCACTGGCTCAACGACAACGACTTTTATATCATCATAACTCCCGCAGCCGGTGTGATTGTCGGTCAATATGCCCTGGAACTCGCCACTTTTGTCAATGCTCAATATTTCGTCGCCGCCGCCGTCCGCCCAGTTGAACGTGAAATCCATGTCCGAATGTGGCGGCTCAATATCCGCAACCTCATAACTGCAAATTTGAACGTCGTCGCCGAGATTCAGCACCGGCGGCTCATAGACCTCAAAAAATCTGTAATCGTAATGGCTGAATCCGTCAACTACCACTTCAAGCCCAATCCTGTATTTGCCAGGCGTACTGAGGAAAATTTCGAATTCGGGCAATACACATTCCGCCATGAGGTCGCCGTTGACGTTTGTCAGGCTCCACTTATAGGACGTGATGTTGCGCGTGTCGGTGCATGTGAAGGTCGTCTTGTCATTAGTACAATTATTTTTAATCTCAAAATCTGGCGGCAGAAGGTACGACGGAATGAAGTTTGGCAGCCCCAAACGTGAGATTTTACCTTCCAAATACACACCGTCCATCGTGTAATTGGCGGCAACGCCCTTTTCGCCAGGATTTTCGATTACGCCAAGATACCCGTAGCCGTCTTGCGCGACGTAGATTTTGCCGTTGATTGCGAGTTGCAACGCGCCGAGATGCAAGGTGTCAATCTTTCCGAGTTGTGGAAACTCGCCCAAAAGCGTCGCCGAATTTGAAATCGTCCCGGGGTCGTCCGACATCAGGTCAAGTTGAAAAGCCTTGCGGTGGGTTGTGTAATACAATTTAGTCACGTCGCTCGAAAACTCCACGCCGTACAGGAACGCCACAGTATCCAAATGCACGACGTATGGCTCGAGATTGCCGTCGCGCGGGTCGAACTTGTAGATTTCCAAGATGTTGATGTACGTATCCACGCCGTCAATTTTTGTTGTGAGCGACGCGCTGCCGTTGGCACAAGCAATGAGCCGTCCGTTGGGCGCGACGCGCATGTAGCCGATGGCTTGGGTGGGGTCGAACTCCTCCTCAATTTCGCCTGTCCCGTAATTAAGCACACCATGTTTTTGGATGTCCAACTCACTTATCGGGAACTCAGCGCGCGAGTCGGTCTGAACGCCGTCTTTCGTAACGAGGTAGCGGACAACGTTTCGTCCCGGCGCAGTTCGCGTCAAAAGCCAAAAATCCTTGTCATTGGCGTGTTTTATGGCTGTCACCTTCTCACAAACATACGCACCGTTATAGTCCGGACCTTCAAGCATTATGTTTTTCATGCCTTCAATGACATCGCCACGCCCCTCGTCAAGCTTCATATCGACAACCGAGTAGCTTAGTCCGTTTTTGCCAAACTCTGCGTCAATCACAAACACAAAATATTTGTCCTCGTCTTCCGGCCACGGGACGATGATTGCGGATTCGGTGCTCGAAGTGTGGCCTAAAAGACCTTTGCCGTTTGGCATTACGTCGCCCTCTGCGTTCCAGAGCGTCTGACCATTAGTATAGAGCCTTAGATGCCCGAGCGAATCGCTGAAAGTAGCCATGCCCTCGCCGTAGAGCCTGTGATGCTCGTTGTCGTCGTGGGGGTTGAGCGTGTCAAGCTCAATATAGAGGTCCGCAATCTTGCCGTCAGTCAAGACTTTTGGTCCGGGCGTGTTGAAATCCAAGCCGGCGTTGCGGCCGAAGTACCATACGGCGGTCTCTAATTGCGCCATCGACGCACCGCAACACGCTAATATCAAGGTGGTTATGATTAAAAATCGTTTCATGTCCGTAAGTCGTTTGAAATGCAAAGTAAAAAAAAAAGAAAAAAAGTTCCAAAAAAATTTGTCAATTAAAAAAAAGTATCTACCTTTGCATCGTCGAAAACAAAGCGACGCTCTTTTAGAAGTTTTCGGTCTCTAGCTCAGTTGGTAGAGCAACTGACTCTTAATCAGTGGGTCCAGGGTTCGATCCCCTGGAGACCGACCAATCATATTCAGCTTTAATGCATCTTTGGAGAGATGGGTGAGTGGCTGAAACCAACAGTTTGCTAAACTGTCGTAGGGGTACAATTCCCTACCGGGGGTTCGAATCCCCCTCTCTCCGCCCAATGAAAAAAATTACCGCTGCGAATTTCACAGCGGTAATTTTTTATCCGAATTTCAAAATTTAATTATTTGTAAATTACAAATCTGTAAAAAATGAAATTCTACGACCGCGAAACCGAAATTGCCGAACTCAAAAGGCTCGACGACCTTGCCGCGCAGACGTCGCAATTCACCGTGTTGATGGGGCGAAGGCGCACCGGCAAGACGACATTGATGACAGAGGCGTTCAAAGACAGGAAATATTTGTATTTTTTCATTGGCAAAAAAGCCGAACAAATACAATGCGCCGAGTTCAACGGCAGACCGAAAACGTCCTGGGGCTTCATATCCACGGCAACGTCGCGTCGTTCGCGCCATTGATGGAAGAGATAATGATTTTCAGCCGTCAGCAAAAAGTAACCGTAATCATCGACGAGTTCCAACGCCTTGCGGAAATCAGCGAAAGCATCGTCAGCGACATCCAAGCCGTCTGGGACCGCCACCAAACCGCCTCGCACGTCCATCTGATAGCGTGTGGCAGCATTTTCAACATGATGAAACGGATTTTTGAAGACCGCCACGAGCCGCTGTTTGGCAGAAAGACCGCCCGAATCGACCTCAAACCGTTTTCCACCAAAACGCTCAAGGAAATGATTGGATTGTCGCTTGACGATATGTAATCAAGCAACCCTTAGGAAATCAGTTATTGGGTACATCTCTGGCTGTTTCATAAAAGCCAGGTACTGTCCCTCGACAATGAAATATTGTTGCCGTTCTTTCAACGACAACTTTTTGATGTCGGGGAACATTCCCACGGGCGTAAGGATTACCCTGCCGTCCGAAAGGTAGATTGCAAACTTACCCTTGTATGTAGAAAAATCAACTTTCTTCATTTCTACATTCACACCGTCAATTTTATTGCTTTCATATCGAATTAATTTTTAAGGTCAATTACACCAATTAGTTTTTGCCATTGAAAAAGTCGTCCAATTTTGCGTTGACATCGTCCCATTTTTCTGTGATTGCGTCTAAAATCGCTTTTTCATCGTCAGACGAGAATTTCTTCGCCGCCTGTGCCTTGCGAAAGCAAAACAAATACTTCCCAAAATGCAACTTCTGCCATAGTCTTTTGTTATCAATGTTAAACTTCGCAAATATAGAATGAAATGTTGTTTTTAACAAATTTTTTTTTTGCAAATTCCTCACCTCACCCTAAACTTCCATTCCCAAACCGTCTCGTTCCCGCAGCTGTCTTCAATCTTCGCAACGAGGGTGTGCGCACCCGACTTGATGCCGAGCTTCTTGACGGGGGAAATGAGGCGAGCCTTCTTGTAGTCAAATTCAAAAATTTTCCACTCGCCGTCGATGTAGCAATTATATTTGGCGATGCCGCTGAGGTTGTCCGAGATGCCCACCATCACAAGATTGTTTTGCGAGAGAAGGGTCGCGGTGTTTTTGGTGATGACGCGGGGCGGCATGGTGTCGATGGCAACGAGAAAATCACCCAGATACCTCGGATTTGCAGTGATTTGTGCGCTGTCTGCCGTGCCGCCGACGTATGCAAACGAACTTTTCTTGCCGGCGCGGGCTATGAACACCTGTTTTGGGTTCAGCGTCGAATCCCTAAGCATCTTCTTGTAGTCGTCGGGCAGCGGCAAGGTGAGCGTAATGTGGTCGTGGACCGGGATTTCGCGGCTGCCGACGGTGTAGAGCGGACGCTTGAAGGCGTTGGAATCCGACTTTGAAAACACGAGGAACTCGTCCTTATAAAAATTGCCCGCCGGGATGTTGACCGTCATCCCGTCCTTATAGATATTGTAATCCTGCGCCCACATGAACCTGTCACCCTGATGGATGAGCGGCGCAAATTTCTCTTTGGCGACGCCACGGACGTTGAATTTCACAATCTTGATGTTGCCGGCGTAGTCCTTCAATTCGTATCGGATGCGGTGCACCTCGCCGGGCTTGACGATTATAGGCTTGCAAGTCTTGAAAATTTCGAGGCGGTTGCTGGGGTCGATGAAAGATTTTTGGATATAACGGTTGTCGCGCTGCACCTCGCCAAAATCCACAAAACTATTGATATAGCGCGTCTTGTCGAACGGCACGCGGTCGAGCAACGCCTGGAACACGAGCCTGTCGTTGTCGTAAAGAAAAATCTCTGACAATCCGCACGGCCGCCCGCCCACGTCAAAAAAATCCACCGAATTGACCCCGAAACCCACGTGTCCGTAAGCGTCGATGGTCTTGTTTTCGATGTAGCGAAGTTCGTAGTATTTTTCGTTGACGGCGGAAGTGTCGTCGAGGGCGTAAGCCTTTATGCCATAGACAGTTGGCGCGTGGTGGTCGGCGACGGGATTCGCCAAGTACGCCAACGGATTGAGCGGGTCGTCGGTCTTGGTGTCGCGCACTTCGAGGTGAAGGTGCGGGCCAAAAGAGCCGCCCGTGTTGCCCGAATAAGCAACGATTTCGCCCTGTTTTACCGGCAAAAGCGCCGAATCGGGGAAATAGTCAACGTCAAAAGACTTGAGCCTGTATTGCTCTTTTCTGATTATGGAATCAATCTTGGGCGCGTATTCCGAGAGATGCCCATAAACAGTCGTATGTCCGTCATAATGAGTGATATACAGCCCGTAGCCGTATCCGTATGGCGACACTTTGATGCGCGACACATATCCGTCGGCGACAGACTTCACCGGCGTTCCGATGCTCGGCGTAGAGATGTCGAGGCCGCCGTGGAAGTGGTTTGGACGCAATTCCGCAAACGACGCGCTCAATACGACCGGGATGTCCATCGGGTTGATGTAATTCTGTGCCATCGCGTTGACCGTCAGCATCATGCCAACAATCAACAAAATCTTTTTCAAATTCATTTTTCGTTTAATATTTTGGTACAAAAGTACTGGTTTTGCGCCGACCAAGCAAAAAAATATTGCGGAATTTGAAAAAAAACTCAAAAAAACATTGGAAATCTCACAAAAATGCAAGATATTTGTATCTTGAAATGAGAATAATACAAACCGTTTGAACATAGATATACGAATGAAAACATTTGACGACATGACACTTAAACAGAAGATTGGGGGCGGGCTGGTCGCGTTCCTCGTCTTGATAGTGATAGCGTATTGTGCGCCGCTCATCGCCACATCCAAGACCGGCGGCGACATCAAACAGATGAAAGACTGGGAATTGCCACAGACGGTGCAGAGCCACGAGTTCAACGAAAACGTGCTCGAGACCATGCTGTACGTCAATAGGTACATGACCACGAGCGAGGCGGCGTACATCGACACGGCGCGTAGGATTTTTGAGGTCGCAAAGTCGTTCCACAAGGAACTTCTCAAACTCAAAAACGACAACAACAACGAGACCCTCGACACCATCACCGACTTCCTCGCAGGCTACGAATCCGCGCTCAACAACACCATCGAGCTCGGGCAAAAATTGTCGTCGATGTACAACGACCTCGAAAATTACAAAAACTCATTCTACGAGATAATGGAAAACCTGCGCTCGCGCCTCGGACAGAGCGCGACCGCCGCCCAGGCCAACGACCGCACAATACTCGTTTCCGAGACAATCAGGCTCGTAGAGACAGCCAAGGG
Organism: uncultured Bacteroidales bacterium; assembly: GCA_905234655.1. Taxonomy (GTDB): domain Bacteria; phylum Bacteroidota; class Bacteroidia; order Bacteroidales; family UBA3824; genus UBA3824. Next base: position 45,141 of record CAJOJG010000015.1, read on the forward strand.
CAAGATGAAAAACCAGGAAGCCGTCAAGGCGACCATCGCCGCAGTATTTGGCAACGTCAAGAAAATCAGCGGATTCGCCGCGCAATACGGCATGGCGGCCGAGGTGGAACGCGCCAATCAGTTAGTCCAGCAATACGTCGCCGGCGCCACCCAATATTACGGCGTGTTGAAGCAATACAACGCCTCTTTTGGAAAATTGCTTCTCGACGCCAACTACCTCAAAACCCTCGGCGGATTGCTCGGCGACGAATCCAACCAGCGCACCACCCACATCCTCAACAACGCAAGCGACGGAATATCGCAGATTTGGTTTGTGGCGATTACCACGCTTTTGATTCTGACGATAGCCGTCCTCTTGCTCATACAGTGGTTCACCAAGATGACTGTCGCCCCCATCCTCAAAGTCCACGACGTAATCACAAAACTCAGCGACGGCGACCTCACGCACAGGGTTGACGTACATTCCAACGACGAAATCGGGCAGATGGCTCATGGCCTCAACACTATGAGCGACAAGCTAAAAGCCGTCATCGACAATATAATGGCCGGCGCAGACGAAATCAGCAACGGCTCTGACGAGATGTCGAAGACCTCGCAGATGATGAGCGACGGCGCCAACTCGCAGTCGTCGTCCACAGAGGAAATTTCCACAGCGATAGAGCAAATGAGCGCGTCAATCTCACAAAACAACGACAACGCACATGCCACCGAAAAAATCGCCGACAACGCCCTCGCCAACATCCGCCTTACCAACGACGCGAGCATGAAGAGCATGGAATCGATGAAAGACATCGCTCAAAAAATCAGCATCATCGACGAAATCGCCTTCCAGACCAACATCCTCGCGCTCAACGCCGCCGTAGAGGCCGCCCGCGCAGGCGAACAGGGCAAGGGGTTTGCAGTAGTCGCCGCCGAAGTCCGCAAACTCGCCGAGCGCAGTTCGAAGGCCGCGTCAGAAATCGACCGCGTGAGCCACGAGGCGGTGTCCGTCAGCGAAAACGCCAGCAACCTTCTCAAAAACATCATCCCCGACATCGAGCGCACCACCGCCCTTGTCCGCGAGATAGCCGCATCGTGCGACCAACAGTCAACGGGCATCGAGCAAGTCAACACCTCGATGCAGGAACTCAGCCAAGTAACGCAGGAATACGCAGCCTCGGCAGAAGAACTCGCCGCCACGAGCGAAAACCTCGCCACCCACGGCCAGTCGCTCAAAGAGACCGTCGCCTACTTCAAGACCGGCAACGGCAAAACCACCGCCCCGACGACCAAGACCGCCGCGACTAAATCCGCCGCCTCCTCTGTTACCGGCAAAGTATCGGGCAAACCGTCTTCTTCTACCTCAACGTCTTCCGCGCCGCGCAACGACAGTTTCGTAATGCCCACCAACAAGCCCGCCAAGCGCACCGCGCCACCGCGCCAAAACGCCATCGAGCACAACACCGGCGGCACATACATCGACATGTCGGGCAGCGACGCAAAAGACAGCGACTTCGAATCATTCTAAATCATCGACCATAAAAAACACAAAACAAAGACTATAAACACAAAAAAAAAATGGCAGAGTCAAAAAAATCGCTTAGTTCAAAGATAAGGGCGCAGTTCTTAGGCGGACTTGCATTCATGGTCCTTATCATTATTCTTTCGATTGTAGTGTTCACGGGCATCAAGACCACGCTATCAGGCATTTACGAAAAACAAATGCCAATATTCGACCTCGGCGGCAACGTCAGCAAAAACACCATGCTCGGCATGATGGAAGTCAACACATACACCGCCACCAATGATCCCCAAAAAATCGAATCTGCCAAACTGCACCTTCAAGCCGTCAGCAAGGACATCGAATCGCTCAAATCAATCACCAACGACAACAACCGTCAGAGCATCGAAGCCCTCGACAACACCGTCCGCTCGTTCAGGCAGAGCATAGACCATATGCTCGAGATGGAACGCCAGATGGTATCCACCCACGACGAGATGGACAGGCTCAAGTACGACGAGTTTTTCCCGAAACTATATAAAATAAGGCGTGCCTGCCTCAATCACGACCACGCCGCAGAGCGCATCGTGATTTGCGACGACCTGATGCGCGGCGTCGACCTCTCAAAAGGCACCATCAACGACCCGCAGAAGATGAAGGAAGCCACCGACGCAGCCGTCGCCGCCATCGCAAAGGTCAATTCGTTTGCAGGGGCAGTCGGCGAAGGCGAGACCATGAAAGAAATCCTCGTCGCGCTCAAAAAATATCAGGACAAGACCAAAGAATACTACGGCATCGCCGCTCAATACGACGCGAAGTCAAAGGAAATCGTCGCCTTCAACGACAAAATATCCGCCGACGTCCAAAACCTCGTCAGCAACAGCCGCGCCGAGATTGCCAACGGATTCACGTCGATCGACGGCAGCGCGACAAGCGGACGCGGCTGGATGGTCGTAATCCTGATAGCCGCCGTGGGAATATGCTTCTTGCTCACCTACAACCTCACCCACCACATCACCAAACCCCTTCAAGCGGCTGTGGACGGCATCGACCGCCTCTGCAACGGCGACCTCACTAAGACCATCGAAATCCACAGCGACGACGAACTTGGCGCGATGGGCGCAAAACTCAACCAGATGATTACCAACCTTCGCAACGTGGTCGGCAACATCGCCAAGGGCGCAAGCAACATCTACCAAAACAGCCAAATCCTCGCCCGCACGTCCCATTTTATGAACGACGGCGCCAACAGCCAGGCGGCATCGGCGGAAGAAGTGTCGAGTTCAGTACAGGAAATGAACGCCGGCATCAGCATGAACAACGACAACGCCCGCGAGACCGAAAAGATAGCCACCAAAGTCCTCGACAACATCCGTCAGAGCAACGAGGCGAGCAAGAAGAGCGTCAAGGCAATGAAAGACATCGCCCAAAAAATCAGCATCATCGACGAAATATCGTTCCAGACCAACATCCTCGCGCTCAATGCCGCAGTAGAGGCTGCTCGCGCCGGCGAACATGGCAAGGGTTTTGCAGTAGTGGCTGCAGAGGTGCGCAAACTCGCCGAACGCAGCGCGGCGGCGGCTTCCGAGATTGACAAGGTGTCGAAGGAAAGCGTGGCCATCAGCCAGCTCTCGGGCGACTTGCTCAACAACGTAATCCCCGACATCGAGAAGACCGCAAACCTCGTCCGAGAGATTGCCGAGGCCTGCAACGAACAGACGTCGGGCATCGGCCAGATCAATTCGGCCGTCCAAAACCTCAACCGCGTTACGCAGGAATACGCATCGTCCGCAGAGGAAATGGCTTCGACGAGCCAAAACCTTGCAGACCAGAGCGTTGAACTACAACAGACGATAGAATACTTCAAGACCGCCGACGACCAAAAGCGCAGCACCGCGACGCCCAAAAAGCCTTCTGCCGCACCAAACGCGCAGACCCGCCCGAACGCCTCTAAGGCAAAGGTACCGCAGCCGACCCCGCAGCCGTCGCAGTCCCAAAAGACCGACCAGCCGTCCGCAAAGCCCGGCAAGACAATCCTGCACAAGAAACAGGTGCCGGCCAGCGAACAAAAGGCAATCCCAAGCCGTGGCGCGTCGATAGACATGTCAACAAACGACAACAGGGACAGCGAGTTCGAGTCGTTCTGATAGATAATTGAAAGTTAACTAAACTTAACACACGAAAAAACTATGTTCATAGACAACCTTTCACTCGGCAAGAAAATTTCAAGCGGATACGTCGTGTATCTCGTGATGCTCATTGCTGCCGCCGCCACAATCATCTACCACGCGACGCAGATAGGCGATTATCTGCAAAAAATTTCCGACAAGACCGTGCCTGAGACCGAACTGAGCCACTTAATCCAAGAGAAAGTGCTCGAAGGCGTGTTGCTCAGCACAATGCCCGACGAGGCGCAGTACCAACAGTCCAACGCACTCTTCAACGAGGTGCAGCAACACCTCAAAGAATTGCGCGACCTCGAAAACGGCGAAGACAAGGCGCTCGTAGAGGAAATCATCGAAGTAGTGCCTCAATACAGCCAGACCGTCGGCGAACAGCGCGCACTCTCTAAGTCGATGGAACAGAAGTACGCACAGCTCGAAGATATTAAAGGCGAGTTCTATGACGGCATAGAAAACATCCGCAAAGCCCTCATCCACAACATCAACCGCAACAACTACGAATCCACCGCGCAGCGCGTCGTCATCTGCGACGACCTCATCCGCATCGTAGAGAAGGCGAAGGGACACATGAACGACAAGGCATACGTTACCGAGACCATCGGCAAGGTAAAGGCGGCAATGGAAAAAATCAGCGGCTTTGCACCCCAAATCGGCGCGGCGGGCGACCTCAAAAAATCCGCCGGCGCACTCAACGACTACGTTACCAACAGCCAGATGTACTACGCCAGCCAAGCCCAACTTCAACAACTTGCGGCTAAGAACGCCGAGTATGGCCAAAAAATCAAAACCACCATGCTTCGCCTCGCCAAAAACAACAGCCAAGAGACCAACGAAGGCACCCACGGCGCGGCCATCATCGCCCGGGGAATGATTACCAACATCTCGATTGCGATGGGCATCACGGTAATCCTGATTATCATCATCACCACATTACTCGTCCGCAAGATAATGGCGCCAATCAAGGAAGCGGCGACCGGCATCGAAAAAATCACCGGCGGCGACCTCACCACCAAAATCGAGACCACGTCCAACGACGAAATCGGTCAGATCGTCCAGCAAATCAACGCCATGGTCGCCAAGATGAAAGAGGCCATCCAAAAGATTACCGACGGGTCAGAGGCGATACTTCAGAGTAGCCAGGAAATGGCCAACACTTCCCAACTCATGAGCGACGGCGCGGGTCATCAGGCGGCGTCGGCAGAGCAAGTGTCGAGTTCTGTGGAACAGATGAACGCCTCTATCGCCCAAAACAACGAACACGCCCAAGAGACCGAGCGCATCGCCACCAAGGCTCTCGAAAGCATCCTCAAATCCAACGAGGCGAGCCAAAAGAACATGGACGCGATGAAGACAATCGCCCAGAAGATTTCCATCATCGACGAGATAGCCTTCCAGACCAACATCCTCGCGCTCAACGCCGCCGTAGAGGCAGCCCGCGCCGGCGACCAAGGAAAGGGATTTGCCGTAGTCGCCGCCGAAGTCCGCAAACTCGCCGAGCGCAGTGCGACCGCAGCGGCAGAGATTGACAAGGTCTCGAAGGTGGGACTTTCCATCAGCAAGGAATCCGGCGAATTGCTCAACAACGTAATCCCCGACATCGAAAAGACCACCCAGCTCGTCCGCGAAATCGCCGTGTCGAGCCAAGAGCAAAATTCGGGCATCACCCAAATCACCAACGCCGTACAGACCCTCAACGACGTCATCCAGCAATACGCCGCCTCAGCCGAGGAAATGGCGTCAACGAGCCAAAACCTCGCCGCACAGAGCATGGAACTCAAAAATTCCGTTACATACTTCAACGTCGGCAACGAATCCAACAACAAGCAAATCCAAACGCGCAAACCTGCATCCTCGTCGCCCCAAATCAGCATCAACAAAGGCACAAAGGCGAAAGCCGTCGCCGCGCCCACCGGCAAGGACAAGATTGTGATGCCCACCCCGCCCGCCAAGCGCACCGCCCAGCCGCGTCAGGCCGCCATCGACAAGACCCACGGCGGCATCAGCCTCAATATGAAGCCCGACGACGACCGCGACAGGGAATTTGAATCGTTCTAAGTTTAAAACAAAAATTTCCCATATTTTTTTCAATTAGTATTGTGTCGATGCAAAATTTTTTCTAAATTTGCATCGACATTTTTGTCACACAACTATTAAAATTAACACAAAACTATGGACAAACTAAACTATCTGGCGATTGCGGCACTGTGCTCAATCGGCCTTGCGTCTTGTTCGTCGGACTATGACGACGAAGATGGAACAAGCTACTATGACGGCTACGTCAGCAACGAAAGGGCTTCTGTAATGGATGCCGAAAACATGCCATTCAACGAGTCAGGCGACCGCTTTTCTGAAATCATTGACAATCCATTCATCGACTGCTCCAAGGAGAACACCTCCACATTCTCCGTCGATGCCGACGGCGCATCGTATGCAATAATGCGCAAGTATGTCACAAGCGGCTACGCCATCAACCCGTCGTCCGTGAGAATCGAGGAGTTCCTTAACTACTTCACCTACGACTACCCCGCCCCGCAGGACGACAACACGGTAGCCATCAGCACTGAAATCGCAGACTGCCCGTGGAACTCGAACCACAAACTGCTCCGCCTCGGAATCCGAGGAAAGGAAATCTCCAAGGACGAAATGCCAAAATCCAACTACGTCTTCCTCATCGACGTCTCAGGCTCGATGTACCCCGACGACAAGTTGCCGCTGCTCAAGCAGGGACTTACCACGCTCGCCACGGGTCTCGACCCGGAGGACAGAATCTCCATCATCACATACTCCGGCAAGGTCGCCAAACTCCTCGAATCGACGCCGGTAAAGCAGATTGACAAAATCAATTCCGCAATACAGAAACTCTCCGCCGAGGGCAGCACAAACGGCGGCCAGGCTCTTATAGATGCCTACAACGAAGCCCTCGCAAACTACATCCAGGGCGGCAACAACCGCGTGATTCTCGGCACGGACGGCGACTTCAATGTCGGCGTGACCTCCACAGACGACCTCCTCAAAATCGTGTCCGAAAACGCCGACAAGGGCATTTTCACGACTGTTTGCGGCTTCGGCTCCGGCAATCTCAACGACGGCATGATGGAGAAAATCTCCAACCGTGGCAATGGCACATACGAGTACATCGACAGCGAGGATCAGATGATGAAGGTTTTTGCGCATGAAAAGTCAAAACTGATTTCAGTGGCGTGTGACTCCAAGTGTCAAGTGACCTTCAACCCCGACATCGTGAAGTCCTTCCGTCTTATCGGCTACGAAAACCGCGTGATGAACAAGGAGGATTTCGCGGACGACACTAAGGATGCCGGCGAAATCGGCGCAGGCCAGACGATAACCGCGCTTTACGAAATCGAACTCCTGCCCACAGATGCCGCCACCGAACCTGACACAGAAGCCGCCACCGCCGCCTCTAAAATCGCAACATTCGACTTCCGCTATAAAAAGTCGCTCGGCACCGAGAGCATCCCACTCTCCATCGACATCAACACCACGGACATCCAGGCCGAACCGTCCGGCGAGTTCAATTTTGCCGCCGGTGTCGCCGCATACGGAATGGTTCTCCGCGACTCCGAATACAAGGGCGACGCGACACTCCAACTCGCTAAATCCTTGGCTCAAAAAGGCCTCTCATACGACCCGCACGGCTACCGCGCCGGTTTCGTCCGTCTCATCGAACTGAACAAGAACTAAGATTCTCTACTCTATAAATAAAATCCCCGTCCGAGTCCATTCGGGCGGGGATTTTTATTTGTCAATGGGATTTAATGCTTTTAGTAGAAAATCCAAGTCAGCATCATGCCCACAAGCGTCGAAACGACAACGCTCACAAGTCCGGGCATCATGAAACTGTGGTTAAGCAGGTACTTGCCGATGACAGTCGTGCCGGAGCGGTCGAAGTTGACTGTGGCGATGTCGCTTGGATAGTTCGGAATGAAAAAGTATCCATAAACGCTCGGCAAAACTCCCAGCAAAACCGGTCCCGGAATCCCAAGCGAATACGCAAGCGGCAACATCGACACGACGACCGCACCCTGAGAATTAATCAGCACCGAAACCGCAAAGAACGCAAACGCAATCGTCCACGGATACTGGCTCACGATGCCCTCCAACGCGCCTTTCATAACGTCAAGATAATTGCTGAAGTATGTGTCGGCGAGCCACGCAATGCCGTATATCGCCACCACGGCGACCATGCCCGACTGCCACACCGCACCGGCGACAGCCTTCTTCGGCGCGGCTTTGCAGAAGATAATCATGAACGCTGCGGCGGTTATCATCACAATCTGGATGATGATGTTCATGCCTATCGGCTTGCCGTCAAACTTCGGACGGAGGTCCTGCCCCGCGATTTGGAATACTGAATACATCACAATCAACGCCAACGCGCCGACAAAAATGTAGACCGCACGCCTGGCTTCCTTGCTGATTTCCTTGTCCAAAAGCGTCGCGGAACTGCCGAACATATATTCCTTAGTCTTCGGATCCTTGAGCCGCGCCTGGAACTGCGGATCCTTGTCGAGGTCGAGACCGCGCTTGTAACTGAGCAAAGCCGCCACTGCAAGTCCGCACAGGCACGCCGGAATCGTTATGCCGATGACCTGCAAGTTGTTGACATCAAAGCCGTTGGCGTTGCTGATGACCACAAACGACGCGACAGCCGCAGCGATAGGCGAGCATGTTATGCCGACCTGGCTCGCGATGCTTGCCACGCCGCACGGACGCTCTGGACGGATGCCCTTCTTCAGCGCAATGTCACAGATAATCGGCATCAGGGTGTACACGACGTGGCCTGTGCCGACTAAGACCGTCAGGAAAAACGTGCTCAGCGGCGCAAGGAACGTGATGTGGTTCGGGTGCTTGCGCAATAGTTTTTCCGCCAACTGGATTAGCCAGTCCATGCCGCCCGACGCCTGCATCATGCCGGCGCACGTGACGGCTGCGATGATGATGTAGATAACGTCCGTCGGCGGAGTGCCGGGCTTCAAGCCGAAACACAGCACCAACAACGCCAAGCCAATGCCCGAAATCGCTCCGAGCGCAAGGCTGCCGTACCTCGAACCGACATAAAGCGCGCCGAGGACGATCAGAAGTTCTAAAATCATTACAAAGTCCATAATTACATTTCTTATTTATTTGGTTAAAAAATTATTCACTTTCCGTGTTTTCCGTGTTTTCCGTGGTTACTTTGTTTTTCGTGTTTTTCGCGCCTTTCGTAGTTTTTTTCCGTGGTTCAAAAAAAAAATTTCCCAAAAATATGAAAAAATTTGCTATATTTGCAAAAAATATTCGACAAAATGGCAGACAATTATCTCGAAAAAAGATACGACGAGGTTTTCGGACATAAAACCACAGTCAAGAAAATCGGGCGGACGCTCGACTCATTGCTGATACAAAACCGAAGCACACGGGGCTACAAGACTGATTTTGAGGTCAAAGACGAGACCCTGCGCAAAATAATCGGCGTTAACACTAAGATTGCCTCGGCGCGCAACCAGCAGGTCTTGAGGTTCAAGCCTGTGACCGGCGACGATGCCAAACTCGTACTTCCGCACATCAGGCTCGGCGGCGCGTTGCCGGATCTCCACCTGCCACTGAAAGGCACTGAGCCAAACGCATTCATTATAGTTTGCTCCGCCGCCGAGGAGACACGCTACGTGGACATCGACCTTGGAATCTCACTCCAATCAATGCTGCTCAAAGCCGTCGAAATCGGTCTTAACGGCCTCATTATCTGCGCATTCGACCATTCGGAAATCACCGCCGCCCTCGCTCTCCCCTACCCTCCACTCGCCATACTTGCCATCGGCAAATCCGCCGAGAAATTCCGCCTTGAACCCATCACCGAATCCCAAAGCCACAACTATTACCGCACCCCCGACAACACCCACGTCGTCCCAAAAGTGCGGATTGAGGATTTACTGATATAAACACATATTTGTACTTAAATATCACAATTTCATTTACAAAATATCACGTTTTGCAAATAAATAGAAGTTAAATTTGCAATTTTAAAATATCGGTTTTATTTTTGTAGCAACTAAACCGAAAACATTTTTTAATTAGAATCGAAAAATGGCACTTATATTCGACAAGCAACTCGACCATGCGAGCCTTACGGGACGCATTGCATTGGGTATTTCGCTAATTGTCATACCGTTGGCAGTCGCAATTTTCTATACTTGGTACAAACTCGAATCGGTGAACGCCGAAGCCGAAAAACTTACCAACAAATACGTTGACATCATGCAGTCGGCGGACGCGATGGTCATCGACGTCAACGCCGCCAACAAGGAAATCACCAAATTTTGGAACGAGGGGCTCGCCGAAGTCCGCAAACTCGCCGAGCGTTGCGCCCAGGCCGCTAAGGAAATCAATGTCGTAAGTTCTGACGGTCAGACGATTGCGAAGTCCACCGACACAGCGTTCTCGCAAGTGATTCCGTCGATAGAAAAGTCAACCGCGCTTGTCCAAGAGATTGCGTCCGCCTGCCGCGAACAAGCAACCGGCAGCGACCAGATTAACACCGCCGTCCAGCGTTTCAACTTTGCGACGCAGCAATTTGCCTCGATGGCGGAAGAAGTGGCGTCCAATTCCGCCGTCCTTCAGCAAGAATCCGACAACCTGCTGCAAATACTCGAATATTTCAAGCAAAGGAAATAGGATAATCTTCGTTGCTATTGCCATTACCATTGTCATTATTTCTGCCGTTGTTGCCATTATTGCTGCCATTATTGCTGCCTCTGTTGCCGCCGTAATAGCGTGAATTATCCTCCGGCATCCAACTTTCCTCGGCGCACGACAGAAAACAAATCGCTGCAAGTATCAATGTGATTAGTCGGTTCATAATGTTCGGGGGTTTGAAGTTTTTCCAAATATAAGAAATTGGTTGGGATTGGCAAAAAAATTATGACAACTCTCTCAATTTTTCGACAATGGTTTCCCTTTCGTTACTGCGTGTCGTAGAGAGCCTTAGCAAGGGAATATTGTAAGAGGGAGGATGTGGTTTTTCATTTTGTCCCTTTCGCTTTGCCTGGTGCCGTCGCGGTGGAAACGCCAACCGTCAACCTCAATCATTCGAAAACTTTTTTTGAGGTTGGCTCTTTCAAAACTGATTCGCGAATTTTGACATCCTTTCCGTCATACAATTTCTGGAAACCGCTGTCAAAGTCAACGAAATAATACTTCTTGAAGAAATCCGAAAACACGGAAACGGACTCAACTTTCGGCTGTCAATCCTCAATTCCAACTACCTGATTAATATCCCGCCAAAACCGCATATTTTTACCCTGTTTTGGCGAGATATAATAATAATTTCACTTTTCTTCCGACAGTATGCAAACCGCCTTCACAGTGCCTTGTGGGTTGCATTGAATTAGTTGCAACTCGCCGTCGTCGCCCTCGAAATCGTCGCCCTCGCAGAGGAAACTGCCAAAACTGTTGATTATCATTGCCGTGCCGCCGTCTTTATAGACCTTGCTGTTTGGGTCGGCGTTCAGCACAGCGTCGATAAGGCAGTCTGGGGCAAGAAATTGGGCATCGCCCTCAACACTAATGGCGTAGCGGGGCGAGAGAACGGCGATGTCGGTAACCTTACCGCGAGCGTCGCACTTGACTTCAAAAACCGCCTCGCCGCTGGCAGCGTCGCTAAACCGCGTAGAGCCGCCGTTGGTTTTGGAAGTCGTGAAACCGTCGAGCGCACTGGGGCAGTCGCCGCCAAGTTTGATGCCGCCCAAGCCAACGCCGGGCACGATGGCAAAGTATGGCGAGTGAGTCTTTTCGCCGAAATTGTTGCCGTTCCACTCGTATGTAATCAACCTGCGCTGAACCGCGAAATCCGCCGGCTCACATTCGGACCAATAAGCGGTCAGATAGTCGCCTTCCGCGTCCTCGTCAGTGTAAAAACAGAACTCTGCCACGCCCTCTTTTTTGGTGGTTTCGATGGCGGCGGACGGTTGTCCGAACAGCACGACGGGGTCATAGAAATCGTCGAATTTTGGATTTGGCACCGGCCACTGCGTCTCGGTGAGTTTGCCGTTGGAATAGTTGAAGGCTTGGCACGAGAGCATCACGTTGCAGTTGCAGCCGGCGTATGTGGCATATAGCACGAGGTACGAGCCGTCGGCGCGTTTGAAGAGGTGCATCTGAAGATCGGTGTTGCAATCTTCGCCGTCGATGTTGTAGCTGGCGTGTTTGTCGTCGTAGTCCAGACCTGCAATCACGTCGTTTTTGGTTGCGCCCTCGGGCAGGAATTTGTCGGGAAGTTGCGCCGCAATTTGCACAACGAGCGGTTTACCGTCGGTGTTGACGGTGGTCGTGGTGGTCTGATTGTCAGCGTTTTGCGCCGACTGGTTAGTGTTGCCGCCGCCGCACGAAGCAATCAGCACGGCCGCGAGTAGGGGTAGAATGGTCTTTTTCATTGTCTTTAAGTTTTTTGTTGTGCAAATATAGGAAAAAGAATCAGTAGGGCAAAAAATGTTTTGCGGGTTCTAACCATTCAATACCAACGAACCAATTATCAACCTCTTACGTGCAACCCGCATTCCCTGTGATCGGGAGAATCATTGCTTTGGAGAGTCCCGGCGGCACTTACGACGAAAATTTTCTCGGAAATTATTTTTACAACTACCTCCGTCCCGCACTTTTGAGGATTCAGGGCGTGGGCAAGGTGGAAGTTTGGGGCGCGCAATACGCTCTCAGAATTTGGCTAAAACCCGAAGTAATGGCTCGTTACTCATTGATGCCGAGCGACATATCAGCGGCGTTGCAAGAGCAAAATTCAGAATATTCAATAGGTTCGTTGGGTCAATCAACAGCATCAACGGTCATCCGGGCGTAATGGGCGCGGTGCATCAGACTTCGGGCAGCAACGCCACCAAAATCAACCTCCAAATCGACGAACTTATCGCCGAAACATCGCGCAAAATGCCTGCCGACATCAAGATTGTTACCTTCGACAATACATTTCGCGTGAGGAGGGAACCATAGGATTGCTGTTGGCAGTGCCGGTGATTTTTGGAGTGTTTAAAGGGAAAAAGTAAGAAAAATTTGATGCTTTAAGAAAATAATTGTAAATTTGGGCGTGAAATTTATAAAGCATTTGCAACTATGACCAACACCTTAATCGACAATACCGCCAACCTCAAAATGGTTGATACACTGAAAGAATGTATCAACACTGACGGTATCGACACCATACGCATTGCAACCGGCTTTTGGGATATTCCCGGAACGGCTCTCGTTTTGGACGACTTGGAAAAATTTTTGCAGAAGGACGGCACTAAACTCAAACTCCTTATCGGTAAAGACCCGTCGGTATATGCCACAATGATGCAACAGCCTAAATATCAGGGCAAAAGTTATCCCGAAGATTTTATCCGAATCCATCTCGACGAACTCGCTGAAAAAATCAAAGATGAACATAAAGGCGTAATCAACTTACTATTAAAATATTGCGAAAACGGCAAAATCGAAATCCGCATTTTTAAGAAAAACGAAGACGACGAAAGCCAGTTTTTTCATAGCAAATGCTATATTTTTACGCAAGGTGTTGACACCAACGCAATTGGCATAATCGGCAGTAGCAATTTTACCAAAATGGGGCTGCAAGGAAATTCGGAACTCAACTATCTTGAAACCGACCCCACAATGGTATGCTACAACACTCAGGGCGGCAGCCGCAAAGGACACGTAAAATGGTTTGAAGAAAAATGGAGTCAAGCACAGGATTGGACTAAGGAATTTTTGGAACAGGTATTGAAACCGTCAAAAATCGTAGAAATTATCAAATCTGACCCGCAAAATGCCCCCGAAAATCCCCAACTCACTCCATACGAGGTGTATATCAAATATTTGCAAACGCAATTTGGGGATATTGCAGACACAACGGTCAACGCTGTCATAAAGAATTATCTGCCAAAGACATACTCTGCACTCAACTATCAAATTGATGCCGTAAAGCAATGTTTTTCCACTATGAAACGCTACGGCGGCTTCATCTTGGGCGACGTGGTTGGATTGGGAAAAACTGTGGTCGGCGCGTTGATAATACGGCGTTTTATCGACGAGGCGCATAATCTCGGACGTAACACGAATGTACTCATCGTTACGCCGCCGGCAATTAAAAAGGGTTGGATTGACACTATTAATGATTTTGACAAAGATAACGTCTCAAAAATCGCAAACAACGTTACGTACATAACAACGGGAAGCATAGCAAAAATCAACGATGATATTGACGACGATTACCAACTTTTGGATTCCGATAGTTTCGATGGAGAGTTAACCGACCATCAGTACGGTCTTATAATCATCGACGAAAGCCATAATTTCCGCAATAGTTACACGCAGAAATACAAAGAGTTAGACAGCCTTATAGGACGATTGCATCCTCAACCGTTTGTCGGATTGCTATCCGCAACGCCGCAAAACAACTCGCCCGAAGACCTCAAAAATCAGATATATCTTTTTCAGCGGAGTTACAACAACACCACGTTGCCAAACATCGAGGGCGGCAAACTCGGGGCGTTTTTTGCCGAAATGCAGCAAAGGTTCAAAACCGCAAAAGACGAAACCGATGTCAACAAAGCCAAACAAATAGTCAAAGACCTTTCAAAAGAAATTCGCGAAAGGGTTTTGAACGAACTCGTTGTGCGCCGCACCCGCAGCGACATCAAACAGATGTATGCCGAGGATTCCGCAGAATTAAAATTCCCGAAAATAGAAGGCCCGCACCATTTGGAATACAAGATGGACACTCAGTTGGTAAAACTCTTTTACGATACTATGACCGCCATCTGCCCGCTGTCGAAAAACGAGACATTCAACCCAGAAAAACACATCGGATTCTACCGCTATCAAGCAATTATGTATTTTGACAACGACTCTCTCAAAAAACTCTACGAACAGAAAAACCTCACCGTAGATAATATTTCCAAACAGTTGCAA
>CAJOJG010000016.1 GCA_905234655.1 uncultured Bacteroidales bacterium
ATTTGCACGCCAGCCACTTTGCCGTTGATGAGCTGTTCGGGGCTGGAAACCACGCCGCCGTTGAAGTCTTTTTCGCTGACGGAGGCGATGGAGCCAGTGAGGTCGCCTTTGCGCTTAGTACCGTAGCCGATGGCGACGACCTCGTTAAGTTCGGTCACTGAGGGCTGCATCTGGATGTCGAGCGTTCCAGTGGCGGGGATTGGCATAGAGACGGTCTCGTAGCCGATGAAAGAGAATACGACCGTGCCGTTTTCTTGGCTGGCAGGGACGTTGATGACGTATTTTCCGTCGATGTCGGTGATTGTGCCGACCGTCGTGCCTTGAACGGCGACGGTCACACCGATTAGCGGCTGGCTGCTTTCGTCGATGACTTTGCCCGAGAGTGTCTTTTGGGCGAAGGCGACGGACGTAAGCCCCAGGAATGACACAAGAAGCAGAACTCTTGCGGCCATGTAGCGGATGTTAAGTTTCTTACAGTCCATTTTGTGTAATTTAATTGTTTTTAATAAAATTAATTTATAGATTTGTAAATTAGTAAGTTACTGGATTGAATGTCCAAAAACTTGTTTGATTTTGTGCGCCATAAAGGTACAAAATATTTTTAATATTCGACAAGCAATATTAAAAAATTGCAAAATTTCGGACTAAAATTTTTACATCGTCATAACACCCTGAAAATCAGCACTATTTTTTGGGCATTAAAAATGTATCAATAACCTTAAATCCTATAACCTTTGTGTTAATCACACTGCAAATTTAAGTTAATGTAAATAATGTAAACTAATAATTATTGGATATTTTGCTGTAAAAAATGCGCAAACGTTTGCGCAAACGTTTTAAAATAGGATTCTTTCGCTCCTGACTTCCTTTCCCAAAAACACTGCCGCCGTCCGGTCGAAAGTTTGGGGCGTGTCGGTCGTATAATATAAGGTGTGGCCGCCCTTGGAGAGACGTGATTCCATTTCGGGATGGCGGACGAGGTAGTCGGCGAGGCTATGGGCAACGATTTCGTTCTGCTGGACGAAGGACACCGGGGAGCCGGCGGATGCTTTTTCAAATGATTCTATCAACAATGGATAATGCGTACAGCCGAGGACGACTGCGTCTATCGATGGCGACTGAGAGAGGAGCGCGTCATAATATTTCTTTACGAAATAGTCCGTGCCGGGATTGGAAATCTCGCCATTTTCCACGAGGGCGGCGAGCATCGGGCAGGCTTGCTGATGGACTGTGATGTGCGGGTAGAGTTTCTGTATTTCGATTATGTAGGACTGGGAGTCGACGGTGCCCTGGGTGCCGAGGATGCCGACGTGCTTTGTGCGTGTGTACCTGTCGATGACCTCTGCGGTCGGTCTGATGATGCCGAGGACGCGGTTCGTGGGGTCGATCTTCGGCAGGTCGTTCTGCTGTATCGAGCGCAGGGCTTTTGCGGACGCCGTGTTGCATGCGAGTATTACTAACGGGCATCCCATATCAAAAAGACGGCGCACCGCCTGCAATGTGTAGGCGTACACCGTCTCATAACTTCGTGAACCGTATGGCGCTCTCGCATTGTCGCCGACGAAGATGTAGTCGTACTGCGGCAATATTTCCTGAAATTTGCGGAGGATTGTCAACCCGCCGAATCCGGAATCGAATACGCCAATCATTTTTTTTGGACGAGGATGTCGTTAGGTTAAAGACCGAGTTCTTTCTTTACTTCCGGGGTCAGGTCAACGCTTATCGACTCGTTGATGTACAATACGTTGGCTTTTTCCATGACGTAGACGTATCCACCGGCAGCCGCCACTTTCTTTATGGCAGCGTCTATCTTGTCGGTGATGGGTTTTAGGAGTTCTGCCTGCTTCTGCTGCATGCTCTGCTGTGCGTTCTCCTGGAAACGCTGTATGCGCTCCTGGAGCTGCATGATTTCCTGTTCCTTGTCGGCGCGGAGGGCTGGCGACCATTTTTCGGGGGCTTTGTCCGCGAGCTGGATGTTCTCCTGGTATGCCTGCATCTTGCTTTGGTACTCTGCGCCCATGGCCTGGAGCTGGTCTTCAAGTTTTTTGCTTTCCGTCTCGAGGGTAGTGCGCGCGGCTTTTGTCTCGGGCATGTTGTCGATAATCTCGGACGACGTTATGTGGCCGAATTTTTGCGCGGAAGACGGTACGCTGAGCGCGACTAACGCTATCAATACGATTAACAGTTTTTTCATTTTGTCTGTAGGGTTTCTGTGATGATTTAATTATTATTTGATTATCTTTTTAAGCACGACGTCGCTTTCGTCGTATTTCTCGCTGGCATATATGATGTCGCCGGTTACTTTGTCGAAGATGTAGTCGTATCCAGCCTCGGTAGCCACGCTCTTGAGCGCGTTATATACGTTGTCCTGAATGGGCTTGATGAGTTCCTGGCGTTTCTTTGCGAGTTCGCCGTCGCTTCCGAAATACTTCTTCTGGAGCTCCTTGGCCTCCTTCTCCTTGTCGATGATTTCGTTCTCACGCTTTACCTTGGTCGCCTCTGGGAGGATGTCGGCCTCCGCCTGGTACTTCTTGTACATCTCGTCGAGCTGGTTGAACTTGGCTTCGACTTCCTGCTGCCACTGCTTGGAGTAGTTGTCAAGCTTGGTCTGCGCCTGCTGGTATGCAGGAATCTTGCCCAGTATATATTCTGTGTCAACGTGGGCGAACTTCTGCGCAAATGCGCTTCCCATTATCAGTGTCAACGCAAGGGTGAATATCAATCTTTTCATATCTGCAATTAGTTTTTAGTTATTAGTTTTATAGTTTATAGTCGATAGTTTAGGATTGAAAGTTGAAAATTGAAAGTCTTTCCTCTTTTAATCTCTCCTCTCTCCTCTTCCCTAATTGTTGACGGCGGCCGGGGGAGTGAACGCCGCGCCGTCAACAATTAATATAAATTAACTCACCTCTTAAAAGCTCTGTCCGAGTGTGAACTGCAACTTTGAGCCGCTGCGCTCGGACTCTCCCGGCGGCACGTCGAAGCCCCAGCCCCAGTCAAGTCCCAACATTCCGAGCATCGGCAGGAAGACCCTCACGCCGACTCCCGCCGCGCGGTACACGTCAAACGGGCGGAACTCGTTAAGCTCTTTCCAACAGTTACCGCCTTCGAGGAACGCGATGCCGTAGATTGTGGCGGATTCGCTTAATATGGCCGGGTATCGGAGTTCGAGCGCGTATTTTGCGTAGACATTGCCATCGGCGGAGATTGTCTCCGCGTCATAGCCACGAAGTCCGATTACGTCCTTTCCATACGAATAATAGTTCATGCCGTCGCCGCCCATCGTGAAGCCTTGGAATGGCGAGTAGCCCAAGTCGCGTGTGTAGTAGCACGACAGACCGTACTGGATTTTAGTGTGGAGTACGAGGTCGCCGATGAGCTGTGTGAAGTTCTTCGCCTCAAAACCGTACTTATGGTACTCGACCCATTTCCAACGGTCGTCCTCGTCGATTGTCTTGTAGTTCTTGTCGTTCATGTGGGAGTATGGCGGGGTGAGCTCGGCAGTCAATGAGAATGACGAGCCACGGCGCGAGTAGATCGGCGCGTCGATGTTATTACGCGAGAAGACAATCTTGAGCGCGATTTCGTTGGCGGTGCCGTTTGCGCTAAAGCCAGTGAAATACTGGTAGTTCTTAAGTTTGTAACGCTTGAAGGCTACCTCGTTATAGAGCTGGAAGTAGTTGTCCGGCCAAGACAAGCGGCGACCGAGGCCGACTGCCGCGCCCCATACCTGCATACGGTAGTCCATGCTCGAGCTGTAATAGTTGCTGTAATACGACGAGGACGAGTAATATTTCGCATAGTTGACGTCTGTGTAATAGAAACTTACAGTGAGCGAGTTCCTCTTGCGCCCGCCGAGCCATGGTTCTACAAACGACGCGCTGTAGGTCTGGTAATATTTGCCGTTGGACTGGAAGGACAGGCTGAGTTTTTGACCGTCGCCCTGCGGCAACGGGTGCCATGAGGACTTGTCAAAGAAGTTGTGGGTAGAGAAGTTGTTGAACGTAACGCCAAGCCTGCCGACGAAGTAGCCGCCGCCCCAGCCTGCCGAGAGTTCAAACATGTCGCTGCCTTTTTCCGTAAGCGGATACTCGATGTCGACCTCCTTGTTTATGTAGTCCGGGACGGGGTTCGGCATGAGTTTTTCCGGCTCAAAGTTGCCCAGCTGCGCAAGTTCGCGGACGGAGGCTATGATGTCGCTCTTGCTGAAAAGCTCGCCGGGGATTGTGTAGAGTTCACGAATCGGCACCTGGTCGTTTGTCCTTGTGTTTCCGCTGACAATGATGCGGTCAATGTGCGCCTGTGGCCCTTCGAAAACCATGATCTCGACGTCCACGGAGTCATTGACAACCGCCGTCTCGCGCGGCACGGTGCGGAAGAACAGGTAGCCGTCGTCCAAGTAGATGTTGGACACAGCGTCCTTGTCATTGTTAATGCGGTCGTCAAGGCGGTTCTGGTCGTAGAGTTCGCCTTTCTTGATGTCAAGTCGTTTTTGAAGCACGTCCGTTCCATATTTCTCATTGCCAATCCATGTGATGTTACGGAAATAGTACTGGCGGCCTTCGTACACGGTCAGGTCGACGCCGACGAGTTTTTCACTTATGCGGTACACCGAATCGCCGACAACGTATGCGTCGCGGTAGCCGTGCTCGTTATATTTCTTGATGAGTTTTTCCTTGTCCTCCTCGAACTTCGAGCGGACAAACTTGGACGGCTTGAACATGCCGTACCAGCGTTTTTGTTTTGTGCTTTTAAGAGCCTTGCGGACTTTTGCGTCCGTGAACGCGCTGTCGCCATGGGGCGTGATGTTGAGGATTTTCACCTTCTTGCCCTTGTCGACGTTAATCACAAGGTTTGATACGTTCTGGAGGTTTGTGTCAGGTACTTCGAGAACCCTTACGTCAACATTGTAGAAGCCTTTTTCGTAGTAATGCTCCATGATTATGTTGCGCGTCTTTGTCATGGTGTGTTCCGTGACCTTCGTACCCGGGACGAGGTTGACCTTATTGTCGAGGTCTTCCCGTTCGCCTTTACGTATGCCCTTGTAGGTCACTTTGTTAAGCTTGGCGCGTTCTTCGAGCTTGATGTCGAGGAATACCTTGTCGTCCGGGGTCGTCGAGGTAATGCCGATGCTGACATCGGAAAAAAGTCCTTGCCGCCATAGTTTTTCCACAGAACGTGTAATCACGTCGCCCGGGATGGCCACCTTTTGACCAACCTTCAGGCCCGAAATCTGTATGATGGCCTGCTTGTTGAGGTACTTGATGCCGGAAACGGTTATTCCGCCGATTGTGTATTCTTTTGGGGAGTCATAACTGATGGTCGTCTGGGCCCAAGAACCCGTAATGGCCATTATCAGCATCATCGTCAGCAGCAGTAGTCTACTTTTCATTTGAGGATATTTAGGATAATCTGTTTTTGTGTTTTAAATAACAAGCCGCAAAGTTACGCATTATTTTTCAAAAAAATTCACTTTTTCAAAAATTCAACTTCCAATCTGCTGCGAAGTCTTGCCGAATCTCCTTTCCCGGTGCTGGTAGTCCACAATAGCCTTGTAGAACTGCTCCTCGTCGAAGTCAGGCCACAGTACGTCGGTGAAATACAGTTCGGAGTACGAAATCTGCCACAGCAGGAAGTTGGAGACCCTGACCTCGCCGCTCGTGCGTATCAGGAGCTCCGGGTCGGGCATGTCAGCCGTGTACAAGCACTTCGAGAAGTCGTCGTCCTTCAGGCTGTCTATGTCGAACGGCGACTGCTTGTAGCGTTTTAGGAGCGTTTTTACGGCGTTCATTATCTCGTACCTGCCACCGTAGCTCAGCGCGATGACCACCGTCAGCCCCGTGTTCGCCGCCGACTTATGGCAGGCTTCCTCGATGTCGGCGCGCACGTCGTCTGGCAGCATGGAGTTGTCGCCTATGGTCGTCAGCCTCATGTTGTACTTTATGAGGTCGGCGAACTGCGACACAATGGATTTTGAGAGTAACGCCATCAGGCCGTTGACCTCGCTCTCGGGGCGTTCCCAGTTTTCTATCGAGAAGGCGTAGAGCGTGATGTACTTGATGCCGATTTTGTTGGCGGCGTCTACAATCTCACGCGCCCTCACAGCACCTTGGGTATGGCCTTCGAGACGGTCTTTGCCGAGTTTGTTGGCCCAGCGTCCGTTACCGTCCATGATGACCGCCACGTGCGATGGTATCCTGTCGCGGTCTATTTGCTCCAAAAATGACATTTGTCCTGATCTTTATAATTAAATATATCTCTAAGTCGCCATGCGAGCGTCTTTTTTAGTAAGCCGAGCACCGATGGGGGCCGTTGGCATTCGGGCGGAACGACAGGACGACACCGATGAACGAATAGCAGTCGTCGTTACCGAGGAATGACTTTTGGCGTGCGGCATTATCCCCGAACTCGAGGCTGTACTTGTCTTCATAGATGCCGTCGAGGACATCGGAGAAGAGTTTGCGGTATTTCCACTCCGCCGACAGCGTGAACGAGCTGCTCGGGCTGTACTTTATCCCGACGCCAAACGGTATGCAGAACCTGAGACCCTCGTTGACAAACGAGCCAAGGACTATGCCCGGGCCGGCGACGATGTACGGCGAAAAACAGCGGTAATGGTCGCCCGGCACTAATGGCAAAAAGTTAATCTCGCCCTGCACCGACAACTCCACAAGCTCGTTCTCAAACGACGCGCCGCGCCATTTCTGGTACTCGCTGCTGAAATCCAAGTCACTGCCTTCGAGTTTGCACCATATAGCCTGGAACGTCGCGGCAAACCTGTAGTCGATGACATGCCGGAGATTGAACCCCAAGGCGGGTTTTGGCTTATAGAACGGTGCAGTCGGGTTAATCTCACCATTATAATAGCCAACACCCAAGAAAACGCCGTACTCGTCGAAATTCTTGTCGCCGCACTGCGCAAACGCGCCCTCAAACGACATCGACAATGCCGACGCGATTCCAACCGCAAAGATACGGCAAACTTTTGTTACACCATTTATAAAAAAACTTAATTTTGTCATCTCCTTATCCTTTATAAATTAAATTTTTTTTACCGCTACGCGGCATTATATTTATTGTCCGTCAGGACAATAATAAAACTATCCAAACTTGCCAAATATTGCGTCCGACAAAGCCAAAAGCTCATCTTTTAACGAGTTTTACGAAATCGACATGGATTGGATTGTCGCCGACGGGACGCTCAAGCCTAATCGGGAAATAACTGTCACGCATAATCCAAGTCGAAATCGAATCCATCCACATTGTGCCGGAAGCGCGGTCGGGATGAGCCACGTCGCCAGCCACACGGGTGAAATGGAGATTCTTCGACAGGAAAAACTGCCGAGGGCCAAACCGCTTCATCATCACGTCATTAATGCCAGTGTCCTCTGCCCAGTTCGGCGGGCCGATCCACACAGTCGGAATGCCGCGCGTCTGTGGCACAAGCGCATCGAAAAAACAGTCGCGCCCATGCCCGTTATAAGCGAAAAGCTCATTCGCGCCGATGACAAAAATGATGTACGTCGGATCGAACTTGTCAATGAAATATGACAAAGTGTCACACTCGGCGTAAGTCTTTGAAGTCGCGCCGACCCACGAGACCACGTTGAGGGCATGACCGTTATAGTCACAATAATTCTTCACCCGGAACATCAACGAATACGCCATCGAGTCGCCGATAAGCAAGATACGCTGGGACGCAGTGTCGCACCTCACGCTCTGCCCGTCGCGAAAACTCGTCAGCGCGCCACAATCCGCCACGCCGTCCGCATCTACAGGAGCATACCGATGGCGATAGCCCAATAATGCAGCGGCCGCGACAACCACTAACGCCAATATAATCAGAGTCTTTTTCATCGAAAGTTTGTCTAATTGCAACTGGAACGTGTCAAGTTCCATTCCAAGGGAACAAAGGTAGTGATTTTTTTTGTTAGAAAACAGAGTTTTTTTTGTTATTTTTGCAACCAAACAAACACATTATCGGTCTAATTATCAGAAATTAGCAGAAATTGGAAGAAAAAGAGCTAATAGAAAAGTGTCAAAAAGGCAGCCGTGCGGCGCAGTGGGAGCTATATAAGAAGTACTCGCCACTGCTGTTCGGCATCTGTCTGAGGTACTCCGACCGCCGCGAGACGGCAGAGGACATACTTCAAGACACTTTCCTGAAGATATATTCCTCAATAGGCAGCTTCGAGGGGGCTGGCTCGTTCGAAGGATGGATGAAGCGCATTGCGGTCAACACAGCCATAACCAACTACCACCAAAACGCGAAGCACATCCACCACGAGGACGTCGACGACTACGCGCAGACCATCGCGAGCGACGAGCCAAACTTCGACTCGCTGGAGTTCACGCATGAAGAGCTCCTCTCCGTAGTCAACACGCTCCCGGACGGATACCGCGTGGTATTCAACATGTTCGCCATCGAGGGATTCAAGCACCGCGAAATCGCCGAAATGCTCGGAATAGACATCAATACGAGCAAGACCCAGTTTATGAGGGCAAGGAACATCGTGGTAAAAAAACTTAATGAACTAAAAAAAATCCACAGAAACTGACAACACCATGAACACTCCAGAAGACCTCTTCAAAAATAGCTTCGATGGCTACCGGCAGGAACCGCCAGAAGGCGTATGGAACGGGATAAGCAGACGCCTCGCGCTCCGCAAGTTCCTCAAACCAGGACTGGGGCACTTTAACATATACTACTTAGCCGCCACGATAACTGCGGCGGCAATAATATGGAACACCATCGGCGAAGACCCCAACACACAAGCCGCCGGGACTGGCACCATAGCCATGGACTCCGCCCAGAGCAGGACACAATCCCAGCAAGGCAACCCGACACAAAAACTCGACCACTCCGACAGCAACACGACACAAAAACCGCCAAAATACAGCCCTGACTTATCCAAAGGCCACACTCATCCCGACACAAAAACCGCACAAAACGCCGCACAAGGCACATCGAAAGGCGACACGGCTGGACTAATGGCGACATCGTCAGAACCCGAAATCCAAAGCACATCGCCATCGCAGCAGCCGATGCAAGACTTCACGAGCGCATTCCAGGCAAGCATCCACAACGGATGCGCACCCCTTGACGTCCAACTCATAAACCTCTCCAAGAACACGGAATACTGCCAGTGGAACTTAGGCAACGGCGAGACAACATACGAGCAAAACCCGACCGCGACATACGACAAACCCGGCACATACATCATTGCACTGCGAACCGTAAACGGAACATACGCAAAGACAAGCTACGACACAATAAAAGTCTCCGCACGCCAGCAAGCCGAAATCGCCGTCGCCATAAACGGAATGACAATCATTGCAGAAGCCAGGAACACCGACAACCGCCAAGTCGTTTGGGACTTCGGCGACCAGACACAGCAGTCCGGCAAGAAACGCTCCCACACATACCGACAGAGCGGGACATACGACCTCATGCTCACAGTAAGCGACGACGCATGCACCGACACTGTAATCCGGCGCATTACCATAAAAGAGCCTGAACACTCCATAACATTCCCCAACGCAATCATCGCGTCCAACTCGGGCTCCATCGACGGAAACTACACCATCCAATCCCCGGAAAGCAAATCGCTCTTCGGGCCCAAAGGCGACATCGCCCAAATATCGAGGTACAACCTGACCATCTACGCCCGCGACGGCCGCCAACTATTCGCGACAAACTCGCCACGACAGACATGGAACGGATACTATAACGGCACACGACTGCCCAAAGGAGTATACGTCTACAAGTGCAGCTACGAATTTATCAACGGCGAAAAGGCGACCATAAACGGGAACATAACGCTATTGTGGGAATAAAAACAAAAATTACCTGCATTTTTCCCGAACATATTTTTTGTCCATACAAAAAATAGTTGTACTTTTGTGAGATTATAACAAACACTAAGAGACAACGAAACAAAAATGTACAGGACACATAATTGCGGCGAACTGCGCATAGCGGACACCGGCAAGGAAGTGACGCTTGCAGGATGGGTGCAGCGCGTCAGGAACCTCGGGGGCATGACATTCGTAGACCTCCGCGACAGATATGGCATAACCCAGCTAGTATTCAACGTGGAGACCGACAAGGAGCTCTGCGAATCGGCACGCAAACTCGGACGCGAGTTCGTCCTCCAGGCTATTGGAACAGTGACCGAGCGCACGAGCAAGAACCCCGACCTCCCCACCGGCGACATCGAAATAACGGTCAAGAAGTTCAACATACTTAACAAATCGGAAATCCCGCCATTCACCATAGAAGACAACACCGACGGCGGCGAAGACCTCCTGATGAAATACCGCTACCTCGACATACGCCGAAAACCCATAATCCGCGGCCTCCAGCTAAGGAACAAGATGAGCTTCGAAGTACGCAGATACCTCGACGCGCTTAACTTCATGGAAGTCGAGACCCCGATGCTCATCAAGTCCACACCGGAAGGAGCAAGGGACTACGTAGTGCCATCGAGAATCCACCACGGCGAATTTTACGCGCTGCCACAGAGCCCGCAGCAGTACAAGCAGCTGCTCATGGTAGCCGGAATCGACAGATACTACCAGATTGTTAAATGCTTCCGCGACGAAGACCTCCGCGCAGACCGACAGCCGGAGTTCACACAGATAGACTGCGAAATGAGCTTCGTAGAACAGGAAGACATACTCCAAGTATTTGAAGGACTTGCCAAGCACCTGTTCAAAGAAGTACGCGGCATAGAAATGGACTACGACTTCCCGCGACTGACATGGCACAAAGCGATGGAACTCTACGGCTCCGACAAACCGGACATCCGCTTCGGAATGACAATCCACAACATCACCGACACCGTAAAGGGAAAGAACTTCAAAGTATTCGACGACGCGGAATACATCTGCTCCATAGCCGTCGAAGGATGCGCAGGAT
This sequence comes from uncultured Bacteroidales bacterium, assembly GCA_905234655.1. Lineage (GTDB taxonomy): Bacteria > Bacteroidota > Bacteroidia > Bacteroidales > UBA3824 > UBA3824. Next base: position 10,922 of record CAJOJG010000016.1, read on the forward strand.
ACTCACGCAAGCAGACAGACGAACTTACAGAATACGTAAAGCGTCCACAGATTGGCGCGAAAGGACTTGTGTACATAAAGTACAACGAGGACGGCACATTCAAGTCATCGATAGACAAATTCTACACCCCGGACGACCTCAAGGCGACAGCCGAAAAAGCAGAAGCCAAGCCCGGCGACCTCATACTCGTCCTCTGCGGGCCCAAAAACAAAACCCTCGTCCAGACCGGCACGCTCCGCATCGAAATGGCAAACCGCCTGGGCCTCAGGGACAAAAACGTATTCAAACCTCTTTGGGTCATCGACTTCCCGCTGTTCGAGTGGGACGAGGAGACCCAGCGTTTCTACGCAATGCACCACCCATTCACATCACCCAAAAAAGAAGACTACGACATCCTCGAATCCAACCCCGGCGAAGCCCGCGCAAACGCATACGACCTTGTCATAAACGGCACGGAAGTCGGCGGCGGCTCGATAAGAATCCACGACTCGGAGCTTCAGGTCAGGATGTTCAAGCTTCTTGGTTTCACTGAGGAAAAGGCACAAGACCAGTTCTCATGCCTGATTAACGCTTTCAAGTACGGCGCACCTCCCCACGGCGGACTTGCATTCGGCCTCGACCGCTGGGCAGCACTTATGAACGGCAGCGACACTATCAAGGACGTCATCGCATTCCCGAAAAACAACGCGGCACGCGACGTGATGATCGACGCACCGTCTCATATCTCGGAGGACCAACTTGATGAACTTTCGCTAATCATTAAGCCCCTTAAACAAAATGCCTAATCGACCGATAAAAAAAGAATCGACTTCAAGAATGCTCCAGGCATGCAAGAACATCATTTTCGTAACCTCCGGCCTCACATCGCCGGAGGATTTCGAAAACGACGCGATTGCCATGGAAAACATCGACCTCTGCCTGTCCATAATCCTCGAGCAGCACGTGTCTTCACGCATCGAAGGCGCCATACTCCCCCCGAAAATCGCATGGAACGACATCGAAGGATTCAAGTCCATAATCGACAAAAAGGAAAAGACAGACAACGACTACGCACTGATTTTCTATTCATGCAAGAACTTGATACCTAAGCTAAAAGGAAAACTGGAGGCATACATCGCCGCCTGACCCACATTAGACCAGACGATGAAAGTAGAAAAGTTTGTATTCAACTCATTCGACGAGAACACATACCTCGTCAGCGACGAGACTAAGGAATGTATCATAATCGACCCGGGATGCTACTCCCAGGACGAGCGCGACTTTTTTGTGGCGCACATAAAGGGTAACGGACTTGTCCCCAAAGCGATAGTCAACACCCACTGCCATACCGACCATATCCTCGGTGTCAACTACCTGAAGGACGTGTTCGACATTCCCTTCGCCGCCAACAACGCCGACCAGTACCTCCTCGACATCGCCCGCCGCCAAGCCCTGACGCACGGATGGGTGCTTGACGACAGGCCGATTGTAATAGACATCGACTGCCCCGACGGCAAGAAGTTCGATTTCGGAAACTCAACACTAAAATGTGCATCGACACCAGGGCACACCCCCGGTGGCCAGGTCATCTACTCCGAAAGTGGAAAGTTCATGCTAACCGGCGACACACTCTTCAAAGGCACAATCGGGCGCACAGACCTGCCCGGCGGCGACTATGACACGCTCATATCAAGCATACGGAACACCGTCATGCGCTTCGACAGCCTCTACGACGTATACCCCGGCCACGGCGACGGCACATCAATAGGCGTCGAAGCCGGAGGAAACCCATTCATCGGCATCGACGACTAAACAAGAACAAATTTTTAAACACACAAACGACACAGGGGCGGATGAATCAAGCCATCCGCCCCTGTGTCGTTTTAATCTCTCCTCTCTCCTCGTTCCTCTACTTAGTCTCTTCCAAAAAACTTGTCAAAGAATGACGACTTGGAACTTGACGAAGCGTCGGTGCTGTTCTTGGACGTGCCAAAGCTATCAGACTTTTGGAGGTCTTCCATAATCTTAATGTCCGACTTGCTGAGGTTCTTGGAGTTCGGGACAAAGACATTGACGAACACAAGCAGGTCGCCCTTGCCGTATTCGCCGTATGTCGGCAAGCCCTTGCCCTTGATTCTGAGGACACTGCCAGGCTGGGTGCCGGGCGCAATGTTGAACTCGACGCTTGTGCCAGTGACGGTCGGAATCTTGACAGAAGTGCCGAGCACCGCGTCCGGGAAACTGATGTTCAACTGGTAGACAACATTATTGTCCTCGCGGACGAAGTTAGGATCCTTCTCCTCCTCGAGCAATACGTACAAGTCACCGTTGATGCCACCGTTACGCGCCGCATTGCCCTTTCCGGGGACGGTCATCGTCATGCCGTCAGACACACCCGCCGGAATGTTGATGCTGATGACCTCCTCGCCCTGCACAATGCCGCTGCCGGCGCACACCTTGCACTTGTTTTTGATGACCTTGCCAGTACCGCCGCACGTCGTGCATGATGTCTGCGTGCGCATCTGGCCGAGGATGGTGTTCCTAACGGTCGAGACAACTCCCGCGCCCTTACACGTCGGGCAAGTTTCTGTGCCGGAGGAACCGCCCTGCGCGCCTGTGCCGTTACAAGCCTGACAAGCACAACTTTTCTTGACTTTCAACTTCTTCTCCACGCCCTCGGCGACTTCACGGAGCGTGAGCTTTACCTTCACTCTCAGGCTGCTGCCCTTAGTGACACGCTGGCCGCCACGCGACGCGCCTGACGACCTGAAGTTGCTGAAACTGCCAAAACCGCCGAATATGTCGCCAAAATTGGAAAATATGTCCTCGATGTCCATATTGAAGCCGCCCGAGCCGCCTGCGCCGGAGACTCCGGCATGTCCAAACTGGTCATACCGTTGGCGTTTCTGGTCGTCGCTGAGCACCTCGTATGCCTCTGCCGCCTCCTTGAACTTCTCCTCGGCGTTCTTGTCGCCAGGATTACGGTCGGGGTGGTACTGCATGGCGAGTTTGCGGTACGCTTTCTTTATTTCGTCCTTGGTGGCGGACTTGCCGACGCCCAAGACTTCGTAATAATCTCTCTTTTCTGCCATTTTTTTACTCTCCTATCACTACCTTGGCGTAGCGGATTATCTTGTCGTGGAGATAGTATCCCTTCTCTACGACGTCAATGATCTTGCCCTTGAGGTCCTCGGACGGCGCGGCAAACTTGGCGACGGCCTCGTGCCTGTCAGTGTCAAGATCCTGGTGCAAGGCCTCGACCTCCTTAAGTCCGCGTGCCTCGAGGAACGACTTGAATTTCTTGTATATCAGCTCGACACCTTCCTTTACGGCGTTCATGTCGGGTGCGTTTTCCATGTTTGTTATGGCGCGCTCCATGTCGTCGACCACCTTCAATATGCCTTTCAGCACGTCTTCCTCGGCGTACTTTGTAAGGTCCATTTTCTCCTTTAGCGTGCGTTTGCGGTAGTTGTCGAACTCCGCCATGAGGCGCAGGTACTTGTCGTTAAGTTCGTTGTACTTACCCTGCCAGTCTTCCTGTGGGGCTTCGGCATTTTCTGCCACTTTTTCAGTTTCTGCCTTAGCCTCGCTGTCAGTCTGGCTGTCAGTGTCAGTCTTTTCGGTGTCAGCCGCAGCAGCATTCTCTACATTCTGCTCGTTTTCCTCGGCCTTAACCTCCGACTCGAGATTGTCTGTGTTTTGTTCCATTGTTTTATTTTGTGTATTAACGTTCTTGTTTTTAGGGCGTCTCCGTCCGTGTTTCTTTGACATGGCTTTCATTTTTTTCGTTTGTTTTTATATATACAAAATCAAATATGTTGCCAATATGATTTTTATGCCAACTTGTCATATTCCATGTCATCTCATTCGGCATAAATTTGTAAAGTTTTTTGCATGATTATTAAAGTTTTTTAATTAATTTTGTGACCGACTAATATTCCTGACTATGAAACGACTCTTATTATCACTCATACTGTCTGCCGCCGCCCTCCAAGGCCAGTCGCAGAACGCCGACAAGTTCGGTTTCGTGGATTCCATACGGCTCGATTGTCCGGCTGTGCAAGACCAGGAGATGTCCGGCACGTGCTGGTGCTTTTCAACGACATCGTTCCTCGAGTCGGAAATGATGCACAACGGGAACCCCAACCCGCCCAACATTTCCGAAATGTTCATCGTGTGGCATAACTACATCGACCGCGCGCTTAAATATGTCATGCTCCACGGCAAAATGAACTTTGGGCAGGGCAGCTATTTCAGCGACAACATGGCGGTCATGCGCAAACATGGCGTCGTGCCGGAGTCTGCGTACCATAATGTCACCGGCAACGCCAATGGCATCAACCACTACCCGTTGGAACGCAGGCTGAAGGCCTTTGCGGATTCAGTGGCGGACGACAAACAGAAAAAAATAGACCCGGATTGGGTCAAAGCATACGCTGAGATTCTTGACGAATACCTCGGCAAACTGCCTGAAAGCTTCGAGTACGAGGGCAAGACATACACGCCACAAAGTTTCGCCAAGGAGGTCGTGAAGCTCGACCCTGACGACTACATACAGGTGACATCATTCAGCCACCACGAGTTCGGCAAATATTGCATACTCGAAATCCCCGACAACTGGCGGCATGGCCGGTTCCTCAATGTTGAAGTAGACCAGCTCGAACAGATAATAGATTCCTCGCTTGCCCACGGACACACAGTCCTTTGGGGCGCGGATGTCTCGGAACCGGGCTGCCAAATCGACATGGGGTTCGCGCTCCTGCCCGGCATCAACCCGGTAAGGATGAAACCCGCCGACATCCAAAACTTCAAAAAACTGCCGCCTGAAAAACAAATCCTCCGCGCGCGGACGCTCTACGCGCCTGGCATCGAGATTAACGTGACACAGGAAAGCCGACAGACCGACTTCCTGAACCGCAACACGACCGACGACCACGGAATGCACATCGTCGGTATCGCACATGACAATATGCACAACAAATATTACATCGTGAAAAACTCATGGGGCGACTCAAACAGATACAACGGATATTTCTATGCGTCAGTCAATTATGTCAAGGCAAAAACCACCGGCATACTCGTCCACAAATCCGCCTGCCGCGAACTTGCCGACAACGCCGCCTGGGATGAATATTAAATTCACAATTCAAAATTCAACAAATCAAAAATCAACAAATCCCCAAATGAAAATTTTATTTTACGTGGCGGTAGCGATGATGCTGACGGCATGTTTCCCGGAGGAAAAGGACAGCCCGTACACCGCAGTATATAACATAATGTCCACTCAGACAGTGGCAGAGTTTGGCACGACGAAGTTCACCGTCAAAAAAATCATCAAGCACTCCGACATGCCACGGGAGGTTTGTGAGAGGCTTAAAATCAACGACACAAAAAGGCTTGTCAAATGCTCGGCGACGCTGAAGGCGGGCATAGACATCAGCTCCGGCAAATATGATGTTGAAGTTAACGGCAACCAAGTAATCCTCCGCCTCCCACACGCAAAGATTATTGAGCCAGTCGTCATGGACATCAACAATATAAACATCGAGTACCCAGCCGCCGCGCAGCAAAAGGCAAAACTCTCGATGACCGAGCGAATGGCATACCTCCAAGCCGGCGAAAGGCTTATTCTCACTGACCAAAACATTATTGACCAGATTGTCAGCCAGGCGGAAAAGAACGCCTTGCCGCTGTACCGCACGAAGCTCAAAAGCCTCGGATATAAGGCAGTCAAGATTGAATTCGTACAATAAAAAACCCAGAAAATGAAAAAAGAAATCATCATACCACTCGCCATACTTGTACTAACTGCCAGTGCGCTACTTTTCATGTACAAGGCTGGCATCATCTTTAACAACGAGCGGACGCCCGTCACAAAGACCGCCCCCTACATCGTGTCTCTTGCCAGCAAAGCCGGAGAAATATGCGCCGCGAACTATTATGACGAGGTGCTGATACATAAAACCCAGGAACCAAACCAACCCGCCAAAGAACTCACAGCGATTGTCAAAGCGAGATGCCGCGCCGTCTACGACTTGTGGGACATTGCCAACGAAAGAATGGAAATTAACGAAGACACGCTTTTCATCGACATGCCACCTGCCAAACTACTCGCGACAACATCTTCCCCGACGGACATCGACATCATTACCGAAAGTGGCGAGTGGAACTTCGCTGAGGAAATTAAGAATGCCACCCGAGATGCCGAACTTACTGCCAAATTACGCGCCATAGAAGACCACATCTTCACGAAAGCCGACCGAACAGGCAGACAGACCATCAGCAAACTGTTTGGAACGATGGGATTCTTAGTCATGTACACAGACTCCTTGGCACTACAAAAATCCATAAAAGGCACGACAACAGTCACCGCCGACAGCGACATTGTGTCATTCGTCGGAAGGACATTCCGTGAAAATCCCAAAACGCCACGACAATGGGCTGCGGGAGCATATTTCACATTCTCATTCACCGGCGACTACTGCCAAATATACCTCACAAACGAATATCCGTCCGAGAAGAACAACTTCATCGAAATCATTGTCGACGACCTGCCGCCCATGAAAATCCGCACCTCCGGACAGCGCAACCTCATCACAATCGGCCGTCCGCCCGCCACGACAGCGACTGACATACATACGACTGCCACTTTTGCAGACCTGTCACCCTACAAACACCACGTGACCGTCTGTCGTGACAGCGAGACTGCCATGGGCTACACGCAACTCGACTCGATTTCCGCGCCGAAAGTGGACAAATGGTCGCCAAAATGCGACATGAAAATCGAGTTCATCGGCAACTCCATAACCTGCGGCGCGGAATCCGACACGACCGGCACACCGCGCAAAGACTACGCATGGGGCGACTGGCACAGGGCATATTACAGCTACGGAGCGATAACGGCACGTAACCTCGATGCCCAATATTCGCTCGCCTCGGTATCGGGAATCGGGCTGATACATTCGTGCTGCGAAATGGGAATAACCATGCCCCAAGTATACAGCAAATACATCCTCCGCAACAATGAAATTCCATATGACCACAAGGATTTTGAGCCGGACATCGTCTGCTGCTGCCTTGGGCAGAACGACGGTGTGCAGGACTCGGCACAGTTTTGCGGCGCATACGTCGACTTCATACGTCAAGTCTCCAAACTCAACCCAACCGCAAAAAGGTTTGTGCTGCTAAGCTCGCCGATGGCAAACGACGAACTCCGCGAATGGATGTCGCGAATGTTGCCCACGGTCGTCGCGCGGCTTAAAGCGGAAGGCATGGCAGGTGTCTCGTACTACATGTTCCCACGTGCATGGAACTCCGGCGGCGCAGACCACCCGTCGGTCGAAGAACAATACCAAATAGCCAAGGAACTTACTGAATATCTGAAAACTACAAAATAACCAATCATTATGGAAAAAATCATTCTAACGCTTTTTGCCATGATTATATGCGTGGCGCTAAAAGCACAGACACTCTACGAGGTCAAGTACTACGACATCGACGACAAGGAGACCTACAAAGGACTGTTCTTCTACACCGACGACGACAACTGCTTCCTGCGCTGCGTCACAAAACCCGACAACAAGGGACGCTACTCCTATTGGGAGCGGTCTTACACATGCGGATTCGAGAAAGAGGACGGCGTGAAGTACCTCTACTTCGTACCCGGACAGAACAAACGCCGCGACGAGCCAATAATCCCCGCCTTCTGCATGGCGTACAGCGACAAAGGCGAGTTCGAGACGACGACATGGGCAATATTCCAGAATCTTGAGGACGACGAAATCCTCGACGAGAACATGCAGGAAGCCGACTACTTCCGCGAGGTCAGCCTCCGCGACAAGGACGAGGAGTACTTCCAGCAGTTTTATGACGAGGACGAGCCGATGTACAAGCAGATAATGTCGGCGCGCGCGCTCCTGCTTGGCCAGGGTTCGACCGAAAACACCGTGCAGAGCGACCCCAACGCGCCCACCACTATGCACTTCATCGTCGTAGCTGCCACACAGGACGCGACAATCGGCCCGTCGGTGGAGACCGACCTCAAACTTGTGCGCAAGGGCGAGCAAGGCTGTCGCCAAGAAGACCTCTAACCAAATCGACGAGGCCGGCAATGTCCAAGACCCACAAGTCGTCGTCCGCTCGGTAAAAGTAAAAGGCATCGACCAGTCCGGCAGGACTTCCACACTATCCGGCGACTACACCGAATCCTCTAACGAATCCGGAAGCCTTGAGGCTAAATCCACATCGTCATCAGACGACGACGGCCTTATAGACTTCGTGGCCGACGCGATGTGCGTCATAATCCCGATACTCGTCATCATTCTTCTTATCGTCATCATAATCAAGAAGATGAAGAAAAAATAAATGTAACGAGCAACATATGATAAAAGCGTGTCGATGTGGAATCGACACGCTTTTATTATATGTGCTGAAATAATGAGGCTACTTCGACGCAGCCGAGCCGCCCCAAGTCGAAGTGTTCGGGTCGAACCAAATGTCGTAAGTTCCGGCATTTGCGATAGAACCACCGAACCAGAAATGGTCGTATGTACTTGTCGCCTTAACAAACGAGTTCCACGTATCCCAATCTTTCACAGCGAACTTGTTGCCCTTACCGTCGACAGCCTTGAAGTTTAGATATTCGGACGTTGTGGTGATTGTACCGCGCCAAATGCCACTGTCGTCAGGTGTACAAACGCAAATCATTTCGCCCGACATATCGTAGAGATAGAGATTTTCAGCCACCAATTCTTCCGCGTCGGGATTTGTCTCGGGCAGGAGTTCAGTATGCTTGCCGTCGAACACGCTCAACGCATCCGAGGGCTTGCCAGAATTGAGGAAACCACCCATCGCATACGAGTTCCAGTTTGCATAACACTCAGGCTCCCAATAGAAAACACCCTTGCAGCGTTCAATGCCCTGCGCACGGACAACGATGTCGTTTATGGCGCGCTTGGCATCGTATGTGGCGATATTTTGGCTGCCAGTCTCACAAATCATCACATCCTTATTATAAGTGTCGACGACCCTTTGGAGATTTGTGATTACAGCGTCCACATAGATTGAATACCAGTTCTTAGTCGTCACGACAGGATAGATTGACAGGCCGAAGATGTCGAACTCCGCGCCGCCGTCGATGAGTTTTTGAAGTCCCCAAGAGAACTTGTCCCAGTTATGTCCACGGTCAAAGTGAACGACGATTTTGCAGTTCGGGAACACGGATTTCGCAGCCTGCGCAGCCATGTTGTGTACCTTGATGTAGTTTTGAGTACCGGCACTGGTGCTGAACGAGCAGTTAAGCGTAGTTTCGGAATTGTCTGACTGTGTTGTCATCATTCCGTTCGTGGTCTCATTTCCTATTTGTACCCACACGACATCCACACCTGTCTCCTTTACGGCGGTCAAGACTTCTTTTGTGTGGTCGGCAGCGGCTTCCGCGAGTTCGTCAATCGTAGCGTAAGCGTCCCATGCTGCAGGTTTCATTTGCTTGCCAGGGTCAGCCCAGTTATCTGAATAGTGGAAGTCAATCATGATTTTGTAGCCGAGGTTGTACGCACGTTTAGCCTTTGCCACAACGTCGTCAGTGTCACACCACGGGCCGTAGCCTTTTGCAGGATCGACCCACACGCGGAAACGTGCGGCATTGAAACCAATGGACTTCAAGAGCGAAAGACATTCCTGCTCATTGCCGTCAGCATCATAGAATTTCACCGACTTGCTCTCCATCTCGGTCAACCAGCTCGGGTCGCATCCATACGCAAACGACACGTCTGCCGTCGGGTCTGTCGGCGTCACAGGCTCAACGACCTCAGAAGAATCTGTCGGCTTCGTATTGTCGGTCAATACCGGGTCGTCGTCATCGCCACAGGATGTGATGGCGACCATTGTAGCCAGCGACAGAATGACGCTGACCAATAGATAGTTCAGTCTTCTCATATTTTTTAATGTTGGTTATAGATTATGTGTGTGTTTACCTTATTAAACGATGCAAATATAATAAAGGTTTCGAATACTTTTATCTTTTTCTTCAAAATTTTTCACAAAAAAACACGCAGCAGGCTTTGGACACCCTGACTGCGTGCATAAAACGGATTATGGAAACAAATGTATAACAAAAAAAGTTTAGCCTAATTATAAAAATCAGACTTCTCAATCTTACTGGGCGACAACCTTTGACACGAGGGTCGCAGCCTCTTCGAATGTGATTGCGGACTGGACATTAAGTCCCGAGTCGTCGATAATCTTCTTGGCTTCCTCGGCGTTAGTGCCCTGGAGACGGACAATAATCGGAATCTTAATCTCGCCGATTTTCTTATAAGCCTCGACGATACCGTTAGCGACACGGTCACAGCGGACGATGCCACCGAAGATGTTGACAAGGATTGCTTTTACGTTGGGGTCTTTCATGATAATCTTGAAAGCAGCCTCCACAGTCTCGGGGCTTGCCGTGCCACCGACATCAAGGAAGTTGGCAGGATCGCCGCCGGAGAGTTTGATGATGTCCATGGTCGCCATCGCAAGGCCTGCGCCATTGACCATGCAGCCGATGTTTCCGTCGAGCTTTACAAGATTAAGACCATACTGGCCGGCTTCGACCTCGGCGGGTGCCTCCTCAGCGATGTCGCGCATAGCCGCAAACTCCTTCTGGCGGAAGAGCGCGTTGTCGTCGAGCTTCACCTTGCAGTCGGCGGCGAGTATCTTATTGTCGGAAGTCTTGAATACGGGGTTGATTTCCATCATCGACGAGTCGCTCTTAAGATAAGCGTTATAAAGAGCGGTCACAAACTTCTTCATGTTCTTCATGGCGTCGCCGCTAAGTCCAAGGTTGAAGGCTATTCTGCCAGCCTGGAACGGAAGCAGGCCAGTGGCAGGGTTGACCTCCTCCTTGAAGATGAGTTCAGGGGTCTGCTCGGCGACTTCCTCTATGTTCATGCCGCCCTTTGGCGAGTACATGACGATATTACGGCCAGTGGCACGGTTAAGCAGGATGCTCATGTAATACTCGGCGACATCGACCTTGCCCTCGGCGTTTGGATAATAGATGCTCTCCTCGACAAGAACCTTGCGGACAAGCTTTCCGGCTGCGCCAGTCTGCTTTGTGACGAGGGTCATGCCTATTATCTGGCTCGCGTAGAGCTGAACTTCTTCGATAGACCTGGCGATCTTGACACCGCCCGCCTTGCCGCGGCCACCGGCGTGGACTTGGGCTTTTATAGCCCACGAAGCCGTGCCTGTATCTTCCTGAAGCTTCTTAGCGGCGTCGACAGCCTGCTCAGCAGTCTCGGCGACAATGCCCTTGGGGACTGGTACGCCGTATTTGGCGAGGATAGTCTTCCCTTGATATTCGTGTAAATCCATTTTTGACAGATGTTTTATGTGTTGTTTTCATGGCACGAAATTACAAAAAATATTTTTATGCGCCAATAGCATTTTCACGTAAAAATAAAAATCGCACATAAAATTCCAAAAAAATGAAACAAAATAGCCACACATAATATAAAAAGTGTTATCTTTGTGGCTTGAAATCTAACATAAAAGAAAGTTAACATGATAGCATACTTATTTCCCGGACAGGGGGCGCAGTTCCCCGGAATGGGCAAAGACTTGTACGACACATCGGAGGCCGCGAAGAAATATTTTGAACAGGCCGACGAGATATTGGGGTTCGGCATCACAAAAATGATGTTCGAAGGCACGGACGAAGACCTCCGGCAGACGAAGGTCACACAGCCATGCGTGTTCCTCCATTCCGTAGTGTCCGCGCTTGCTAAGGGCAGCGAGTTCAAGCCCGGCATGGTCGCCGGCCATTCGCTCGGCGAGTTCTCGGCACTGACGGCGGCGGGCGCGCTCTCATTCGAGGACGGCCTCAAGCTCGTCTCCAAACGCGCATCGGCGATGCAAAAATGCTGCGAAAGCCAGAAATCGACCATGGCGGCGATTGTGGGACTCGAAGACAGCGTAATAGAAAAGGTGTGCGCCGACGTGACAGCAGCAGGCGACACGGTAGTCGCCGCCAACTACAACTGCCCCGGACAGGTAGTAATATCAGGCACAGAAAGCGGCGTGGACAAGGCATCGGAACTCCTGACGGCAGCCGGCGCAAAGCGCGCGATAAAGCTCCAAGTCAGCGGCGCATTCCACTCCCCGCTCATGGAACCGGCAAAGGTAGAACTCGCGGAGGCAATAGCCGCCACGACATTCAACGCGCCAGTATGCCCGGTGTACCAGAACGTCGACGCAAAGCCACACACAGACCCCGAAGAAATCAAGTCGAACCTCATCGCGCAGCTCACATCATCGGTAAGATGGACAAAAACCATACAGAACATGATAGCCGACGGAGCCACCGACTTCGTAGAATGTGGGCCGGGAAGCGTTCTTCAAGGCTTGATGCGCAAAATCGACAGGGCTGTAAAGTGCTGTCATATAGCATAATTAAAGTTTATGTAAAAAAATTGTTTAATTTTTGCTTAAAATATTTTTTCAGTACGAAAATTATTTATAATTTCACGCCGTAATTTGAACGATAAGAACGGAGAGATGTCCGAGTGGTCGAAGGAGCACGCCTGGAAAGTGTGTGTACTCCAAAAGGGTACCAAGGGTTCGAATCCCTTTCTCTCCGCAAATTATTGTCACACAAAAGGTTACAAGAAATAAAGTGACAGATTCCTGAAAAGAAATGGAGAGATGTCCGAGTGGTCGAAGGAGCACGCCTGGAAAGTGTGTATACTCCAAAAGGGTATCAAGGGTTCGAATCCCTTTCTCTCCGCTTTTATAAGGAAACCGGTCTCAAGAAGCAAAAACAACAACATAAAAAACACGACACAAAAGTAAATTCAATAATCGTATAATCAAAAACTAATAAAAACACAACATGAAAAAACTATTTTCATTATTGGCAATAACCGGAATGTTGGTATTCGGCAGTGCTAATGTAGTAACGGCACAAGACGGAGGCTCGACTGGCACGACAACCGAGCAGGTTTCGCAGGACGCACCCGTTGAGGAACCTATCCACAAAGTAATCAAAACTAAGTTCATCGAAGGTGGCGCGGGCTTCATGGCATCCGTGCTCATCGCGCTGATACTCGGTCTGGCAATCGCAATCGAAAGGGTAATCTACCTCGGACTTGCCTCGACCAATACAACCAAACTCCTCGACAAGGTAGAGGACGCGCTCAACAACGGCGGAATAGAGGCAGCAAAGGACGTATGCAAGAATACACGAGGGCCTGTCGCGGGTATCTTCTACCAAGGCCTCGACCGCTACGACCAAGGCCTCGACGTAGTGGAGAAGTCAATAGTTTCTTACGGCTCCGTAGAAATGGGCCGCATGGAAAGAGGCGTAACCTGGATTAACCTCTTCATCGCCATCTCCCCGATGCTCGGATTCATGGGTACTGTGATCGGTATGATCCAGGCCTTCGATTCCATCCAGCAGGCAGGCGACGTTTCGGCGTCACTCGTTGCAGGCGGTATCAAGGTCGCTCTTATCACAACTGTGACAGGTCTTATCGCAGCCATGATTCTTCAGATATTCTGTAACTACATCCTCTCCAAGATCGAGTCGATCACCAACGACATGGAAGACGCTTCTATCTCGTTCGTAGACCTCCTCATCAGGTACAACGAGAAGCACAAGTAGTAGTTCACAAATACAGAAATCAACATTTATAAAAGTAGCATTATGCAGCAAATACGAAAAATATTAGGTATCCTGACGATTGTGTTGTTCGTCGTTTCGGCCATCATCGTTGTGATGTTCTACACCAACGTAGTGCCGCTGAGCAACCCGCAGGATCAGATGGAGCATGGTGTCACGGATACATTCATCGGTTGGGCATACGTACTCTTCTTCGTCTGCGCAATCCTCGCGTTCTTGGTCTTCCCGCTTTGGGGCTTTGTTCAGCAGATTATCGACAACCCGAAGTCTGTAATAAAGACAGTGGTCATCGTAGCAGCTGTTGCATTAGTTTGCATCATCGCCTACGCACTCGCAGACGGCTCGTTCGACTCGATAACCAACACCCTCGTTGAAACAAACGAGACAGAGCTCAAATGGTCTGGCGCAGGTCTGAACGCAATGTACATCGCGCTTGGCATCGCAGTCTTGGCTGTTATCTACGCCGAGGTCGCAAAGAAGTTTAACTAAAATGATTTTAAGGGACGGCGGACGATAGGACACATATCGCCCGCCACCTTTAAATAACAAAGACAATTAAAAAACAAGAGAATAAGATGGCAAAAAAAGTAGGTGATTTGAATGCCAGCTCTCAGGCGGACATCGCGTTCCTTTTGTTAATCTTCTTCCTGGTGACTACCTCCATGAACGTGGACCAAGGCCTCTACCGCCAACTTCCACCCCCACAGGACAAGGAGCAGCAGAACACCGACAAGGTTAACGAGCGCAATATCTTCATTGTGCTTATCAACAAGGACAACCAGTTAGCAATCGAGGGCGAGCTTGCAGACATCAACAGCCTTACAAGCAGGACTATCGAGTTCATCACTAACCCAAGGGACAAAGCCGACCTCGCCGAGAAAGTAAAGGCTTCTAAGAAGTTAGAAGACGCAATGAAGAACGGTGGTAAGGAAGACGAGGTAAAAGCCCTCAGAAGACTTGTGGAACAGTGTGGCGACCCGGAAATCACTAAAGGCGTGGTGTCGTTGCAGAACGACCGAGGAACATCATACGAAACGTACATAGCCGTCCAGAACGCTATAGTAGCCGCGTACAACATCACACGCGACAAGTTCTCGCAGGAACAGTTCGGCAAAGTGTACGACGACCTCTCAAGCGACGAGCAGAAACTTGTCAAGCTCGTCATACCGCTGAACATCTCGGAGGCTGAGCCAAGGAGCATTAAGTAACATTCAAAAAAACACAGAGTAATTATGGCAAAATTCAGAAAAGGTGGTTCAAGGCAGATGGCGGCACTCTCTACCGCATCCCTTCCCGACATCGTCTTCATGTTGCTCTTCTTCTTTATGTCTGTTACTACGATGAAGGAGACCGACTACAAGGTCAAAATCAAACTCCCGACAGCTACAGAAGTCAAGAAACTTGAAAAGAAGTCGCTCGTAAGCTACATATACGTCGGCTCGCCGCTCGCGACCTACCAAAGCAAATACGGCACGGAGCCCCGCGTACAGCTTAACGACAAAATCTCAAACCTCGCCGATATCCCCGACTACGTGGAAAGCGAGCGTCAGTCACACGACGAAGCCGAAAGGCCATTGTTGACTTACTCACTGAAAGTGGACTCCGACGCCAAGATGGGCATCGTGACGGACATCAAGCAGGAACTCAGGAAAGTTTCGGCATTGAAGATTAACTACTCCACTTTAAAGACCGAAAGGAAAGGTACGTATTAAATCAAAATCAAGAGAACGCTATTATCCGAGGGCTGTCAAAATTTAGATTTTGACGGCCTTTTTTATTGACGGACATTTTCGTATTACTTAAAAGAGCAGGGAAGAAAGATTATTGATGAACCTGTTAAGGAGCGTGTCGTCGGGAGCCGTGGCGTTCTGCACTCGGTCGTTAAGAAGTCCATGCTCATAGTTTACCTCCTGATTGTGAGTGTTAAGGTACTCCTCGACAGCCTTGCGTATTTCGGTGTAGAGCTGATCGCCGATGCCGAGCTTTTGTGAGATGTATTTCATGTAAATCGTCTCCGACTGCATGCAAATTGTATCGGCGAATGTGGTCAGGAACATGTCGATCATCAAACCGACCTTAAGTTTTTGGTCGTCGATACAGGCGACCCACTGGTCATACTGCTCAATGTTGAACTTGCGGTTTTGGATGAAGATGGAATCCAACTGCCTCACGATGTCCTCGCCAGCCGCACTGGCAATCGTCTCTATGAGGTCGCGTTCCCGCTGGTCAATCGCGCCGTCCGCCCACGCAAGCGAAACAATCATCGACACATACGCAAGCCTTTGGTCATAGCGATAGTCACGCAGGTCGAACGTACATGCGCCAGTGTCTTTCAGAATCGAAGATATGATATTTTCATTTGCCATCGTAGTCTTTTTTAAGTCAAACGCTAAGGTAGCAAATTTTATTGGACATTAGTCCACGCATTAAGTTTTTTTAGGCAACTATGACATTTATTTGTACACGGCGGACAAACCTTTAAGAAAATTATTTTTGATTTATTTTGCGTTTATTGTTAATTTTATGCCGTCAACCTAATTTGATTATCATGAAAAAAATTATAACGTATGCCATGGCGGCCGTCATGCTCATGTCCATCACGACATCGTGCGCCGACGAGGAAATCATGGACAATAATGAAATACTCTTGGACGGTTCGTGGCGGTTCATAAAAGTAGACTCGCCGCGGGCCTCGGAAATCGAGCGCACACTCCTCGGCGGCGGCTCGATAGACGGCAGCACGCGAGTGACACTGCCCCACTCCGGGAGTTTCGCGCAGTTTTCGACAGACACCGACACTACGCGCAGCGACCGTGGAAACTGCTACTACTTCCGGAAGTTCATAGTCCCGGAAAGCATGGCCGGCAAACGCACAAGCCTGTTTTTCGAAGGGACAATGCGCCACTCCGACATCTGGGTCAACGGACAGAAAGCGTCCGTCCACTATGGCTACATGCCGTTCATCGTGGACTTCAAGCCTGTGGCTGGTGAAAATACAGTCGCCGTAAAACTCGACCAAAACGGCGCGATATATAACAATGTATGGCTCGTGGCTAAGGACTCCCTGAGCTTTACACACAGGTACGAGCAGTCGGGCGACCTTGGCGGAATTGCCATAGACGCGAAGGGCGACGGCGACGGACGCGGGATTTTGTCGCTCAGGGCAAACGTCCGCAACTCATACAGCGAACCTCACAAGGTAAAACTGACATACAGAATCCTCGACCACAATGGCAAAGTCATCGGACGCGGCAAGGCGACAAAATCCATAAACGCCGGAGAATCGGTTTCCATCTCCGACACCATGTCCCTCGACAACATAACGCTTTGGGACATAGACAATCCGTGGCTCTACAAACTCGACGCGTCAATATCCAGCGACGGCGACATAGTGGACAATGAGAAAATAACATTCGGATTCAAGGACATCAAAATATCCCGCGACTCGTTCACCCTCAACGGCCGTGAACGCCTACTGCGCGGCGTAAAATACAAACAGGGCTACCCGCTTGTCGGCATCGCGATAACGGAGAAGGCATATTGGCGCGATGCCTACAAAATCAAGCGTGGCGGCTTTAATCTCGTAGTTCCGGCATCTACCATTGTCACCGACCAATTCTTAGACGCATGCGACTATTACGGGCTGCTTGTCGCCGAGCCGGTGGCGGATTCATACAGCAAACTCCGTGAAGACCACCCATGCCTCATCCCGGCATCGAAAGGCAACGTCGTCCTTGCGACATTCGGTTGCGCCGCGTCGGTGGACATCAGCGCGAAGGAATCCGCACTCGCCGCCCAAGCCCAAAAAATTTCGCAGGAGTTTAACGACATAATCCCGCAATACTGGTCGGGGACGTTGTGCGCAATGTTTGACGATTCGGACTCAAAAAATGGCGTGATGAGCGTCAGCCGTATGCCAAAATTCTCATACTACTTCTGCCGGTCGCAGCGCGACATCGACGAGGAGGAACTTCAAGCATTCGCCGACCCAGCGTGCATAATTGCGTCGTACTGGATTCCTGGCGAAAGCAAGGGCGTGAGGGTGTTCAGCAACTGCCACCAGGTCGAGCTGATAGTGGACGATGTGTCGCTCGGGCGTAAAACAGCCGAAATGGCGCCCTCGTCCGTCAACCTCCCCCACCCGAGTTTTTACTTCAACGCTACTTGCACACGCCCCGGCACCCTCAAGGCCATTGGATATGACAAGGACGACGCGCCAATCGCCGAGTGCATTGTCAACACTCCCGGCGACGTAGCACGGCTAAAGCTCGTTTTCGATGAAAGCGGCACACATATTGAGGCTAACGACATAATCATGGTGCACTGCTACGTTCTCGACGCAAACGGCAACACGGTTGTCAACTGCGACGACGAAGTGGAGTTCTCTGTGACCGGCACTGCACAGATGCTTTCACAGCCCAAAATCAAATGCGAGGCGGGTGTCGCGACCGCGATTATACGCACCGGCATTATTGCCAACGATTTCGCGATATCTGCCAGATGCAAGGGAATGTACACTGTGGCGGACAGGTAATAAATGCATAATGCATTGAAAAAAATGGATTACGAATTTTACATGCGGGCGGCGTTGGCCGAGGCGCGGAAGGCTTTTGACGAGGACGAGATTCCCGTCGGGGCGGTCGTGGTCGTAAATGACCGGATAGTGGCGCGGGCACACAACCTGACGCAAAAACTCAACGATGTAACGGCTCACGCCGAGATGCAAGCCCTGACGATGGCAAGTGCGCAGGGCGGCAAATACCTGCCCGAGGCGACGCTTTTTGTAACGCTCGAACCGTGCATCATGTGCGCGGGCGCGTTGGCGTGGGCGCAGATTGGGCGCATCGTGTATGGTGCGCGTGACACAAAGCGCGGCTACGGAATCGTCGAAGACTGCATTTCCGCGCAGTCGCTGTCGTTGCTGCACCCTAAGACAGAAGTGGTCGGCGGCGTGCTTGAAGCGGAATGTGCGGGGATTTTGAAGGAATTTTTCGGGAAGAAGAGGTGATTATTTTTTCCCATTTTCCACCCGCGACTTCATGCTTCTGTACGAGCCGTCTTCGAGGGTCATTATATGCATTATCTGTTCCTTGGTCTTGCCGATGTGGACGAGGATTAGGAAAACTTTTTGACGGTCGGTAAGCGACACATAATCAGTTTCTAACGAGCGGACAAAGAGAAAATCGACACTTTGGTAATAGTCGATGAAATTGCGGTAGTCATCCTTTGACCAGCGGCCTATCTTGTTGTCTTTCAGGACTTCGGCGTAGAGGTCGCGACCAATGGAATACACGGACGAAAATTTCGCTTCCAACGCCTTGACTTTCTGTCGCAAGAAATCCAGTTCCTTAGTGTCGGCGGATTTTTGCAAACGTGGTTCTTTCGGCGGCGGATTCGTCGTTGATTGACGGCACAATCACCGGTTCCGACGGCAGATTTTCGATTCCAACTCTCGCCCGACAACATTAAAAACGTCGAACTAATCACAAATCCCGGCGCGAAATACGATTCTGAGGTTAAGGCCGTTTTGAAAATCTACACTGTCGCGCCCACCGGCGATGGTTTTGCCATCGACAACAAACTTTCAATCGGTCATCAATACCGATTCTATTATTCTGACAAACTGAAAGCTAACTTCCGTCATAAAAACCTTGACGTATTCGCCGCCGTCAATTATGCTCGAAGAAAAGGCAATGAAAATGTACTTTCAACCGAGGAAACTTTTTTTAAGTTCGTATTACAATTTGTTTACTGACGACGACAATTATTGGGATAGAAAACCCTTTTCGTCAAAAATCGGCATGAAGCTTCCCTCGCAAACCACTGTGTCATTGGGTTTTTAATTATTTCACGCCCGACGACGACGAACTCGGTTGGGTTGACAAGAATTTTTCGGTCAATTTTGATGTTTCAAAAATTTTCGGAAATTGGACAATTTCGTTTTTGTGCGACGACGTTTTCAGAACCGAGAACCACATCTTCAATTTTTACGGCGAAATTCGCAAATGTTCCGTCGAAAAAATCTCAGACACCCGAAGGATTGAACTTGTCAGTCCGCTACAAGTTCAACGCCGCCAAAAGCAAGTACAAAGGCACGGGGGCAGGGAATGAGGAAAAAGAGAGGATGTAAAAATTCCCCACTTACTTCACCGGCTTTATCACCATCACGCTGCCGGAATTCAGGCGGAGAGATGTGGAGAGGGTGTCGGTCGGGGCGGCGACGAAGGATGTTTTCTTTATGGAATTGGGCGCGTCGCCGTCCTCATATACCGTCACAGAACAACGGCGTTTGGTAAGGGTGGACAGTGGAAATGAAAAGGACTTCTTGGCAAGGCCGGTTATCGAAGCGACATACCACGTGTCGCCCTTACGGCGCGCAAGTGACATGTAACGACGTGGAAATCCGTCGATTAACTTATAATCGTCCCAAACCGTCGGGATGGTCTTAAAAAGCTCGGCTTCAAGCTCATTGGAGTACCACTCGGGCGAGCCGTACCAAAATATATGTTGCAAAGGACTGAAAAGTATCACTGACAGAGCGAGTTGGTGGGCTTTGGTGGTCTTGAGCCCAAGTCGCGAGGTGTCGGCGGGTTCATAACAAATCGTATAGTCCGCCGGCCCGACCATGTAGCGCACAAACGGCAAAACCGTGGTGTGGTTCCCAGTATTATCAAGATACTCATTACCACGTAAACCCTCGCTGGTCAACAAGTTAGGGTACAGCCGCTCAATGCCGGTCGAGCGGTACTCGTCGTGGACATTGACAACCATGCCGAGCGACGCGCACTTTGTAATTATGCGGCTGGCGAGGACGTTGTCCAGCTGGCTGCGGTTTTTGAAAAAGCCAAGTTTTACGCCCCTCACGCCCATTTTGCTGTACACAGTAAGCACACTGTCGGACGAAAAGTTCGAGAATGCGGTTTTGTTAAAATACAGGAGGATTCCGACGCCTTTAAGTTTTGCATAACGAATGGCTTCCGGCAGGTCGAGCGTAGAGACTGTTGTCGTGGGATTTGAATTTGGGTCGAACTCGTTTTCATACCCGGTTCCGTACCAGCCATTGTCAAGTAACAGGTATTGGAACCTCATCCGTGAGGCAAAATCTATCGAGCGTTTGACATTCTCAGTGGCAAAATCAGCGTCCTTGTTGCCGATATGGCGGTAGACCTTTCCGGGCTTCACCCACTTATAGTCGCCGGACGCAGCACGTGTAACGGAGCGGATAATGTATTTGCCCTCAATGAAGTCGTTGGCATTGTCCGCAAAAATCACACAATGCCAGGGCGTGTTGTAGTTTCCGATTTTGTAAAGTCCATTTTGACCGATAGTCACACTGAAATTGTCCAAACGGAGTTTTGCACGCGTGAAAAATTCGTAGTTCGCGCCCTCGGCAGTCAAGGCGACGAGAGTGTCCACCGTCGAAAGCGTCAACAGCGGCGCGATGGCTGTCGAGCGGTCTTTGCCCAATATCGACGAATAGCCGTCTTCGGTCTTTGAGTCGAACAGATGGAAGATGCCACTGTTTGTCCAGTGGTATGTGGTGTGGTAGTCGTCAACTTTTTTCTGCTCGGCGTCCGCGATGTCGAACCCAGTCGCAAAGCCCTGGTCATACGCCCTGATTCTGAGGCTCACAAGACGTTTGCCGGACTTGAATTTCATCACAAGCTCATTGTAATGGTTTTTCTGAACGGCACGCTCCCAAAGCGGCGAGCGCAGGGTGTCACGGACTTTGTAATATTTGGTGTCGGAGATTTTGGCAGGGTTGACAGCGTTATGATTGTCGCCTTCAAAATATAGGGAAATCCGCGCCGTGTCGATGTACGTCTTACCATCACGGGCGACTGAAAAAAACATTGTGCTGTCCTTAGATACCGACAGCGTCAGGATGCTGCGGCCGTCCGGCGAGTATATTTTGCCCGAGCCGGCGGGCAGTTGCGCGTTGGCAATGTATGACAGTATGACTAAAAATATTATGGCGAATAATCTTAACATCGATGACGCTTATTAATATAATGTGTGGTTCAAAATAATAAAGGCTGTCCCATTTACCACAATCGAACAGCCTTTCCAAAAATAAAAGTCTAAATAATTATGTACAGTGATTTAGTCAGTGAGTTTGTATTTTGAAATCAAGACCTTGAACTCGTTTGTCGCGTTCTTGAATGCGTCAGTGATTTCCTCCGGCACGCCCTCTACCTGAGCGAGTTTTGCCTCGGCTTCCTCGATAAGGCTGTTCTGACGCTCAAGGTTCCTCACAAACTCCGCCATGATTTTCATTCTTGCGCGTTCAAGGTTGCGGTCTGCGTCTTCGAGAGCCTTCGCCTGGAGTTTTTCCTTCTCCTGGAGCGTGTGGTTCTGCTCGAGGATTTCGGCCTGCTGGAGTTCAAGCTCGCGATGGAGTTTGTTAAGCTCGGCGACTTTCTGCTGGAGTTCCTTC
Source organism: uncultured Bacteroidales bacterium (assembly GCA_905234655.1). Classification (GTDB taxonomy): domain Bacteria; phylum Bacteroidota; class Bacteroidia; order Bacteroidales; family UBA3824; genus UBA3824. The sequence continues at coordinate 33,001 of CAJOJG010000016.1, forward strand.
TCCTGCTCCTTGGACTTTGCGACGGCCTGCGTGAGGATTTCCTCATTGTTCTTGAGCTTGGTGTTGATGTCGTTGAGCTCTGCCTGCTGCTTGGCCATCGACTCCTGGGTCAACTGGAGTTCGGTGAGGTTTTGGCGCAACCTATCCTCCTGAGCCGCCATCTTGTCCGCCTGGACCTGAAGCTCGATTTCCTGCTTCTTGTTCGTGGTGATGTCGGTAGCCATGTTGAGGATTTTATACGGGAAGCCGTCAGAGTCGAGGATTGGGGTGAACACCTGTTGGAGCCAGTGTTCCTCGCCCGAAACGAGGTACTTGTCGGTGCGCTTTATGACCTCGCCGTCCTTAATACGGTTCCAGAAGTCAGAATCCTGGAGCGAATAGCTGTCGGACGTGTCGCGGAACTCGTCCTGGTTCCTGCCGACAACCTGCTCGCGCTGCACGTTCAAGGTGCGGCAGAAGGATTCGTTGACGCTTGTGATATGTCCGGCGAGGTCGTATTCGATTACGAGCGACGAACTGTGGACAGCGTTGAGGATGGACTGCATCTCAGCCTCCTTACGCGCCGATTCTTCCTGTGTCGCCTGGAGCTCCTCGAGGTTCTGGCGCATTTCTTCTTCCTGGGACGCCATTTCCTCGGCTTGCTGCTGGGACTGCGTGAGGAGTTCGGCAGTACGCTGGTTGATTTTCGCAATGGAGAGCGTGGACGCGATGGACTCCGAAACCTTCTCCACAAAGTCGATTTCGTGGCGTTCCATCTTCTTGAACGACGCAATCTCCATAACGCCGAATATCTGTTCTTCGACTTTGAGCGGCATGATGAGCAGGCTGCTCGGGTTTGACGCGCCGAGACCAGAGGTTATCGTAAGGTAGTCGTCGGGCAGGTCTGTGAGGTACACATACGACTTCTCTATCGCACACGTGCCTATCAAGCCCTCGCCGAGGTAGATTTTCTTCTTCTTCTTGCGCTCCTGATTGTAGGCGTATGAGGACACGAGTTCGAGGTGGATGTCCTCCTTGTCAGTGTCATTATAAAGGAACAGGCCACCCTGGTTCGCGCCAAGGAAGTGGATGAGGTTTTTCAATACGTTGTTGGAAAGATCCTTGATGTTGCTGGTGCTTTGGCGGAGGATTTCACTGAACTGCGTCAATCCTTCGTTAGCCCACTTTCGGAGTTCGTCCTCATGCTGGCGTTTCTCGTCTTCCTTCTGCGACTTGAAGAGGTTGCTGCGCATTTCGAGGAGCGAATTGCCAAGGATGTCGCTTTCAGACAAGGGCTTGAAGTCGGTGTTGAGATTGCCCGCGCCTATCGCCGTGGCAAACTCCGTGGTCTGCTTAAGGCCTCGCGCAAAGGTGTTCAAATTAGCCGCCATTTCAGAGAGTTCGTCGTTATTGGCGATTGTGATTTCCCTGTCCGGCAGTATGCCCTTGCTGAGCTGGGTCACGTAGCCGCTGATTGTGGAAATCGCCTCGGTGATGAACTTGGAAATCCTGACATGCGACAAAATCATCGTCAAGAACATCAGCGCGACCACGATGATGTACACGTTGCGCAAACTTGCCGCCGTGTTTTCGCGCTCCTGAGCGACGTACCTGATGATGTCGTCGATGCCTTCGAGCTTGCTTTTCTCAATTTGGAGGTCAAAGAGAAGTCCCTCCTCGCGGTTGAATCCAATCTCCTTGTCAATCTTCGCCAATGCGTTGAAATAACGCTTCATGTCGTTGAGCGGTTTGATTTTGTCGGCGTTCTTGAGAGTGTTAGTCTGCTGCTTGGCGGTCCCGCGGTGAACCGGCGCGACTTCGGCTTCCGTAGAATCGCTGTCGGCTTCCGAATCCGTGTGGACAATGGTGGCAAGGTCGATGTCGTCGAGCGTACCCGGCACATTGCCAAGATGTTGGGTATAGAGCGCGATGAAGTCGTTGTAGAACGTAATGTCCTTGCGGTTGAGGTACTGGACTTCCATTTCCTTTAAGGAAGTCAGGACGTTCAACGGCAGGGATTCCTGAGCGGTCGCATTGGCATAACTGCGCTCTATCTCGCCAATGATGCCGGTCTGGAACGAGCCACGCTGGTATATCTTCGAGGCGATAAGCTTAAGGAGGTCGCCATAGCTGTCGGCGTTTTCCTTTAACATATAAATCTTGTCGCCAAGTTCGAGCCGTGAAGTCGTCGGCAGGTTAAGCAGCTCGTCGAGATCCTTGTTCAGCGTCTTGCTCTCGAGTTCAAACTTCCTTAGATACTCATTTTCAGTAGTCTTAAAAAAGACATTGTCGTTTGGGTAGTTCAACAAGAACGACTGCTCGTATTCTTTAAGGTTGAGGTACGAGAGTTTTATGTCGACAATCTTCTCGGCGTATTGGTCGTAATCGCCAGTCTTGAAAAGCAAGACACCAAATACCGCGCCCACCACCGCGAAGGGCAAGATGGAGCAGAGCAGTATGAGGTTCAACTTGGTCTTTATGCCTAAATTTAGCCTTTTCATAAGCCTGTATGTTGATTTTTGTATGTGCTTTTTAACGTTCTATTTCAATTCAGAAAATTACAAATAATTATTTTCATGGACAAATATTATCAAAAAAATTTTTCACACAAAAAACTTCATTCATAACTTTCATCTTCACAGACACTTACGAAATAAGAGCCTTTTAGCCGACATTCCCAAAGATTTTTTATTATCTTTGTGGCCGACATTCCGGCACCGGGTGACGCAGATGTCTGCATTATCAAAATGCAAATTTAATACCGAAAGCCGAAATAACAAAATATTCTTTTGACTAAACATATTTTTAAACGCATATTTTTTTTTAAAACAACACGACGAAATGGAAAAAGTTTTGTATCCAATTAAGTTTTCGCCCATCGTCAAACCCAAACTTTGGGGCGGCGAGAGTTGGCAGATTTCAGGTGTCGAGGGCGACGTCTCGGTCGCCGCAAACGGATTTTTGGAGGGCAACACCCTCGAGGAACTTCTCGAAGTGTACATGGGCGACATCGTGGGAGACTCTGTGTATGAGCGGTTTGGCAACGAGTTTCCGCTGCTCATAAAGTTCATCGACGCGCGCGACCGCCTTTCTGTGCAAGTCCACCCGAACGACGAACTCGCGGCCGAGCGCCATAATTCGTTCGGAAAGACCGAGATGTGGTACGTGCTTGACAGCGAGCCTGGCGCACGCCTCGTTAACGGATTTAACCGCAGCGTGACTAAGGACGAATACCTCGACGCATTGGCTTCCGGACAGTTAGAGGGCATACTCAACAGCGTCGAAGTCAAGCCCGGCAATGTATTTTTCATTCCGGCTGGCCGTGTACACGCCATCGGCGCGGGACTTTCAATCGCTGAAATCCAGCAGACTTCGGACGTGACATACAGAATCTATGACTATGAGCGGCGCGACGCGGAGGGCAATCTGCGCGAACTCCACACAGACCTTGCCGTCGACGCCATCGACTACGAATACCACGACGACTTCCGCACAGACTATACGGCGAAGAAAGGCGAGGCTGTTAATGTCGTCGACTGTAAGTACTTCACGACCAACGTCTTCACCCTCGACAAGCCAGTTGAGAAGGATTTTCCGGAACTTGACTCGTTCATTATATATATGTGTACCGAAGGCGGGTGCCGGATTGAGTATGACGACCTGCGCTCGTCAGTGACACTCAAAAAAGGCGAGACAGTCCTCGTCCCGGCGGTCATAAAGAACCTGTGCTTCTTCCCTGACGGCGACACCACACTCCTCGAAGTTTACGTAAAATGATAAGCACATTTTCACACGAATACCGCGTCAAACACAACGAGACGGATTTCTGGGGACGCCTGACAGCACCGGCATTTGGCGACTGCATGTTGGACATCGCCGGACTTCACGCGATGGAAATCGGCTCGGGCATCGACATCCTCCAAAGGCAAGGGCTGACGTGGGTAATCTCCGGCATGAAGTTAAGGTTCATCGACATGCCCAAACTCCACGGGCGGTTCAGGATGGAGACCCATGTCTCGGCGTTTTCTCGGATAACGACACAGAGGGATTTTGTGGCGTATGACGGTGACAGGAAAATCGCAGAGGCAAGCTCCGAGTGGCTGATTATCAACATGGAAACCCGCCGCCCGGTGTTTGTGGACGAAATTCTGCCACAGTTGGAGGAAGTGTGCATTCCTGACGGCGCACTGCCAAAATACAAGCACTTGCGCGCTTTCGACGGCGAGGTAAGCATTGAAATGGAGCGCAAAATCACCTACTCGGACCTGGATGTCAACAGGCACTTGTACAGCATGAGGTACTTGCAGATTGCGCTCGACACATTCGACCTTGACTTCTTCGCCAAACACCGTTTTACGGACATTGACCTCAACTTCATATCCGAGGTTTTGTGCGGCGAGGTGGTCACTGTCATTCGCCGCACTAATGGCGATGTCCACAATATCGAGATGCTGCGCGACGGCAAGGCTGTCTTCCGCTCGGAATTTGTGACGGCGGAGGCCTAAGGGCGCGCCATGTCGTCTGTCAGGCGGTGGATTGTGTTGACGAGGGTCTTGCGGCACGACGGGCAGAACTCCGGCGCACTAAGCACACGCATAATGCACTGTCTGCCAGACGATTTACCAGGCACAAGCGCATTGCCGGGTTCCTCGTACTCGTCGTCGAGCGCGGCAAAAGCATGACCGAACTCATGCACAAAAAGTTGGGGCGACTGAGGATTATCACCGGCAAAAACACTATAAAAATTATAAATTCCACCACCGCCGTATGTCTTGTCGTTGACGATTACGACTATGAAATCTGCATTGTAATTTTCCGCCAAACGGCTCACTTTCCAATAGTTGCACGTGCCGATGTAGCGGTCGATGCCGAATGTGTTGTATGAAAAGACATTATCCGACGACGGCGCAAGGAGCGCATTGACTGAAAATCGGTTCTTATTACTTAAAAACGGCTCATATTCAAACAGTTTGTCAACAAAACGCCGTGCAGATTCCGTGAACCTGTCCATCTCGCCTTCTCCATATCCGTCTGGCAAGAACAGAATGTCGATTTTGCGCTTTTGACGCTTGGCGTTCCATAGTTTTTCGACTGGAAATTCTTGTTTTGATGATGCGGCTTGCGTCTTGCCCCCCCCAAACACCGTCCTCAATATTGTGTCGCAAACACCTGATTGGTAATGTCTTATTAACGAAACACGGACATCACGCCGTGGCATCGGAATCCGCACGGCTTCTTTATGGGTTTCATGCGGTTCGGGAGCTCCCATTATCTGCCACTCGCAGAACAATGTCGAATATGAATTGTCATAAACCAGTTTTCCCGTCTTGGAATCCCACACGCAGACTTCCATGTCGCTTTCAGCAATCATGCTGTCCAGCATCGACCGTTGTCCCGCCCAATGCCCGCTGACGCGCCAGCCCTCGACCTTTGCATTGCACGTGCTGCTGTCGCCAGTGACGCTATACTCGAGCGTCAATGTCTTGTCTTGGAAATACTTGTCGAAACTTACCTGGGCGGACGACGACTGCACGGCGGCAATAAGCCCGATGACGACTGCTAATGTTCTCATTTTGAAGCGTATCTCTGTTTATTGCGACGAAGATTGTAGTAGCCGAAGAGGAAGTTTGTGGTCTTTCGTGGCAGGTCGTACAACAGCATGAAAAACATCAGCACCGTCCACAGCCACAGCACCGTCATATTGAACATGTAAGTCGGGATGCGGTTGTTCTTTATAATCTTGCACGGCGCATAGAAATGGGCGCGTCCCCAGTCGGACACAGGCTCCATGAATATCGGGTCTTTCTTTTGGATAAGGCGGTGGTTAGGAGCGTAATAGAACTTCTTGACGGCGCGTTTGTTCAACACGAGTTCCGCCAGTTTCTCATTATAATAGTCCTTTTGGAGCTGATAGAGGCCGTCCTTGCCGAGTTCGTTCTCCATTTCCTGAAGTTTTGACTGACGCTCGGCGTTAACGGACTCGGCGGCATCGTTATAAAACTCCTTCTGCGCGCGGAGGAAGAGTTGCAGGAAGTTGCCAATCATGCCATTGAACTTCTCCGGCACAATCTCCGACGTATGCTCGAAATATATCGACGGGTTACGGTAGTTGAGGTACTCGATTTCGTTTTTCAGGAGCAACAGCAAATCGTCCAACTCCTCTATCTCGTCATCGGTTGGATTCTCCTTCTCACTGATTCGTATGCAGCGCGTGGCTATATTGTCAAGTTCGCTCATGAGGTACGTGCTGAGGTATATGTCGCGTGACTTTTCCTCGTCAAGCGCATAGAACTCGCGCTCATAGACATTATTCTGGAACTGGTCGACAGCCAATGCCTCGTAGCTCCACCGCGAGACCATCATGTCGCCGATGAAAGGTACATTAATCTTGTCGGACACGGACTTATGGAGGTCGTCGAAGTCAATCATCGCGCCACCGAGCAGCATCTGCGGAACAAGTATGAACGGTATAAGCACGTAAATCGCAATCACGGAGTTCAGCGCCGACGACACGAGCAGTCCAATCATGTTCGCCGTGCAAGCCGTCGTGAACATCACAAACCAGTACGTCCACAACATGCCCTTAATCTCCAAAATCAAGTTCCCGACGATGATGAACGTGAAAGTCTGAATGGCGGATATTATGAAAACTACAAAAACTTTGCTGGATATATAGCTGAACCGCGACAAGTTAAGGAACTTCTCGCGCTCGAGGATTTTCCTGTCGCGGATAATCTCCTCTGCGGAACACGTGAGGCCTGTGAAAAGTGCGACTACGACTATCATGAACAGGAACACTGGCAGGTTCCTATTGTCGGCGAAGACGTACTCGCCCTCGTCGTTGATGTATTTAGTGAAAAAGCCGAGTATGAATGCCAAAATCGGCGACTCGAGGAATGTAATGGCGAGATACTGCCGGTTGGCGAGTTTGGAAAGGACGTTCCTCGTTATGAAAACCTTGAACTGCGCCCACTTAGACGGAATGGCAAACTTAGTCTTCGGCAGCGGAATTACGTCGTTGTCATAGTCCTCGAGGGCGAGGTTGTTGATTTCAGTGAACTTTGTGTACCATTCCTGCGGCGAGACGCGGCGTTCCTGGGTGAAGTGTCCATACTGGTCGACGACGCGGGACTCGACGATCTGGAGGATTTCCTCGCTGTTGACATTGCCACAGACGGGACACTCGCTCTCGCCAGCGTCCACATAGTCGCTCAGCGTCTTGAAATACGACACGGCTTCCATCGGATTGCCGTTGTAGATGACATAGCCGCCCTTGTCCATGACCCAGAGTTTGTCGAACATCTTGAAGATTTTGCTCGACGGCTGGTGGATATTGACCACGACAATCTTGCCGTTCAACGCCTGCTGCTTGAGCAGGTACATGACGGTCTCGGAATCCGTACTCGAAAGTCCGGACGTCGGCTCGTCAACAAACAGTATCGACGGCTCGCGCACAAGTTCGAGGGCGATGTTGAGGCGTTTGCGCTGTCCGCCGGAGATGACATTGTTAAGCGCGTCGCCGACATAGAGGTCGCGAATCTCGAACAGGTCAAGATCCTTCAAAACCTTTTCTATATGGTCGACAAGTTCTTCTTCGGAAAGATTGCCCAGGCACAACTTGGAGTTATAATAAAGGTTCTGCCAAACTGTCAACTCCGCAATCAGAAGGTCGTCCTGCGGCACAATGCCGATTATGCCCTCCGGCATCGCCGTCGGATCCATGACATTATGGCCATTGACAAAAATAGAACCCTTGTCGGGGTGGTACTTGCCGGTAAGGACATTCAGGAGCGTGCTTTTTCCCGTGCCGGAGCCGCCCATGATGCCGACCATGTTGCCGGATTCGAGGGTGAAACTGAACGGCTTAAGTCCATTGTCATAGTTTTTGTACGTGAACTCGACATTAATGCCACTGAAAGTAACCTTTTGCGCCTCGTCGTTGTGCATGAAGATATTGGCGATGTTACTTTGGTAGATGGAGCCGAGCTTTGGACCACGGATAATGCCGCCGTTCTCGAAGCGGTAGACCTTGCCAGTCTGGACTTTGCGACCGTTAATGCTCACTGGCGGCTTTCCCTGGTATATGAAGAACAATCCCGATATGCTTTCTATCAGCAGAATCCTCAGCCACCCGTTCAACTCGGGGTGGACGACATGCCTTGCGCCACCCGAAGCCGCCGGCTTGGAGTCTATGAAAAGGAAATTTTGTGGCGTTGCCGCCTGCTCGATGTCGTCCTCGATGAAGGCCTCGAGGTTCTTAAGTTCCGTATGGTCAATGTTGAACGCCTGCGACACGGTCTCCACAAACTCCCTCTCGCGGGCTGTCAGAAAACTGTCCGTGCAGACGTATTCCATGAGCTGTATGAGCACATAAATCTTCTCGCCGTGGTGGAGCTGCTGGTTAATCAACTCGCATATCGTCAAGACTTTGACCGAATTGACAGAAATATTCTTGCGCGTGGCGTTGCCGGTGCCCTTACGATCCTGGTACGATTCAAGGTATGTGTCGAACCTGTCAAGATACTCCGCGACAAGTGACGGCGAAATAAGCCCTCGCAGATATGCCTCGACGACATCACGCGCACTCTTGTTGTTGACGTGGTCGGTGGGGTCTGTGATTAATGCAAACAAGCGCATCAGCGCATCGAGTATCTTTTCGTTCATTTACTTGCTACATGAAAATTATCCTTAATCGGACTGTCAATGTCTGAAATCATCAAATTGTGTGCAACAAATGAGAATTTTTCAAACATTTTTTCAGTCAATTTTGTAGACGCTTGATTTTGACTTTTTTCGCGTGCCGCCGTACATCTCGAAACATTCGAGCCTGCACTCTATCGGGCCGTTAAAAAGTTTTACCTTCTTAGAGGAACGGAGGCCGAGTTTCTTGAGCGCGTCGAGATTGCCACTGAGAATCCATGCGCAACTGTCAGTGTACCACGTCTTTAATGTGTCGCCTATTTGCTTGTAGAACGCCACGATTTCCTCGTCGTCCTCCTCGAGACGCTCTCCGTATGGCGGGTTCATGACCACAAACATGCCGGCGTGTGGCGTGTCGGGCTCGAAAAAATCGCGCCTGTCTACGTCGATGAACTCCTCGAGCCCGGCATTGCGGACGTTTTGGGACGTGATGTCCAACGCCACAGGGTCGCGGTCGTATGCCGCAATCTGTACGCCCGGCTCTTTTTTGCGCGCGTCCTTAGCCTCCTGCTTGAGCCTTGCCCAAAGTTTGGAGTCGAAAGACCGCCACTTTTCCACCGCGAAGTTCCTGTAACTTCCCGGCGCAATGTCCATCGCCATCATGCAAGCCTCGATTGCGAATGTCCCCGAGCCGCACATAGGGTCGACGAAAGGTGTCTTGCGGTCCCATCCTGCGAGTTTAAGGATTCCAGCCGCCATGACCTCGTTAAGCGGGGCGAGCGTCTGACGGGTCTTATAGCCACGCTTGCTCATAGGCACGCCGGTCGAGTCGAGCGAAATCGTGATGTCTGAATTATGGACATGCACATTGACACGCAGGTCGGGATAATCCACATCGACGCTCGGACGGCGGCCGCGCCTGTCACGGAAATAGTCGGCGATGGCATCCTTGCACTTCAACGCGAGGTACTTGCTGTGGGTGAATATCGGGCCGGACGCGACACAATCCACAGCAAACGTGTCGTCGACCGCCATATACTTCTGCCAGTCGACCTGACGCGCCTTTTCATAAAACTCCTGGTCATTGAACGCCTTGAACGTCCGTATCGGCACAAGGATTTTCAACGCGGTGCGGCACCAGAGATTGGCACGGTAGAGCGTCTCGTCGTCACCGTTGAAGATTACGGCGCGGGTGATGGGCTGAACGTCCCTTGCGCCTAACGCCATGAGTTCGTCGGCAAGAACCGGCTCAAGGCCATAAAATGTCGTGGCTATAATGTCAAACATGATTTTCGATTTAATAATAATGCGCAAATATACTATAAAATGTACTTTGCGCCAAAAAATTATTCAGACACTACGCGGAGCCTTGTCCCATAGTTGATTACATTATACTGGCGGAGCGGATATTTGGAGCCGCCATGCGTGACCGCGCCATGGAGCAGGACGCTGTAGCGCGAGTCGCAGTTGGCCACAGTGTCCGCATGGCAAAGTTCGTGACGCTTTTCGTCATACACGAGCGGCGCATGTCCAAGGTCATTGGGACACGACCTGTCGTATGCGTAAAAAGTCTGATTGTCAAAATTATAAATAAAAATGCCATTATATCCGCCCGAAACATAGACCCAGCCGCCAGGATTCTGCAAGGCAGAATATTCGGCATTCGAGACATTGACCTGGAAGTCCACCCAAAGGTCGGGGACAGGGTTTTCATCATGCCCGCACGAAAAAAAAACGGCAACAATCGGCACAAATATCCAATACAAATTAGTTTTCATCGTTATTATTTAGTAAGTTTGCAACTCAAAACACAGTGCAAAATTAACTAAAAAAATTTTGTAAACCCACATAAAAAACACATGAGAACGATATTGACCGCCATATTAGCCACACTCGCGCTCGTACTGCTCCACACAGGGGCGTCGGCGCAGGACTTTGGACAAGTAGACCTCAACGCAGACTACGCGCCGAGCGGCTCCCAGTTTGCCGAAGACGGATTCGACATCAGCAAAGGCATAAAGCAGAAAAAGCAGAAAAAGATGTGGGAGAAGTACAAGAAGAAAAAGGCAAAATATGAGAAAAAGCAGAAGAAAAAGACCGAGCAGGAGGCTGCAAACGCCATCAAGCGCGCCGAGAAAGACTCCTTAGACGCGACTAAGGCAATCCTCAAGGAAGCCAGCGACGCCGAAAAAGCCGAGAAGGACAAACTAAAAGCCGACGAGAAACAGGCCGCCGCAGACGAAAAGGCCGCTCAGAAAAAAGCAAAATACGACAAGAAGCACCCTAAACAAGTCGACGACGACTACGACCCGGAAATCACCGACCTCGAGGACTTCGGCAAGGAAGGCGAAAGCGTGGAGTTCGAGGACGGCCGCCCGGAGGTAAAGCCTGTCGTGGAAGAAGTCGCAGACAAGAAAGAAAAGAAAGGAAAGAAGGAAAAACTGACACGCGAGGAAAAACAGCAGAAAAAAGAGCAGCACAAGGCCACAAAGGAGTTCAAGAAGGGCGAAGGCAAAGGCCCCGACCACAAAAAGAACCAGAAGGCTCGCGAAAAGCAAGCCCAAAAAATCCTCAAGGAGGAGGAACACAAGCAACAAATCCGCGAAATCCGCGCAAAAGACCAGCGCGGCGAGGGCTTGACGGACAAGGAGCGGAAGGCTCTCTGGAAAGACGACAAGCAGGTCAAGAAGGAGAAGGAAAAGGAATACCGCGCCGAGCGGAAGCACATCAAGAAAGCGCGGAAGGCCATAATCCAGATGCAGGACAAGAAAACCGGAAAATACATGAAGAGCCACCAAAAGGAGACCAACAAGAGGATGAAAAAGAAGCACAAGACTTCTAAAGTGCCGTTCTTCAAGAACTTTTTTAAATAGTAACCGACTATAAACAAAACACTTAGTAAACATGAATACAGCAGCATTTGTAGCACTGATGCTCATCGTGCTTTTCGGATTCGTAGCCGCGATGATATGGGCATACCGCCGCAGCGGCTTCGAGGACGTCAAGCCAAAAGAAGAAGCCAAACTGTCGCTCAACAACTTCGACGACACGCTGAAGACCATCACGACGTACACCGCCGAGGCTCAAAAGGAAATCGAAGAAAAGGAGAAGGCGGCGCAGGAAAAAACACAGGAGGAGGAGAACGCCCAAGACCCGCTCCTGAAAATCGAGACCGAAAGCCGCAAAAAAATGATGCAGGACAAGAACCACATCAAGAAATCCGCCGCCGACGAATATTTCGAGCGCACAAAAACCGTCGCAAACGAAATATTGCAAAAGAAAAAATAACCACCACACACACAAAAATGAGGCTGCCCTACCCTATCGGACAGCCTCTTTTTTTCATAATTTCCCCCATTAGCCACAAGCCACCACAAGCGCGCCACATCTCGTTGCAAAAAATCTTAGCAACCCAAAATTTTGACAATGAAAAGGTTATGACTTCTTAATAAAGTTCGCTTTACAAAAAAAAACAGTTGTCATTCTTTAATAATTTGACCACAATTGGGAATCACAGTTTTATCGGTGCAAAAGATTGAGAAGATGTACAAGGTGGCTGTGGGGTGAAAAATATTACTAAAAAAATTTGACAGTTCGGAAATAAAAGTTAAATTTGCCAAAAACTAAATGCAATGGAAAACAAATTTGAAGACTTTGTAATTTCTGTCAATGAAAAAGCAAAGAAAAACAAAAACGGTTTTAATCCGGCTGTCAGGATTGAAGACTTCCGCAAAAACTTGCAGTCGCTGTACAATAAAATCGACAACGATTGGCTGAAAAATGATTTGGAAAAAGGCTATATCAAAACCGGCTTTGAAAAAACAAGCATTTTCGAACAGTTGCTCGGCACTTATACCATTGACGAAAAATGGATTCAGATAGGTTCTGAGAGGTTGATTTTCAGTCCCGTGGGCACTATGCTCGCAGGCACTGATGCGCGTGTGGATTTACTCTACCGTTACAAGGAAATCATGATTGTTCATGTGAAAGACACTCTGTCAAACCCCGTGAAATACGATTGGAAGTATATTTCCGACAGCAACGGGGAGGATAGTTATACCTTGCTGACAAAAAACAGTTTCCAAACTCTCATCATGAACCTTGTCAATGAAACTTGTAACATTTAATCAAGACGTCGTTACGCCCGAATGTATTGAAAAATATTACAGACGGGTTAAATTTTCAAGGAACGGAACTACATGTCCAAATACAACTACAATCAGATTAAAATGCTCTTGAAAAGCATCGAGGACTTATTCGGCAAAGAATTAAAAAGCAAAAATTTCGGCATCAACTGAACATCACCATGCACCCTACCGGCGGATATTTTTCGTAAAAAAAATTTGTGGGATAGATTATTTGTTGCTAAATTTGCAAACACTAATAAATGCGCAATCATGGCAACAAACGAGATTAGACCATATTTGATTGACAGGCTCAAAGAAGATAATTGTCTTTGGTCCTACAATCACGACACCATACAGAGCATACCCGACGATATGCTTGTGGAACTCGTGATGTTGTACCTTGACATTGATGATATTAACCTGTTATTCAGCATTATGACACGCAAAAAAATCAAACGTGCGTGGATAGAAAATGTGGTTGCCCAAGGTGAACGTTACTACCAAATGAACACCTTTTATGCGTGGTATTATTTTAACGCAAAAAAGCCGCAGCAATATGTCAAATCGTTGTCAACAAGGATGTTAAATAAAAGGCTGCCGGCATGAAAACAATTGGACTTGCACCGCATACAGGAAAAATCATTGAACAGATTTCGCTTTTGGAATGTGTAAAGCCATTTGTCCTTGTCGGCGGTACTGCACTATCCATTCAGTTGCAGACGCGGCAAAGCGAAGACCTTGATTTTCAACGTTGGAAGACAGGGAAAGATGATAATCTCGACATCGGATGGAATAATATTCAAAGTCAGTTAGCCACCATTGGTGAAATTCAGCACGTAGATGTGTTGGGATTTGATCAAGTAATATTTGTAATCAACGATGTAAAAGTTTCGTTCTATGCCGCACCCCGCAAAAGGATACCAACCATGCAAGAAATGCCTTATCTCAACAATATTCGGCTGGCGGATGTCGAGTCGATTGGCATAATGAAGATGGAGGCAATGATGCGGCGCAGCAAGTTCCGCGACTATTACGACATATATTCCATTTTGAAAAATGGTGCCAATGTTAACCGTTTGATAGCGGGCGCGTTGCAACATTCAGGACACAAATTGAAAACAAAATCACTGATGATGATGCTCACCAATGGACAACTTTTCCGCAGGGACGAACAGTTTGAAATGCTGCACCCCGTTTATGATGTCGATGCCACAGACATTCAAGAGTACATCAAAGCATTGCTGTTGGCCAACAAATTAACATAAATTCACAATCATCATGCACCCTCCCGGCGGATATTTTTCGTTGGAAGTCAACGACGGCTGGGTGTGCCACAACAATTATGAAAATGAATAATATGTTCGAAAACTACCGAATTTACTTCCGTGGTTTGGAAGAATCCGATTTCGAGCATTCTATCGCATGGCGACAAGACGACGAAATTTGGGACATGGTTGTCGGGCATCGCTATTATGTATCGGAATCCTTTGAAAGACAATGGGTAAAAAAACACGTCGAAAACCAACGCGACAACATTGTATTCGTTGTTTGCGACAAACAATCGGGCGAAGTTGCAGGATTTGTTTACCTTAATGACATCAATTTGCAAAATCGGTCGTGCCACTACGCCAAATTGCTTGGAAATAAAGCCTTTTGGGGCAAGGGATACGGTACGGAGGCAACTATGCTTGCCCTTTACTATGCTTTTTACGAACTTGGGTTGGAGCGCGTAGAGGCGACACAATTGCTCACTAACAAGGCTTCCATCCGCGTGAATGAAAAATGCGGTTTCAAGAATGAAGGAATCTTGCGACACGCGGCTTTCAAAAATGGAAAGTTTGTAGATTTGAACCTGATGGGATGTCTTAGGGAAGATTTTATGCAACTTTTTGGCAAAATAGACAAGTATGCTGATTTCATTTCCGCTTTCAAAAACGGCGTTGCGGGTTACGCCGCGATGTATGCCAACAACCTCGAAACTAAATGCGCCTACATTACTTTGATTGCCGTAAAGCCTGAGTGTCAGCACAATGGCATTGGTGGTCAGTTGCTAAAAAAGTGCGAGACGACCGCCATTGAAAAAGGCATGGACAAAATTCGTCTTGAGGTTTTGAAAGACAACTTTAAGGCGCAAAATTTCTACAAGAAAAACGGCTTTGATTTCGAGGCTACGCAGACGGAACGGTCGTTTTACATGAGCAAAAGTTTGATATAACTCTTTCATGCCATCACTCAAATCCCAGACCGTCAAGGACATCGCGCCCTCGTTTGGCGTCGCGTTCCTGATTGCGGGGGCGGTATATTTTCTGAAATACCTGCCGCTGACGTATTACGTGGTTTTGCCGCTGCAATTGGGGGTGGGCATAGGCGTGTTCTTCGCGGTCTGCGAGGGCTTCCAACTGCCGGAATACATGGAAATCAAGGGGATTGCGAAAGGATATTTGATGCAAACTAAAAATGGGGAAAATAATAGTTCCAAGATGCCACCGATATTAAACAGTATTTCAAGATATGGCAAAATGGATTCTCTCGACAGTTGAGTGAATTTTTCTCAAAAGAAAAAAAAGCGGAAAATAGGCAGCGCATTCTTAAGTACCTTGAAATAAATGCAGGGACATCAGTGGACGGTGCGGCTGTCTCAAAAGAATTTATCGGCAAATCCGAAAAGGAAATCGAACTTATATACAACAATTTTGAAAAAATAGCATCAAACCGCATTAGAATAGATTTTTTCAACTACTTACAAAAGAGGCACGCTGTTTCTGACGGTCATCCAGAGAATATTTCACTAAAAGAAGACGACGTGGAAATTCTCGGACAAACTGTTGGCGATTTATTTTATTTAAAATCGGCCGTATTTGTTGATACGCCGATGTTTTTGTCGGTGAACGGCGGCGACAATAGGATTTGGTCGGATGTAAAGGGGAAAATAATGGTCGCATCATCTCAGCCAAGTAATCAGATAAAAAAAATATCTGACGAAATATCAGACATCCTGCACGGGCGTTTCATTGTCCAAAGGATTCTGACGATGATATACAAGACATTGGGTACTAAAATTGTAATTGCGACGCATAGTCCCGACATGGTATCCGCAATGCAGACCATAGCGGGAAAGGAAGGTGTATTGTCTAATACAAATTTTTACATAGCCCAAAAAAATACAACAGGCAAGTTTGACTACAAGGCGCTTTCAGGTGATACCGAAGACATTTTCAAGTCATTCAATGTCGCATTAGACAAAATAGAAGAATATGCAACAGGTAACCGTCAATAATAAGCTAATAGAAAACCACAGGCTTTACCGAGAATGTGGTTCTACTTTGAATGATGTTTCAAAGAGGGATTATCGTGGGAAAAATTATTTTAACAATACCATAAAATGCTTGGATACCGATCGTTACGAGAATAAGCTTGCCGCGAATGAAAAACGCGACAAACGTCCGACAGTAGATGCTGTAATAGGCATATCCGACATTAAAAAAGGGATGATTTCACAATATATACGGTTAACTCATTCAACGACACCGTAAAATAAATTCCCATAAATGTCAATACCAACCTCATTTTTGGTCTGCGTCAAGCGCATGACCTTCAATCATCATGCGTATATAGAAGACGCGATGAACGGCTTTGTGATGCAGGAAACGGATTTTCCCTTTGTCTGTGTCATCATCGACGACGCAAGCACCGACGGCGAGCCGGAAGTAATCAAGAAATATTTTCAGGAGAATTTTTCTCAACTTGATACCGACGAAACCGACGATTATGTCCGCACCCTCGGTCGGCACAAAACCAACGAGAATTGCTACTTCCTTGTAATCTATTTGAAGTACAACCACTATTCAATCAAAAAATCCAAAATGCCATATTACGCAGAATATCAGGGCAATGCGGTCGTCAACTACACTTCGCACGACGTGCCATACACCCGCGTCATCGAACACAAGCATTTCGAGAGTTTTGGCGCGGCGGTCTATGACAATCCTCAGACCGTCGTCAGCGAGGAATATTCCACTGAATACCGCGACGGCATGGAACCCTATTACCCCGTCAACGACGACAACGACGACAACGCATGTCGCCATTCGACGCGCGGCTATTCGGACGTGTCAGCGAGTTGTTGTTGGACGTTTGGATTCTGAAAAACAACCATCCCTACAAAGAAATCGGCCTTGTCCAAATCGGCGACGCAAACATACCCACCAAAGTCAAGTCATTCCTGATGGCAAAATATTTCGGGAAAAAATATTCACAGAGTAGGTAAAGGTAAGCGTAGCAAATCCAAATTCTTTTCATTCTTTCCCCATTCTTTTAATTTTCGAAAAAGCAAATCCCCGCCGTTAGGCGGAGAACAAACGGTCTGGCAGTCATGACGCCTGGCCGTTTTTTTGTATTATCGGGAACGCGCAAACAGGAGACGGAAGACCTCCTCAATCTTTCCACAATGCACTATTTCAATAGTGGAAACGTGGAGGATTGAAGTGTTTTTACGATGGCCGGAGGAAATGACAATGCGCTCAAAGCCAAGTTTTTCCGCCTCCGAGATGCGCTGCTCGACACGATTGACGGGACGGATTTCGCCTGTAAGCCCAACCTCGCCAGCAAAACACGTCTTAGCGTCTATGGAAATATCGAGGTCGCTGCTCAACACCGCAACCATCACCGCAAGATCCATCGCAGGGTCGATAATCTTAATGCCGCCGGCAATATTGAGGAAGACATCCTTCGTGCCAAGGCGGAAGCCTGCGCGGCGTTCAAGCACGGCGAGAAGCATGTTCAAGCGTTTTTGGTCAAACCCGGTCGTGCTGCGCTGAGGCACACCGTAGGCGGCGGTCGAGACAAGACTTTGGATTTCCACAGCAAACGGCCTCAACCCTTCGACAGCCACGGCGACCGACACGCCTGAAGTATTGCCATCGTGCTTATGGAGAAGCAGTTCGCCGGGGTTCGAGACCTCGCGGAGTCCGTCGCCCAACATCTCAAAAATGCCCATCTCCGATGTCGTTCCAAAGCGGTTCTTGATTCCACGAAGCACACGGTACACATGAGAACTGTCGCCCTCAAACTGTAACACCGTGTCGACCATGTGTTCAAGGATTTTTGGACCGGCAATATTACCGTCCTTGTTGATATGGCCAATGAGGATAATCGGGACATTATTCTCCTTGGCATGGCGGATAAGCAGGTCGGCGCATTCGCGGATTTGGGTCACAGTGCCGGGCGAGGACTCGACGCTGTCCGTGCGCAAAGTCTGTATGGAGTCGATGATGACAAGCCCGGGATTGTTTTCACGGATTTGAGGGATAATGTTCTCGACAGTCACCTCGCACAGTATCAGGCATGTGTCGGTAGTCGCCTTAAGGCGGTCGGCGCGGAGCTTGATTTGGCTCGCGCTCTCCTCGCCCGAAACATAGAGCGTCTTTTGTGGAATGTTGAGGGCTATCTGCAACGACAGCGTCGACTTGCCGATACCAGGCTCGCCGCCTATCAGGATTACCGAACCTGGCACAATCCCGCCGCCAAGGACACGGTTGAACTCGTTGTTGTTAGTGTTAATACGGGTGACGTCCCGCGTTTGGATTTCCGAAATATGGACGGCACGGTTGACTGTGCGCCCGCCAATTCCACTGGCAGAGCGGATGCGGTCTGTGGTCTGCACAAGCTCCTCGTTGTAGGTGTTCCACTGACCGCACGAAGGACATTTGCCGAGCCATTTGGGACTTGTCGCGCCACACTGCTGGCAGACGTATGTTGTTGAAGGCTTCTTCACTGATTTGTTGATTTGTTGATTTTCGATTTGTTGATTTTCGATTTGTTGATTTTCGATTTTTTGATTTTACAATTTCCAGGTTAGTTCCGTCGTCCACTTGGACTTGACGATTTGTTTCTTGGGAAATTCGATGACCCGCTCGGGGTAACTTCGCTCAATATACTTGCCAGTGTCCCAATGTCCGTTGAGGTTGCGGTCGTGGATAAGTTTTATCTTATAGTCGGCGGGTAGTATGTACTCGAACTTCACGATGCTGTCGCTCTTGATGGCTTTTGAGTATTTAATCTCGCCCTTGTCGTTACATAAGCACACGAGAATCTGACCTTCCTGGATTTCAGAATGTTGGACAGCCATTGTGTCGCTCGGGTTAATGCGCTTATGGAGCGCGCGGCTTGTGTCGATGTCGATTAGCGGCGGAATGTCGTCGTCGATGTCCGGGTAATGCTCTATGTTGCCGAGATTTTGGATGTCGATGTTCAACTGGCCATAATAGTCAAGCTCGCGGATTTTGGCCTTCGAGGTCAGGTAAAGGTTTGGAGTTCCGTATATCGAGGTGAAAGTGGAGTCGTCGATTTCCAACATGTAGTTTTTGCCAGGCTCGAATGGATATGTCAAGATGCGGTTCTTAGTGTCCATCGAGTCGAGCGTCATCTCGTACTGCAACGGGAATTTGAGCGTCGCCTTGTTCAGTTTGCCCTGCGCCTCCTGCTGTTGCTTTTGACCCTCCTTGCCGATTTCGCTGCGACGGCGGCGTCCGGTGTTAGCGGTCTCGTCGGGAGACTCACGCTTGCGCACAATCTGTAACGTGTCGGTCGTCGTAATCCGGTTCTCCTGCTTGTCAAGGTTGGGATACGAAATGGCGTACCTTATTGTGTCGAGCGCGAGGAACTGCCCGTCAGTGGAAACGACGGTGAATGTGTCACGCTTTGCGCTTAAAGTTCCAGTGTACCAACTTGTTCCTCTCATCGGGAAATCCACAAGCGTCACCTCCGGCTCTGCGGTCAGCGGCCGCTCGAAGGGGAAGATGATTGTGTCGTTGTTATTGAACACAGCGGGCTTAAGGCGTTGGTACTTAATCTTATAAATCGCAAAAAGCGTGTCCTTGTAAATCTTGTCGACCAACTTTCCATTCTTACTGCGCACCTGACGGTCGAAAGTGTTG
The DNA here is from genome assembly GCA_905234655.1 of uncultured Bacteroidales bacterium. GTDB lineage: Bacteria > Bacteroidota > Bacteroidia > Bacteroidales > UBA3824 > UBA3824. Next base: position 52,682 of record CAJOJG010000016.1, read on the forward strand.
AACTTCAACACCAACGTGTCCTTGTGCGTGGCGAGCGTGTCACGGAGTATGAGCATGATTTCGTCGCCGTTTTGGACGGATTCGATGGAGTTCTCGGGGAGTTTTTCGACATTAATCGCCGAAACCTCTACGCCGCGCGTGGGTGCCTTGTCGAGCTTGATGGTTATCGTGTCGCGCGACGGACGGTCATACTTCACAAGTTTTTGGTTAATGATGGCTGTGGAGACCGAATCGCGGAGTTTTTGGGTCTGACCGAGGTAATATTCGCTGTGGTACTTCAAAAGGTTCGGGAATTTTGATTTATGAACCATCACCGAGTCCGTCACTTCTATTTCCACTGTATCACGATTCTCACTGTAAGTGGCTGTGTACCAGTTTGGACTGATTATGGAATCGAATGTCGGATACCAAACGATGTCGCCCAAGATTGGACGCTTGAATATGAGCCGGTAGTTTGCGGAGTCAAGGCGCACGGACTTTACGAGCTTTTGTGAAAAGTCCTCCTCAAAACTGCTGTCCACACATTCGTACAGCCTCATCATCGACGTGTCCAGTTCCTGAAGCGGCAGAGGGATTGTGACTTTTATAGATTTCTGAATGTCAAAATCGCCTGAGAAATTGGACTTTATGCGGAAACTCAATGTGTCGATGCCGGTATCGACAGGCTTTTCAGCCTTCTTGTCCTTCGACACTTTCTTTCGCGCGCTGAACCTCAGGCTTAGAGTGTCGGTCTCGGTCGTGGGATTCTTAAGGCTGTCGAGCGTCGAGAATGTCACACGGAGTTTGAGCGTGTCGTTGTTGATGTCGGCGGTATCGCGCAACCATAGAATCAGCGAGTCGCGCGTGTAGTTATAGTCATACAGGACGTCCGGCACGGAGAGCGTGTCCTCTACGTGGGTTATCAGCACAGTGTCGCTGCCGACAGTCTTGTTGAAAGTCAGCCTTACCCTTGTGCGTATGTCACGCGCGCGGTCGGAGATGTACTGGACAAGGTGCTTTTCCTCGAAGCTGTACAGTTTAAGGTTGTTGGGCGTGGTGTAGAGCAGGTCTTGGATAATGACAGTGTCATTCAGGAGCGTGTCGAGGCGGCGTTTGCCCTTCTCGCCGACGTGCAGGATTGTGCCGGCGGGCAGCGAGTCGATGCGTCGGAAACGCTCGGCGCGTGTCTCAATCTCCGTCTTCAAGTACGCAACCTTCTCGTTCTCAAGGTCAAAACGCTGCGTCTCGTTGATGTCCTTGAGGGCAAAAACCTTGTACCGCCCCGGCCGCACATTCTCAATCTTGAAACGTCCGGCGGTGTCCGTGCGGGTTATGTAGTCCGGCTTGTTCCTTATGACCGCCGAATCTTCAAGCCCGGCAGCCTCGCCGTACAATCCGACAAGCATTTCTTTTTCCTTTTCGAGCGTCTCTGCGTCAAAAACCTGACCCGCGACCGCAAACGAATCGACGACGCTGCCTGTGGAGAATACAAACTTGAAGTCGTCAATCTTATTGCCCTCGTTATAATCCTTCACAGCGTCGAAGAACTGGAGCGTGTAAGTCGTGTCGCTTTTCAACTGTTCCTTAAACTTGACAACCAAGTACTTGCCCTTCACCTTAATCTTCGGCTTGATGCTGTCATGGGGCGGCGAGAGCAGAAATTTACTCTCTACTTGGTCGAGCTGGAAAAACTCGTCGAACCTGATCTTGACCTTCCGCCCGTCGAACTCCGTCTGACAGACATCAGGCGTGCTGCGCTTGAGTACCGGCGCGGTAGTATCTTTGTCGCCGCCGCTGATTGTGCCTATCCTGGCGCACTGGAATGTCATCGCCGATAGCAACACAAGGATAGCCGTGGCAAGAATGTGTTTTTTCAATTTTGAAGTCATCGTTATTATTCTTAATTTTGTGGTGCAAAAGTAGCGAAAAAAAGAATAATATGAAAGTAACATTCCGATTTTGCAGTCTCGCGGATGCTTATACCGCCCTGATGCTCGCCTACAGCGGCTATGAAGTCGAACTGATAGCGGGCGAAAACCTCAAGCACGTCCACGGCGACTGGATCATGAGCCGCTTTGTCGACGAGGAGATTTTCAGTGGCACAGTCCCACAAAAGCCGCGCTTCAGCTATGCCGAGCTTTCCACGGCGGCGGCACTGCTGAACTCCATGTCACCTAACACAGTCTATCCCGAGGCGGTCTACGCCGTCCAGGACAGGAACGCACTGCGCGACTTCACAAACCTTTTCCGCAAAAAGGCTTACCGCGACATCCATAAGCCCGAGACCGGCACAAAGATTTTGCGCGACGGCATATCGCTCCTCAGCGGGAAGGTCTGGCGGTGCGCCCCCGCATACAGGATTAACTATTCACGGCTTGTGGATTCCGTGCTGCGGACGTTAAGGCAGTTGGGCTCGGACTATAAAATCGTTGCCGACGGCGAGTTCCAGGACGTACTTCCGGCGGTCAAATGCCACGACGACCTTGCCACGACGTACAAATTTTATAAGTTCAGTGCCGAAGTATCACCGTCATTATGGAAAACCGTATACATTCCCGGCGGCGTATGGCTGTTCTCGCGGAGTAACGATTTTTATATCGCAGCCGCGCAGCAGTTGGATGTCGAGATGTTCATGGACGGCATTTTCGACGGCTACACCATGCCACCGCTCCAGTCGTCGTCGCCGGCAGAATTTTGTTTTTATCCCGACGACCTGCCATTCGAGGCTCTGCTCTCCGCCCGCGCCAACATTCCGAACCTTGCACGCACTTTCGACATCGACCCACAAAAAATCCGGGCGTTGGACGGCTTTAAACTTGATGGCAGCGATTTTAAGTTTTCACCGTCCATGGCGGATGTCGTTGGCTACGCGGACTATTGGTATGACACCGTCAAGCGGCTTGGCATTAATGTCGGGGAGTTCCGCGATGCAGTTTTCGACTACGGCACCCACATCGAGGAGATTGTCAACGACACATACGACCTATACGCCGAATGTCGAAACGGCAACGATGCCTTCCGCCGCGCAATCACACTTTATCGCAGAAAAATGTGATAAACTTCCCCCAAAAAGTCCGCCTGAAAAGTGTACTCAAACTACAAAAAGTCCGACTAAAAAGTGTAATGTAGATACAAAAAGTCAGACTAAAAAGTGTCATTCTTCCACCTTCCCCTCGTCATCCTTCTTCTTGAAGAACTTGGCTTTCAGCCTTTTGTAGCCTTCAACGCCGAGGATAGCGAGGCCGCTGTATTGGGCGGTCTTGGCGAGGCCGAAAAATACGACCCACGACACGCCTTTTGCAGCGTTGCTGATTGGCAACGCCATCTGCGCAAACGAGATTATGTAAAACGGTATGCACGACACCAAAACTATCACCCCCGTCCTGAACGAGAGTGTTGCAAGCCAGGCCTTTACCTTGGCGATTATTTCCTTAATAGTTTTCATAATGGGCGCAAAGTTAAGACATATAATCGACATATACAAAAAATGTCGCATACGACACGATTTTATTTTTTTGCAACCGTTTGCGTAGTTTTACACCCAAAAATCGCCACTTAAACAACCCAAAACCGACCGTAAATATCTAACTTAGCGGCTGTAAAAACTCACAAAACTAATTAAATCATGAAAGCTATAAAAACACTCGCTGCCTCAATCCTCGTCGCACTGTCCGCGACAGCATCGGCACAGCTACAAAGTCCGTCGGGCAACCTCCAATGCGACTACGGGACAGACAACGGCAAACCGTACTACACCCTCGCGTTCAACGGCCAGACAGTCATCGGCAAATCGCACCTCGGCTTCACCCTCGTGCCATACACCCACAAGACTTTCGAATACAAGGAAGATGTCAACGACAAGAACGTGGACCTCACCTCCGGATTCGAGATGACAAAGGAACAGCCATCAAAATTCTCCGAGACATGGCGGCCTGTATGGGGCGAGGAAAGCGAAATCCAGAGCAGCTACAACGAAATGGCTGTCACATTCATCCAAAAAGACACAAAAAAGGAATTTGTGGTAAGGTTCAGGCTCTTTGACAACGGACTGGGATTCCGCTACGAATTTCCACAAAAGGACGGTCAGAACTACTTCATAATCAAAGAAGAGAACACGGAGTTCAAGATGACCGGCGACCACACGGCATGGTACATTCCCGGCGACTATGACTCCCAGGAATACCAGTATTGCGAGAGCGCGCTCTCACAGATTCGCGCCACCCTGCCACAATCCATCCGCGACAACGCCTCACAGACATTCTTCTCGCCGACAGGCGTCCAGACGCCGATGCTCCTCAAGACCTCCAACGGAACCTTCATGAGCATACACGAGGCAGCATTAGTGGACTATTCCTGCATGTCGCTCGACTACAACGAGAAAGAAAACACTTTCACGTCACACCTCACGCCCGACGCTGTAGGAAACATGGCGTACATGCAGACACCATGCAACACCCCGTGGCGCACAATCACTGTCGTTGACGACGCCCGCAAAATCCTCGCATCGCGCCTTACCCTCAACCTCAACGACCCATGCAAATACGACGACGTATCGTGGATAAAGCCATGCAAGTACATGGGCGTATGGTGGGAGATGATTACAGGCATGAGCCAGTGGAGCTACACAAACGACCTCCCCAACGTCAACATCGACAAGGACGACTTCTCAAAGGCAAAGTCCCACGGCCACCACGGCGCAAACAACAAGAATGTCCGCAAGTACATCGACTTTGCTGCAAAACATGGCTTTGACGCGATACTCGTCGAAGGATGGAACATCGGCTGGGAAGACTGGTTTGGATTCTCGAAGGACAAAGTATTTGACTTCGTGACCCCCTACCCCGACTTTGACGTGAAGGCTCTTAACGACTACGCACACTCCAAAGGCATAAAGTTGATTATGCACCACGAGACCTCATCGTCAATCCGCAACTACGAGCGTCAGATGGACACTGCGTTCAAGTTCATGAAACATTTTGGCTACGACGCGGTAAAGACCGGCTACGTGGGCAATATCGTTCCACGCGGCGAACACCACTACGGACAGTGGCTCGTGAACCACTATCTCCACAACATCAAGAAAGCCGCCGAGTACCACATCTGCGTCAACGGACACGAGGCTGTGCGCCCGACAGGCCTGTGCCGCACATACCCCAACCTCATCGGCAACGAATCGGCAGCCGGAACCGAATACGAGGCTTTTGGCGGCAACAACCCCGAACACACCTGCATTCTCCCGTTCACAAGGCTCCAAGGCGGACCGATGGACTATACGCCCGGAATTTTTGAGATGGACATCGACAAACTCAACCCCGACAACCACTCCCACTGCAACAGCACAATCGCCGGACAGTTGGCGTTATACGTGACAATGTATTCGCCGTTGCAGATGGCGGCAGACCTGCCCGAGCATTACGAGAAGTTCATGGACGCTTTCCAGTTCATCAAGGACGTCGCCATCGACTGGCAAAAGTCCATCTACTTGGAAGCCAACCCCATGCGCTACATCACAATCGCCCGCAAGGACAAAAACTCCGACCGCTGGTTCGTCGGCTCGAAGACTGGCAAGGAAACCCACACAAGCACCGTCAAATTTGACTTCCTCGACGCTAACCGCAAGTACATCGCCACAGTATATTGCGACGCGCCCGACGCTAACTACAAGACAAATCCGCAGAAATATACAATCAAAAAAGGCATCGTGACCTCCAAATCAACCCTCACACTCAAGACCGTCATCGGCGGCGGCTACGCGATAAGCCTCGTCCCTGCCAACGACAATGACGTAAAGGGACTTAAAGCATTGAAATAGAGAGAATAACTGTTAAAAAAGGAAATGGTTGGACGAAAGCATAATTCATCCAACCATTTTTTTTTCATTTCGTTAAAAAAAATCCTATTTCACCCTGCTCATCCTCTCCACCTGTCCGCGCACGACTTCGAGCGTTGAAGTGTCAGACACAAACACCGAATTCAACCCTTG
>CAJOJG010000017.1 GCA_905234655.1 uncultured Bacteroidales bacterium
TGCGGAAAGTGCCGCAATATGTGGTTGCAAAATTACTGACACCTACGGTGTCTTTCTTCTTTCCAAAAATTAAAAGAATTTTTAAAGAATTAAAAGAATGATACAATGAAAATTCTTTCCATTCTTTCCATTCTTTCCATTCTTTCTCAATTCTTTGAATTTTCGGATAAAAATAAAACTTCAATTTATGGATAATACCAACACCGCCCTCATCACCGGCATCACCGGTCAAGACGGCTCGTACCTTGCTGAGTTCCTTCTCGGCAAAGGCTACGACGTCCACGGCATCATACGTCGCAGTTCTGTTGACTTCCGCGAAAGAATCGCGCACCTCGAAGGACAGAAAAATTTTCACCTGCATTACGCGGATATGGGCGACTCGATGTCGCTCGTAAAACTCGTCGGCAAGGTTCAACCGAACGAGATTTACAACCTCGCCGCGCAGAGCCACGTGCAGGTAAGTCTACCGCCCGACAGATGTCGTCAACCTCTGGGGCGACCCGACAAAAGCCCGTGAACGCCTCGGCTGGAATCCGCAAAAGACATCTTTCGAGCAACTTGTCGCCATCATGGTAAAGCACGACATGGAAAAAGTCGCCGCCGAGCACGTCGCAAGCGTCATGCGGACTAATCTCGCCGAATACCTCGAAAAAGGCGTGGTGAAATAACACAAATCATTTTCCAACACCGCCTAACGGCGGTTAGTTTTTTCAGCCGCTTCGCGGGAAATCTCACAAATCTTTTCAAATTTTCACAAATCTTTATATTCTTTTACAAAGAAAAACAAATCAGAATGAAAATCAAAACACATTTAAAGATTTGTAAAATTTGAAAAGATTTGAAAGATTTCCGCCCGAAGGGCGCCCATACCCCCCGCCGCCAGGCGGAGACGACACCGAAAAAACGGCCAGGCAAACAAACTGCCTGGCCGTTTTTTTTCAAAAAAATAAGTTTTTTTTGTAATCAATATAAAGTTTTACTAACTTTGCACTTGTTTATAACCAAGACTTTATAAAGGAACATGTTTGGACAGCACAGAATAGCCGTGATAGGCGGCGGCAGTTGGGCTACGGCGATTATAAGCCTGCTTACCAACAACGTCAAGGAAGGCAACAAAGTCAACTGGTACCTCCGAAAGAAGGAACACATCGACTATGCCATTAAGCACGGCCAAAACCCTAAATACCTCAACTCGCTGATTCTTGACACCGACAAGATCGAATTTTACAACGACCTCAACGATGTCATAAAGAAATCGGACACACTTATCTTCGCCGTACCGTCGGCGTTCATAGAGAGTACAATGAGCCAATTCTCGGGCACATTGGAAAACCACGTCGTGGTATCCGCAATAAAAGGAATGATACCCGACAAGAACACAATCATGGCGGACTACTTCCATGACAGCTTCGCAGTGGACCTCGAAAAAAACTTCTGCGTCCTCGCAGGACCATGCCACGCCGAAGAAGTCGCGCTCCAAAGGCTCTCGTACCTGACGATAGCATCAAAGAACCTCAACACTGCCGAAGAAATAGCCAACTGCCTGGAGTGCAAGTATTTAAAAACATCCATAACCGACGACATCTACGGCACGGAATACGCCGCAGTACTTAAAAACGTATTCGCAATCGCCGCCGGAATATGCTCGGGACTCGGCTACGGCGACAACTTCCTCGCAGTACTCATGTCGAACGCAATCCGCGAGATGAAACGCTTCGTCGACACCGTCCATCCGATAACACGCGACATAAAGTCCTCGGCGTACCTCGGCGACCTGCTCGTGACAGCCTACTCCAAATTCAGCCGCAACCGGACCCTCGGCGTGATGCTCGGACAAGGATACTCGCTCCAAAGCGCGCTCCTCGAAATGAAAATGGTGGCGGAAGGATTCTACGGCAGCAAGTGCATCCACCAAATCAACGAGAAATACAACATCGAACTACCAATATGCAACGCCGTTTATAACATCCTCCACAACGGAAACCCTGTCGGCTTCGAAATAAAACTGCTAATCGACAAAATCAGATAAGAAAAAAGGACATTTTAAGCATTTTTATATTAAAAAGTGTTGCAGAATCGCAAAGGTTGATTAACTTTGCGCAAAACAACATCATAACAGAAACAGACATGGACAATAACGCAACCGAATTTGAGGACATACGGCCGTACAACGACACCGAAGTGCCGGCGGCGATAGAGAGGCTGCTCTCTGAACCCGGATTCAGGAAGACGCTCAAATATTTCTTCCCGAAAGTGCCCATTGAAGTCACTGAGGAAAAATTGCGCAAAATAAAGACAATCAAAGACTTCCAACGAGAGTTCATCGCAAGGATGGTCACGGCCATAGAAGGCATGACCACTAAGGGCGTGACATTCCACGGACTCGAAAACATCCCCGAAGGCACTGGATACATCATCGTGTCCAACCACAGGGACATCATTCTCGACTCCGCAATCCTTAACACGCACCTCGCGCTATCGGGACGCGAGACATCCGAAATAGCAATCGGGTCCAACCTCCTGATATTCCCATGGATAACAGACCTCGTCAAGCTTAACCGCACATTCGTCGTCAAGCGGAACCTGTCAGTAAAAGAACTCATGGTAAGCTCAATGATACAGTCGCGCTACATCCGCCACACAATCATCGACCGCAAGACGTCCATTTGGATTGCGCAACGGGAAGGCAGGACGAAAAACGGCGACGACAAGACGCAGGGAAGCGTGCTTAAGATGTTCAACATGGCGGCTGAAGGCGACGTAGTCAAGAGCCTCATCGACCTTAACATCGTCCCCATGACCATATCATACGAATACGACCCTGTGGACGTCCACAAAGTCCGTGAACAGTACAACAAGCTCATAGACACCACGTTCAAGAAAAACAAAGTAGACGACGTGACCGGAATGCGCGAAGGCCTTACATGGAAAAAAGGACGTGTAAACGTGACACTCGGCAAGCCAATCAACGACCAGCTCGCCCAGATGCCCAAAGCACCGAACAAGAACCTCCAGTACGACGAAATCGCAAAACTCATCGACAAGGAAATCTACAAAGGCTACATACTCTACCCCATCAACTACGTGAGCGCAGACATTGTGACTGGCACACAGCAGTTTGCGAGCTACTACACCGACGCCGACCGCGAAGAAGCCACGGCATACTTCGACCAGCAGTGCCAAAAATTTGAAGGCGACATAGACATACAGCGCAAAATGCTCGTCCAAATATACGCCAACCCGGTCTTCAACTCGCTCGGCATCGAACACTAACACTAAAAAAGTTACTACAATGGAACTTCAAAACCCCATAGACGAAGCCCGACGCTACATGGACAATGCGAAAACGATACTCCGCGACCAGGCGATAAAGGACGGCGACTTCTACCAGGACAGCAAGTATATCAAGATGGCTGGACACACAATGTGGACTGGCTGCCTTGTGGCACTTGACTATGCCCTTGCGATTAACAAAAAGAAAGGCCGCCGCAAGGACATCGACGACTACAAAAAAGCAGCGGCAGAAATCGACAAGAAACTCCTGACATACGTCGTAACCGGCTACGGCACGATGCATCTCGCGATGGGATACGACGGCAATAAGAGCGTAAAAGTCAGCCAAGGCGCATTCGACTGCATGAAGTACATCATCGACTGGTGCGATGTCAGAACGGCTCAAGCATAACAAACACATCCAAGCATATATAATAGACAAGAGAAACACATAGTTTGACCAACCCGACAAAACTATGTGTTTTTTTATTAACAACAATAATCCATACTAACACCAAAGAGATGAATAGATTACTTTCCAGAGCAACAGTAGCGATGGCATTGTCGTTATCGATAGCATCCCCGCTCACGGCGCAGCGGCAGCAGACTCTGCAAAACGACAACTGGAAATTCTCGTTCGGACACGCACTGTCCTTCGAGAAAAACTTCATGACCGGCACACGCTACTTCAACTACCTGACAAAAACCGGCTACGGCGACGGCCCGGCAGCCACAGACTTCGACGACCGCTATTGGCGGGACGTGACGCTGCCACACGACTGGGCGGTCGAGATGCCATTCGCACCAAACGCAAGCCACAGCCACGGCTATAAGGCTGTCGGATACGCATACCCCGAAAACTCAATCGGCTGGTACAGGAAACGCATCGACATACCGCAGTCCGACTACGGCAAAAAGATTTCACTACTTTTCGAGGGCATATTCCGCAACTCCGAAGTATGGTTCAACGGCTTCTACCTCGGCAACGAGCAGAGCGGCTACCTCGACTTCCAGTACGACATCACAGACTACATCAACTACGGCGGCGAAAACGTCATCACCGTCAAAGCCGACGCGACGCTCGAAGAAGGCTGGTTCTACGAAGGCGCGGGCATATACAGGAACGTGTGGCTCGTGAAGACCGACCCGGTTCACGTGGACAAGGACGGCATATTCGCCACCACGAACATCAACGGCACAAACGCCGACCTCGACATCCGCGCGCGCATCGTCAACGACGACCACAAAAAGCACAAAGTCTCCCTCTCCATCGCCCTCAAGGATTCCAAAAACCAGACCGTCGCCACCGCCACCGTCCCCGAATACGAAATCAAGGGAAACTATAACCACGAATACTTCAAGCAGTTAAAAATCAACAATATACAACTTTGGTCGCCGACATCGCCGACACTTTATAATATAGAAGTGACGGTGACAAGCGACGGCAGCGTGACCGACAAGACAACGACGCGAACCGGCTTCCGAACCGTCGAGTTCACAAACGACAAAGGATTTTTCATCAACGGCCAGCACCTCAAAATCGTCGGCTCCAACATCCACCAGGACTTTGCCGGAGTGGGCTGCGCTGTGACTAAGCCGCTCCAGATCGCGAGGGTCAAGATGCTCAAGAAGTGGGGCTTTAACGCCATCAGGACATCACACAACCCCGTCAACGTCGATTTGCTCGACGTATGCGACTCGCTCGGGATGTTGGTGCTTGAGGAGACAAGGCTCGAAGGCATTAACGACTACCACAAGTCACAACTCCGCCGCATGATTCACCGCGACCGCAACCACCCGTCCATAATCGCATGGAGCGTCGGCAACGAGGAGTGGCAGATAGAATCCAACATACTCGGCGAGCGCATAACGCGCACAATCCAGGCATACGCAAAGACAATCGACTCGACACGCATGTACACCGTCGCTGTCAGCGGAGGGTGCGGCTACGGCTCGTCGGAGAGCATAGAGTTGATGGGCTTTAACTACCTGGCACAGTGCGACATACCAGCATACCGAGAGAAACACCTTGGCCAACCCGGATGGCTCACGGAAGAGACTTCGGGCTGCGGCACGAGGGGGATTTACTGGGCGGATTCGTCTAAATGCCACATTCCACAATTCGACCGCGCAGGCGGCACGTCCATCGAGCGCGGATATAAGTTCTGCATGGAACAGGAATGGATGGCGGGTCTGTTCTACTGGACAGGATTCGACTATCGCGGCGAGTCCACGCCATTCTCCTACCCTGCCAATGGAAGTTATTTTGGCATACTCGACCAGTGCGGCTTCCCAAAAGACCAGGCGTTCTACATACTTGCCAACAACTCCCCAAAGCCCCTCGTCCACGTACTTCCCCACTGGAACCACAAAGGACACGAAGGCGAAGCCGTAGACGTTTGGGCGTATTCCAACTGCGACGCCGTCGAACTCATCGTCAACAACAAATCGCATGGAAAACAGAAAGTCCCCAAATACGGACATTGCGCCTGGAAAGTCAAGTACAAGCCAGGCTCCATCACTGTCAACGGCTACCGTAACGGCACTGTCGCCGCCACGGAGACCGTCGTGACCACCGACGAGCCGTCTAAACTGCTACTTACCACCAACAAGGCCACATTCGCCAAGAAACGCGACGACATAATCCTCGTGACCGTCGAGGCCCAAGATTTCAAGGGGCTTAATGTCCCCGACGCATCCAACAAAGTCACATTCTCGATTTCTGGCCCGGCACAGATTATTGGCGTTGGCAATGGCGATCCGTCGTGCCTCGAGGACGACCGCGAATTTGACAAGGCTTTCGGCTTGAAAATCACAAACCATCAGGAGTTGACGCTTAAAGACCTCGCCTCGTGGCAGTCCGAAATCGCCGCCGCCAAGCCGTCCGACTGGCGGCCTGCGCTTGTGTACGACCGCAACGAGCGTTGGGACTACTACCACGACACACTGCTCGTCGTCAAGTCCTCGTTCAACATCGACAATTTTGCCAACAATGCGACCTTCACGCTATACTCAAAGAGCATTCTCCTCGACCAGGACATCTACGTCAATGGCCAGAAAATCGCGTCAAACATCAAGCGTGACGCGCCGCAGGAGTACAAACTCGACCGCAAAATCCTCCATGCCGGCGAGAACACTGTCTACTATGTCGGCAAAAAAATCCCAAAATCGAACAGTTGGGACGAGCCGAACACCGACCCAGGCACAGTCGGCGAGCGCATTCCCGCCGCCCAATATTCCCGTTCACTCTTCTCCGGCAAAGCCCTCGTCGTCATAAAGACCGACGGCACGCCCGGCAGCGTAACCCTCACCGCCCAAAGCGACGGGCTGAAAGAGGCTAAACTGACGATAAAATAGCGAATACGCTACACACAAAAAGTGCCGTGAGAATCCATCACACGGCACTTTTTATAATTAGTGTCCTTACGGACAGAAATCTTTCAAATCTTATACAAATCTTTCAAATCTTTTAAATAACCATATTTGTTTGATTTGAAAAAATTTGTAAGATTTCTCGCGAAGCGAAAAACAACTTTTCGCGAAGCGAAAAAGACCATATTTCTCGCAGAGCGAAAAAACTCTTAGAAGAACTCTACATCGTTTTCGTCCTCGTCGTTATTGTCATCAAGGTCAACGTCCTCGCCGATGGCCTGCTGGTGGATTATGCGCTCACTCTCCATCGTGTAACGCTCCTCAAGGCTCTTGAGGTTCTCAGCCTTGTTGTTGCGGAGGACACTGATGGTGTTGTTGTCGAGTTTGGAGTAGATGTTGTTAAGTTCAGTGACGATTTCGAGCATTATCTTCTCGAAGAAGTCATAGTACTTGACCTGCTCGACCGACGACTTGATTTCGCTACTGAGGTTGAGGCTCAACTTGGAGTTGTTGGTCAATATCTGCTCAATCTTTTGGTTATGATCCTCGATGGACAGCAGGAGCGATGAAATCTTGCTCGAAATGAAGCGGAGGTTCGACGAAATCTCGTTTTCAGAATCCTCGTGGTTGATGTCCTGCAACTTTTTGCTGATGTTCTGCGCCTGGCTGAAGAACAGGACGACATCGTTGAGGTTCTCGGAAATCGTGTCCACAAGTTGTGTCACCTCGTCGGTAATACGCGAGAGGCCATCACGCGACTCGCTTTCAGAAATTGAATTGAGGATTTCCTCGATGCGGTCGTTTATGCCGTCGTAGAGCGTCTTGATTTCGTTGACGCGATCCTGTTTTTCCTCGATTGTGCTGGAAATTATGTCGATTTCGTTGCCAAAATCCTCATTCGCGCTGATAAGGCGTTTGAGGACTGTGGTGGTGCCGCGAAGACGGTCTTGGACATCCTTATAGTAACTGTCCGTCAGGTCGTTGTCGCCGACAAACTCATTGCTCAACTGCGAGATGACGCTCATGTCCTCGCTGATGTCCCAAAACTTGCGCATGATGACTGCGAAAGCCTTTTGGTACTCCTTGTTTGTATTTATGAGTTGTGCGACCTGCACACCGGCGATGTCGCGGATTTGGAGGAACTGCTGCGCCTGCTCGCTGAGGTCTATCTTGCCGGAGTCGTCCGTCGTCATGTCGAGCGCGGAAAGTTCCTTGATGATATTCTTGTGGGTCTCCTGCACGTGTTCCATCTTCTGGCGGATGATGTCGTGGTACTGGAGGTTCATTATAATCTTGTTGACGCTGTCGAAGTAGTTCTGGGTTCGCTTAGTGAGTTCGGGCATCTTGCGCGCGGCGACGGTCTGCTTCTCCTTTAACAGGAGCACGGAATCATTGATTTGACCAGTCACGCGGTCGATGTCGAGGATGTTCTTCTTACGGATTTCGATGAGTTTTCCCGACGAAAGGCGCGTCACGTTCTTGACCATCAGGAGCGATTCGGAAATCTTTGGCAGAATCATCTTGAGTTTGCTGATTTCGGCGGTTATCCAGTCGATATGCTCGGCTATGCCGCTTAACTTCGGGTCGCTCGAATATGCCACGTTAAGTTTCAGGTTGACAAGCAGGAAGTTGAGCGTCAAGATGTTGAGGTTAAAGTTTTTCAACGGCACAAAGACAAGGTTAAGCGATGTCAACATCTTCTCCAGACCACGTATGCTCTTAAGAATCTTGTTCTTGAACATGTTGATGCGGCTGTTAAGCGAGTACTGCACATTAAGGAGTTCCTCGAAGAACTTGTCGTGCTGGTTGCCCGCGATGATGTCGTATATCTGCTCTGTCTGCCCGGAAATGACCTTGGCGTCCTTGTAAAACTTCTTCAGATAGTTATTCAACGAGAGGAAATCCTCCGCCGAACATTCCGTCAACGCTGTGATTTTCACATCGATGTCAGAAAAAACAAGGATTATCTCCTTTATCGATTTCTGGGACTTTTCGTCGTTAAACGCTGCCATATTATGATTGAATTTGTTTTGTTTGTTTAGTTTTCAGTTGCAAAAAAAATACCAAACACGCCGCCCTCGTCACTCCATCTGCGACTTTTTCTCTATGATGTACGAGTTCCTGTCTGAGGACGACCGCGCAACTAACTCACTGACAAAGCCTGTCAGGAAAAGTTGGCTGCCGAAGATGATGGTCAACAGTCCAAAATAAAACAGCGGCCTGTCGGTCATCTTCCACTGGTTCCAGAACAATTTTGCCGCGCTCAGGTACGCCAAGACTACGAACCCGACGAGGAAACTTAGCGTGCCAATCAGCCCGAAAATGTGCATCGGGCTTTTGCCGAACCTGAGGACGATGTTGACCGTCAGGAGGTCGAGGAACCCGTTCATGAACCGCTCCATGCCAAATTTTGTCACGCCGTACTTCCGCGCCTGATGCTGGACGACCTTCTCCCCTATCTTCTTGAAACCGGCTTGCTTGGCGAGAACGGGGATGTACCGGTGCATGTCGCCGTAGACCTCGACGCTCTTCACGACCGTGTTACGGTACGCCTTAAGCCCACAATTAAAGTCATGGAGGCTCAATCCTGAGAACCACCGCGTGACGGCGTTGAAAAGCTTAGTCGGGATGGTCTTGGAAAGCGGGTCGTAGCGTTTCTTCTTCCAGCCCGAAACGAGGTCGTACTTCTCCTCCTTAATCATGCGGTAGAGTTCGGGAATCTCGTCCGGCGAGTCCTGCAGGTCGGCGTCCATCGTAATCACGACGTCGCCCTGCGCGGCTCGGAACCCTTCGTTCAATGCCGCCGACTTGCCATAATTCCGGCGGAACTTAATGCCCTTTATGCGGCTGTCCTCGACGCCCATCTGCTCAATGCGCTTCCACGAGGTGTCGGCGCTGCCGTCGTCGACCATGATGACTTCATAACTGAAACCATTGGCATCCATGACCTTGGCAATCCAGTCACGGAGCTCGCCGATGGACTCCTCCTCGTTATATACCGGGACGATTACTGTTATATCCATTTTCTTACTGCTGCTTGTCCTTGCTGTTGTTTTTTAATGAACGCCACCAAACCATCAACGCCGAAACCGCCGAGAATATCAGCGACACAAAAGTATAGAATATCGTCACAGAGGCCATCATGGCAGGAACCATGACGATGTCCGCGACTTCCATGGCCTCCTGTATCGTGTCCTCCGAGTATATCCTCATCTGTCGCAAGATGACCTCGGACTGTGCCGCAAGCTGGCCTATGTACTCGGGGTGGAGCATCTTCATGTACACCGACACGTAGAGATCCACTATCAGCGACCCCGCCATGCCCATTACAATGCCCGCGAGCAACAATTCCGAGTAGCGCATCCCACGCTTTGAACGCGCAAAATCGTACTGCCCGAGCATTATGACCACTGCAATAATCATGCAAGGCGCAAAACTCGTGACCGAAAACTCCCTGTCCCACAGCCATGAGCCTATGAGACAGAATGTGACGACATCGGCTCCGAGTTCAAGCCCCCAATACAAGGCTCTCGACCAATAGCGTTTAGTTTCTTCGCTAACCATTTGATGTCTTTAATGCGTTTAGTTTCATATTACAAAGATAGTATAATTATTTCAATATCCACATCACAAAAATTAAATATTTTCTTAATTATCTGTCACACAATCGAATAAAAAGCGAAAAATTTTTTTTATAAAAAAAATGCCAAAAAAATTTGGTATGTCACAAATAGTTTCTACCTTTGCAGTCGGAGTAAGTCTTGAACGACCAGCTCCTGCGAACCTCCCCAGGTGCGGAAGTAAGCAAGGATAAGCGGTTGTAGCGGTGCGTCTCAAGGTGCTTGCTCCTTTTTTTAATGCATAATTCACAATGCATAATCATAACCAAAAATTCACAATTCAAAATTTCATAATTCAAATTACTGTATCCAAGAAATTTGCGAAATTTTCCATGTAAACTTTTAACTGTACTGAATCTAAATCCTTCAGCCCGTGGCCGTTACCGCGAAATGAAACGAAATGGCTGTTACCTGCCATTTTTTCGTGCAACTTCCTCGACTGGCCTATATTGACGACATTGTCATCCTCGCCGTGGAATATCAAGACTGGCATCTTTGAATCGTAATTAATTGGCGAATAGACACTTGTCAACGAATCGAACTTCTCCAAACTCTTTCCGTCAATATCGAAAACAATGTCCGACATGGCATACCTGCCCCACGTCGGCACTTTGTCAAACATCTCGTGTATGTCCACCGGACCGAAGTCGTCTATCAAGAACTTGACCCGCCGCGCAGTGACAGTGTCCGCGAAAGCCGCCACCATTGCCAAATGCGCACCTGCCGACGAGCCCCACAGCCCTATATTTGCAGTGTCGACGCCGAACTTGTCACCATTCATAACCACAAACTCCACCGCGTCGCGGCAGTCCTCGACCGCGCCTTCGAGATGTCCGCGTCCAAGCCCGACAAGCCTGTAATCCACCGAAAACACGACTACCCCGCGCCCGACAAGCCACCGCAAGACCTCCTCGCGGTAACGCTGATGGATCTTTGAGCGTGAGCCGCTTATCCAACTGCCGCCGTGGAAGTACAAAACCGCCGGTTTCATAGCCTGTGGCTCCGCGCCGTAGACGTCCATTTCGAGACTTTCGCCGTCGCGTGCGGTATACGTGGCAGTATCGCCCACGGTGACTTCGCCTCCGCACGACGCGACGACCATAATCAAAACTAAGAAAAACGAACCGAGACGGCTAACCGAGTTTGTCATTGAAGAATATCACAGTTACCACGACCGACAGGCCGAACAGCATGACGCACACGCCGGTAATGCGGTTAATCCACATGATGTGCCTCGGGCCGATTTGGTTACGGAAGATATTGACCACAAACGCCAGGAACGCCCACCAAATCACCGCGCCGCTTATCACTCCCAACAAGAGGAAGGACGTCTCGAGCGGCGGGGTCTCGCTGCTTATCGCGCCCGATGCCGTGAAAAGGACACCGAAAGAGAGTATCGTGAGCGGATTAGAAATCGTCAGTCCAAAACTTGCCGCAAAGTCGCCCAAGACTTTCAGTTTTGAGAACGAGTTGTTCATCTTCTTGTTCTCCTTCCACTGCTCGACGGGGTTCTTGCTGAAGATATTGTACCCCAGCCCGAGCATAAGCACACCGCCGATAATGCCGATGATGATTCTATGGTTGACGAAGAAGTCGGAGATGAACGAGAGGCTGAACCCCGTCACCAAAGCATAGAAAAAGTCGCCTAACGCCGAACCTATGCCCATCAGGAATCCCTGCCAAAAGCCTTTCTGTATTGTCTTCTGGACACACAGAATAGCGACTGCCCCTATCGGACAGGCCGCCAAAAAGCCAATGACAATGCCTCTATATAATATCGATATATCCAATTTTTTTTTAGTATGTTTCTCTTTTTTCGGTCCGGCTGCAAAGTTACAAAAAATAGGAAATAGAAAACATAATTTTGGACGATATTTTTGCAGAAAAATAACAGCCCCCTGTACCGTTCCGGATACAGAGGGCTGAAGCGATGTCTTTTTATGTCAGGTAATAACGATTATTTTTTCTTGCCGGACACACCGCTCGGGCTGCCCACGCGGATCATCGCGCAACGGAAACCGATGTCGTCGGCGCAGCGATCCTGCTGCAAGAACCTCCTCGTGCCAGGTACCATCCAGTATACACGGTCTCTCCAACCGCCACCTTTGTAAACCCTTACGCGGTCGTTGACCAAAGAAGTCATAGGATTGTCCTCGCTGTGCTGGTTGTGGTACATGCGCTCGGTGCCCTTGTCGTCAGAGCCGCCTTCCTCGCCGCCTACAAGCCATGCGTTCCTGTCGATAGAAGACTTCAAGTCACCGTCCTTGTAGTTGATATTGTCGGCAGTCTGGTAGTTGACACGGTCGGCACTCTCCTCGTCGGTCATGTTGCGGTACTTCAAGCGGCCGGTGGTGTCGTCGAGGATGTACTCGTTGTTAGCGTCCATATCGAGGACTTGGAACACGTTACCACGGAAGGGGTTGAACTCCTCGACATCCTGGTTAGTGAAGTTACGGTAAACGTCAAGAACCCACTCGTTGACGTTACCCGCCATACAGTAGAGGCCGTAGTCATTAGGCCAGTAGCTGTCCACAGGCGCGGTCGGTGCGGCGTTATCGTTCAAGTAGCCGGCCACACCCATAAGGTCGCCTCGTCCACGCTGCATATTGGCACGGAACAAGCCTCGGTTAGCCTTCTCGTCGTTACGGACATAGTGGCCGTTCCAAGGATAGAGCCTCTGGTTCACGATACGTTCCGGCGAAGTGGTCGCATTGCCGATAAGGGCGAGCGCCGCATATTCCCATTCAGCCTCGGTAGGGAGCCTGTACGACGGGAGCATGATACCGTCCTCCATTTTTGCGGGACGCTCGCCGTCGGGGGACGATGGCGAAGGGATGTTGCGCCTTACAGTACCGATGTACTTTCCGGCGATGTAGGCATCTGTGTTGAAGTTGTTGGAGCCTTTCTGCTCGGGGTCATACTCGAGGATGCCGTAGTCGATAAGAGCTTTCTCGTTCACACGGTCGGTACGCCATAAGCAGTACTCGTTGGCCTGGTCCCAGCTAACGCCGACCGCCGGATAGTCGTTATAGGCGGGGTGGCGGAAATAGAACTGGACGTAAGGCTCGTTGAACGCCAGACGCCTGCGCCAGCACAACGTGTCGGGCAACGCCTTGTAATATAACTCGGGATACTCGTCGAAGTACACCCTATATATCCAGTTAAGGTACTCGCGGTAGTCCACATTGGAGATTTCGGTCTCGTCCATGTAGAAAGAGGATACCGTCACACGCTTACGCATTGAGTTCCAGTCGTACATGACGTCCTGCTCGACACTACCCATCGTAAACGTACCGCCTTCTATAAGCACCAAGCCCGGTCCGGCCTGCTGCTCGACGTATTCGGCAACTTCGAATCCACCCATCTTCGGATCATTGTATGCCCATCCGGTCTTGCCAGACGAGCCGCTTCGCTGCTGGATCTTTGGTCCGCAGGATGTCATAAACAGCGAACTCCCTGATACCAAGCATACAAGCATCATTATTTTCAATCGCGCTTTCATATTGACTTGAGTTTTAAACATTTTTTACTATTTATAACTAAAAAGCAGGGCATAATATTGTTTTACCATCACTATTTTTTTCTGATTTTTCAAATTTGTACTTCAAACCCACCTCATACGAGCCGTAAGTCTGCCTGACAACCGCCGAAGTCTCGACTTCGTGGCCTATGCCGACCTCTATCCGCCCGAGGTCGAAGCCCGCGCCCATGACGACCGCCGAGGACACCGCCACTGACTTTTCGATGCGGTAGCCCAACGACAACAACAGCCTGTAGCCTGAAAAATAGACATTCGGCATTATCATGTCGCTGTACCGTGAATGTGAAAAACAAATTCCCGGAACCACAATGCGCTCCAGCTTGTTCTGCGTCCCGCCAATCTTTATCTTGTGGTTGGCCACGGCAGCCATGGTCATCGGCGAGTAGTTGGAGTCGCCGGCGAGCCGGAAGTTGGCAAGCCGGTGGAATCCCAAAGCCACCATGGTCTCCTTAGTATATACAGCGATGCCGGTGCCAAAAGTCAGGCTGCGGTAGCCGTCGGACGCCATGTCCTCCGCCAACGAGCCAATCTCGCCGGTCGTCGGCTCTATCATCGAGTAGTAGACCATGTCCTCCTGACGGACAAAACGGCCGATAAAGCCGGCTGAAATACCCATGCTGCACTTCAAGTCGCCGGTTATCTCGAAGTCATAGCCATATAACAAGTCGACGCACGTTGTCGAAAAGGCACTCTGACCGCCATAATCGCCGTATATCCGCGCGCCAACGCCGCTCGAAAAAGTCGGCAGCTTCTGCTGGTACTCCGCCATATAGATTTTATAGCCGCCATCGACACCCGGCCACTGGCTGCGCAAGGCGAAACCCAACTCGTTATAGTCGCCCACCGAAACAAACGCAGGCGACATGCCAAGCTTGTCCAAGTAATACTGCGAAAAGTTATATTCCTGCGAGTATCCCGCCTTGACGACACATCCTATCAGCAATATGAGCCATAATTTCTTCATCAGATAAAATAGATTACCCTTTGAAAACGCAAAATTACGAAAAAAATTAACAAAAAAATGCAAAAAATGTCACGTTTCTGAAAAATAAAAATTAGTTTTACACTCTGAATTAAAAACAAAAGGATGAAGACATTAATAACAATAGCGGCGATACTACTCGGCAGCATCGCCTCAGTCGCCCAAACTAAAGACAACGACTTGAAAATAAGCATACTAACATGCGCCCACGGCGAAGAGATATACGCTGCGTTCGGCCACTGTGCATTCAGGGCATCATCGCAGAGCAGGCACTTCGACAAGGTATATAACTACGGCACGTTCAACTACAACCAGCCGTTCTTCGTACTTAAATTTGTGCGCGGCTTCCTCGACTACGCCGTATCGAGCTACGACTACAAGCTTTTCCGATACGAGTACGTCCGCGAAAAGCGCAAAGTCAAAGAACAAGTCCTCAACCTCAGCCCCGAACAGGCGCAGGCCGTGTACGACTTCCTCGAATGGAACTCCATGCCGGAGAACCGAAACTACAAATACAACTTCCTCGAAGACAACTGCGCCACACGCATACGCGACGTACTGACAAACGCATGCAGCCCCGACATACAGTACCCCGACACGACATACGCCTTCACCCTCCGCGACGCCATAGACGAGCGAATCGAAGACATGCCATGGTTCAGGTTCGGAATAACACTGCTCATGGGACTGCCTGTCGACAAGAAAGCGACCGCAATGACCGCAATGTTCCTGCCCGACTACGTGCACTCCACGATTGCCGACACAAAAATCGTCCGCGACGGCGCGCTGGAGCCCATTGTGAAGGACAGCTCCGTCGTCGTAGCCGCAGACAAGCCGGTAAGCCACGTAGACTTCCTGACATACTGCTCGCCCGCGCTGCTGCTGTGGATTCTGCTATTGGCATGGGGCTGGGCGACATACAAGGAAATTAAGAACCACACATACCACGCCGCGCCCGACAAAGTCCTGCTCTTTATCGTCGGACTGTTCGGCATACTGTTCGTCGTGATGTGGTTCTTCACCGAGCACACCGTCACTGCAAACAATCTCAACATAATCTGGGCAATACCGCTCCACGCGATTGCGGCATGGATGGTGAAGTCAAAATCCACACTCTGGAAAACATATTATAAAGTGACAGCCATAACAACCGCCGCCATGCTCGTATGCGCGCCGATCGTGCCACAGCACTACGACCCGGCATTCTACCCGCTCTTGGCAATCATAACGATGCGCCTTGCGAGAATCGGATGGCGGAACGAATAACCCGAACATACATCACCCCCACCCCACCCTTAACTGCACAAAAAGACATGGTATACAAAATCCTAAAAACGACAGCATTGATAGCGGCACTGACGATAGCAGCGGCACAATCATACGCACAGGACATCCTCGTCGTGAACCCCGAGTTCAAGAAGACCTCGCCATACGAATTTAACAGCGAGTGGCACTACCTGACATCGGACATGTACCTCTTCAACGGAACAAAATTCCAGACAGTCCTTAACGGAATGTACGCCGCACTGCCCAAAAAACGCCGCGCCGAATGTCCAAACCCCGAAAACATACTCATCACCGCCACGATAGACGGAACCGCCCTCGGAAAACTAAACTACCCGATTTTCAACTTCAACATCAAAAACACCGACGGCCAGATGAAGACAATGACCGCCGACAGCTACGAGGCCATCCGCATAATGGACAACCTCCCGCTGACATCAATCGGCAACGGAAAGATTGACTGTGGAATTAACGTCGAAATAATAACCCAAGCCAACCCCAACAAGATATTCGACTTCGTGGCGTCACAACTAAAATCCATCTCCGAATTCCCGACCCCGCTGTCCGCAGCGAAGACACTCGTCGGCGAGCTTGGCGGGCTAATAACCTCAAAAACAACAAAAACCGAATACAAGTTCAGCTCCACAATCCGCCTCTACGAAGAAAACGACTTCAGCAAAAGGGTCGCATCGGTAAGCGTCTACTCATTCGTACCATCACAGAAAACGCAGCCCATGATAGACTCGTCCTCAATATCAAAATACATCGACACATACGACAACCCGCAGATAGACCGTAACCGCCTCGCCTCGCTCATCAAATGTCCCCAATACCCCTACATGGTCATCGTCAACTACAAGTCAAAATACATCTCCGAACCCGTCATCGGCGACCAGACCACCTCAGAGACCATCGAGGCAAGGCTTGCAAAAGTCAAGAAAGCATACGAGAACGGACTCCTCAGCGCGGAGATCTACACGCAGGAACTTAAACTCATCGACTACCTCGGCGAGTTCGTCAACCTAAAATCCAGCATCAGCAACTACATCCTCAACAACAAAAACCGAATCACCGACGACTTCAAAATGCTTTTTTTGCATATTTTTAACAATTACGTCACACTCCGCGAGACAATGTCCTCGAGAGTGAAAGAATTTGGCAAAAACCCGCTTTTTAAGAACGAGTTCCTGCCCACGTACCAGACCATCATGACAAACGCGGAAGGCTACCTCGACACTGACAATAACCTCAAGAGCATCAAGAACATAGCACAGACCATCAACAACTACAAGTCGCAGTCACAGCCCTCGACCCCGGAGGCTAACGAAAAGGCGCTCGCCGTACTCCACTCCATAACATTCCCCGACGAGACACCCACGCCAGGCCAGTTCGACGACCTTAAAAGCCTGATACAAAGGCTCGAACAAGACCAGCTCGCCAAAGTCTTCGACGCAAAGATAAACAAACTAAAATCCATGCGCCCGTCCACAGACGCGACAGCCTTCTGCGAAAAGCTGCGTAACGAGGTCAACTCGACATACTGCCGCCTGTGCAGCGAGACAGCGACCTCGGTCATCAACGACTATATGCAACGCCAAGAGGCTGAAAACAAACGACTTGCCGAACAGAAATTAGAGGCCGCAATATCTAACGCCCGCGACCAAATCCTTACATCGTTACAACAAGAAAAGGTAATCCGCCGCCATTTTGAGCAGGACTACGCGGACGGGATGCCCGACGACGTGGCGTACATGAAAGAAGACTTCGACAAACTCATACAGACCCGAAAAAAACTTCAATCAGCCATAAAAATCGACCACGCCGACCTAAATACGACTCAACTTGACCTCGCATCTGAAGATATAGCTTACGAAACGAAAGATTTGGCAAAAATTTTGGAGCAACTTTGCAGGCGGATGCCGGAACTGTGCAATGAATGAAAATGAAAACCACTTCAAAAAAATCATTGCCAAATAAAATAAATATACATCATCAACGTTATCAAATAAGATACGAGCAAATACATATATGAGTACCGTTATGAAAAAACTTATAATATACATAAACACACTCGCCGCGCTGTTGATTGTCCTGGTCCAGCAAGCCCAGGGGCAGATAATACAGTTCTCGCAGTTCTACGCCGCGCCGCTGTTCCTGGCGCCGTCATACGCGGGAGAGTGTTTTGGCAGCCGCATATCGCTTAACTACCGTAACCAATGGCCAGAGGTCGGTACGTTCAACACGTATGCTTTAGCCTACGACCAGAACCTCCATAAGATTAACAGCGGCGTAGGTTTGATGGTACTCAGGGACGAGGCCGGCGAAGGCAGCCTTTCCCTCACCACGATAGACATCTGTTATTCCTGGTGGACTCATATCAACAGGGAATGGATCGTAAGACCCGGAATAGGCTTTAAATACAACCAAAGAAGCGTGGATTTTGAAAAACTTATTTTTGGCGACATGATTGACGAGCTCGGTGTCGTCGCCCATAACACAAGCGAGCAGCCCCCCTTAGCAAAAAAACCATACCTCGACATACAAGTTTCAGGCATAGCGTACTCTGACAAATATTGGGGCGGCATCTCCGTCGACCACCTTCTGCGCCCGAAAGCATCGCTCTACGACGACGACTCATACCATGAGAACATAAAAGTATCGCTCATCGGCGGCGCAAAAATCTACGTCGGACGACCGACTACAAGCCGTGGACGTCAGAGCAGGGAAGACCTTCAGAACGTGACTTTCACACTCCTCTACGACTTCACAACCCAGGCCGACAACCTCAGCCTTGGAACATACTGGCACAAAGACCCTTTCACACTCGGCGTATGGGTCAGGGGCATCCCGGTGGCAGTCCGTGCTGAATCATACAGCAACCTCGACGCTATCGCCGTCATGCTCGGATATAAAATCTTCAACCTCCACATCGGATACAGCTACGACTTCACCATCGGCCACCTCCTCAGCTCCACCGGCGGCAGCCACGAACTCTCCGTTCAGTACGAGTTCCAGCCAAAGGCCAAGTCCAAGAAACGCCACAGCGTAATCGCCTGCCCGAAATTGTAGGGTGGAATGAGGAAAGATTTAAAGAGGAGAGATTAAAGAGTAGCGAAGAAAATGCTTAATGTTTTTAATGCAAAACGCTCCTTTTGATGAGGTAGGGAACGAGGATTTCCTTGAAAGGGGTAGCGACATCGGTCTCGACATAATCCATCTCGTACATTCCGCACCGTGTCTTCAGACGGTCACAGAAGGCAGTCGACTGGCTGCGGTATATTTCCTTATACTCCAACGGATTGAGCGCAACCTGCTCGCCGCTTTCCATATCCACAAACTTATACGGACGGTTCTCAAAATCAAACTCCAATTCCGTCTTGCAATCCATGACATGGAACATGATGACGTCATGCTTGGCATGGCGAAGATGCTGGAGCGCGGAGAATATGTCCTCCTCACTGCCACTGTCCATCATGTCACTGAATATCAGCACAAGACTGCGCTTGTGGGTGTTTTCCGCAACCTGGTGGAGACACGCCGCAATACCGCCCCCGTCGTCCTCGCGCGGCGACGGCGTACCAAAGTCACGGCTGCGCACCATCTCCTCAAGCTTTGAAAAAAGCATTTTGCTGTGGGTCATGGACACCTTACAATCGCTGGCGAAATACACGTCCCGGTCAAACAATGTCAAGGACGCAGCGTCCCTCTGCCCGCGAAGAAGATTGATAATCGCGGCGGCGCATACGGCGGACATCTCGAGTTTGTTGAACTTCCCGGACTGTGGGTACTTCATGCTTGAGGACGTGTCGATGACTATATTACAACGGAGATTACTCTCGTCCTCATAGCGTTTCACAAACAGTTTCTCACTGCGCGCAAAGAGTTTCCAGTCGATATGCCGCGTCGATTCGCCTTTATTATATAGGCGGTGTTCGTTGAACTCTGACGAAAAGCCATGGAACGGACTTTTATGAAGCCCGGTGATGAAGCCTTCGGTCACATGGGCTGCGACGAGCTCAAGATTGTTAAGGTCTGTTATTTCGGACAAATTAGTAATCATAGGTTCATGGAGTTTACTACCGACAATAGAGCATCATAATCCACAGGCACGACCCCCACCCTCTCGCACACAAGACCTCCGGCGATGTTGGCAATCTTAGCGGCGGTGACGATGTCCATGCCCGAGGCGAGGCAAATACTTGCTGTGGCGATGACGGTATCGCCCGCGCCCGAAACGTCCGTGACTTCGCGTATCATCGACGGAAAACGGCTGTACCGCTCGCCGTCGGACAGAAAGACGCCATGCTCCGATAGCGTCACAAAACCATACTTATAGCCCAGCAAGTTCCTGAGCCTGCGCTCCGCCTCGAACAGCGCGTCGAAGTCGCCCTTGCCGATGCTCACGCCAACGCCTTCACACAATTCCTTGAAGTTTGGCTTGAAGACATCGACACCTTTATAATGAAGGAAATTGCGCTTTTTGGGGTCCACAAGCACAGGAATGTCCTTCTCATGCGCCAACTTGACGACCTTCTCGATGAGCCACGGTGTTATTACGCCCTTGTCATAGTCCTCGAACACAATCGCACTGGCTCTGCCACCGCCCACGACAGACGCAATGCTGTCATACAGACGCTCCGAGATTTCAAAAGGTATTGGCGCAGTGACTTCCTCGTCAATCCTGAGCAGATGCTGTCCGGCGCATATAACGCGGTGCTTTATTGTGCTGACGCGCCCCGGGCATTTTATGATTCCGCCACAGTCGAGTGAGTCGCTTTCCATCAGCCGCATGAAGTCGTCGCCATGTACATCGTCGCCGATTACGGAACATAATATTGGATTGGCTTTGAGCGACTTGACATTAAGCGCGACATTAGCCGCGCCGCCCATGCGTATCTCGCGCTTAGTGGCGTTGACGATGGGAATCGGAGCCTCCGGCGATATGCGCGTGACGCTACCCCAGATGTACGAGTCGGTCATTACATCGCCAATCACCACGACGTTCTGCTCCCTGAACCCGCCAAACGCCTGCGTAAAATCCATTGACAATTCTTTTCTGTGATGTTTTTTATGATGATACTTTTTACTTCATCGGCACGACGTACTCCTTGATGTCGTTGCCCGTGACAACCTGGCCGCACAGGATGATGAGCCTTTCGAGGACATTACGGAACTCGCGGATATTGCCAGTCCAGTTTATCTTCTGCAACTCCTCGATAGCGTCCTGCGTGAACTCCTTCGGCGCGCCGTTATATTCCTCGCTGATCTGCCTGTTGAAATAGTCGACGAGCAGCGGGATGTCCTCGAGACGCTCGTTGAGCGACGGCACTTTTATTATTATCACGCTCAGGCGGTGGTACAAGTCCTCGCGGAATCGTCCGGCCTTGATTTCCTCCTTGAGGTTCTTGTTTGTGGCGGCGATGACGCGGACATCGATGCTTATCTCCTTGTCGCTGCCGACACGCGAAATCTTGTTTTCCTGGAGCACGCGCAGAACCTTAGCCTGGGCAGCAAGCGACATGTCGCCAATCTCGTCCAAGAAAATCGTTCCGCCGTTAGCCGCCTCGAACTTACCGCGCTGCTGCTTGACAGCCGAGGTGAACGCGCCCTTCTCGTGTCCGAAAAGTTCGCTCTCGATGAGTTCGGAGGGTATAGCCGCACAATTGACTTCCACGAAGGGGCCGCTCGCACGGTTGCTCTTCTCGTGCAGCCACCTTGAAACGACCTCCTTGCCTGTGCCGTTCTCGCCGAGAATCAGGACGCGGGCGTCAGTCGGAGCCACACGCTCTATCATCTCCTTCACGTGGCGGATTTTTTCGGAATCGCCAATCATGTCGTACTTGTGCGTAATGCGGTGCTTGAGCTCCTTAGTCTCGGTGAGCAACGCCTTGCGCTCCGTCGCGTTCTTGATGACCACAAGCAGCCTGTTGAGGTCGATAGGCTTCTCGATAAAGTCGTATGCGCCTAACTTAATGGCCTCCACAGCGTTCTCCACCGTGCCATGACCAGAAATCATGACCACGGGCGTATCTATGCCCATGGACATAATCTGAGCCAGGACTTCCATGCCGTCCACTTTCGGCATCTTGATGTCGCAGAGGATTATGTCACACTTGTTCTTCTTGACCATCTCGATGCCTTCCACGCCGTCACACGCCAGGATTGTCTCGTGATTTTCGTATGATAATATGTCTTTAAGAGTGTTACGTATCGCACGCTCGTCGTCTATAATGAGTACTTTTGCCATTACAATTTGCGTATTAAAAAGCGGTTAAAAAAAGTTTTTACAAAAATACAATAATTTTGATAGATTTTTCAAAAATAAAAAGTATTTTTCGGAAAAATTTTAAAGTTAAAAAGTTTATAAATTAAGAATCAAATTATTTTAACCGAAAAACCATGAGAAACATATACGCCATAGGCGAGACAGTGTTCGACATCATGCTGCGCGGCGGCAGACCAATAGGCGGCAACCCCGGCGGCTCGGTGCTTAACAGCGTCGTGACGCTCGGACGGCTCGGCATGAAGCCAATATTCATGTCCGACTTCTGCGACGACATGATTGGAAAGGTGATTTCGCAGTTCCTCGTCGACAACGGCGTCACGCCCAAGCACCTCGTGGACGGCTCGACGATGCAGACTTCCATCGCCCTCGCCTTCCTCAACAAGGACAATGACGCTCAATACGAGTTCTACAAACAGCACCCGAAATCGCCCGACCTGTCGCTCTTCGAGGCGGACTTCAAGAAGGACGACATCCTGCTTTTCGGCTCGTACTACGCCATCATGCCCGAAATCCGCGAAGGCGTAAAGCACCTCGTGTCCTTGGCGCGCAAGCAGGGCGCAATCATCGTCTACGACCCCAACTTCCGGAAGCCGCACCTCAAGGACTTGCCCACTGTAAAGAAGTCCATCGAGGAGAACATCGCGCTCTCGGACGTGATAAAAGGCAGCGACGAGGACTACAAGCTCATCTTCAACTGCGAATGGGAGGCGAGCGTCTTTGAACAACTGTCGGCCATTAACCGCAATGCCGTGTTATTCTATACGAAAGGCAAGGACGGCTGCACATACTACCACCGTGGCGTAACGCTCGAATATCCAGTGCCGAAGATAAAGCCCGTAAGCACAATCGGCGCGGGCGACAACTTCAACGCCGGCATCGTCTACGGCATCGTAAAGAACAACCTCACACGCAACGACATCCGCGCTAACATAAACAAGACGGCGGTCGACGAAATCGTCAGACACGCCGTCAAGTTCTCGCAGGAAGTCTGCATGAGCAGTGAAAACTACATCTCAAGACCCTAATCCAACTCGAAAGAGCTGAGGAACTTCTTGGAATCCTTGTCGGAAATCTCGGAATTTGCGGCGATGGTGCCGAACTGGTAGTAGCGGCGGCCGACGAAATAACTCCTCATGTTGATTTTGATGGAGTCGTTGCATGTGCCGGTGAAAGTAATGCCCTTATTGCCGCCGAGACGCTCCTCGACAGTCGAGCCAGCCTTCGCGCCGAAGTTCTTCAGGAAGTTGGAGGCTTCGAGCTTCAGCTTCTCGTTAGTGTTCGAATCAGTAATCACGCCGACGGGATAGTCCTTGTAGACAGCCACATACATCGCGCTGTTACTTATCTGGTCCACGTACTGGAAAATCTGGACCATGCCCGCCTTGTTAGTCTCCTCGGACACGATAGGGCCGTCCGGCGGATTGAGGAAGTTGATGGAGAACTTTCCATTATTAGAATGGAAGCTCTTCTTGGTGTAGCTGTCCGTGTCCGTAGTGGTCGTCGTAGTCGTCGTGGTCGTGTTCCCATTGTCGTCCGTGGTGGTCGTGGTAGTGGTGGTCGTGGAGCCGCCATTATTAGTCTTCTTGTTCTGGTAGGTAGTCTCCATACAGCCACTGAACATCGCTGCCGAACACAACGCAGCAACTATAAACAATCGTTTCATAATGTTAAATAAATTAATTGGTTATTTTCTTGTGCAAATATAATCATAAAATCCAAAAAAATATTTTACTTTGCACCTAAAATAAAAAAAAACTAATTCTTTTTGTCAAATTCCTTATGGTATGGATTTTGATTAAAGGATATTGAACGTTTTTATAAGAAAACACAAACAGAATTAAATTCAACCCAACACTATAACACATATTCACGTTATGAAAAAAAAGACTTTGACACTAATACTCACGATGGCGTTAATGCTTATATCTAACACGATATTCGCCACCGGCATAGACCCACAAGAGACAGGCGCGCTCCCCGTCGCGGTGTCATGCGAAGGAGACAGCCCGTGCTTTGTGGACGACCACGAGCCTGAGATTCCGGTCTTCTGGTATTTCATCCGAATCCGCATCGACGGCAAGAAACGCGAAGTAGAGATAACCGGCGGCGGCGGAAAAATATCCTCCGGCACCAAAAAGGCGTTCTCGAAGGCCGTATGGTGGGGCATCGCCCACCGTCAGATGGCCGTAGGCCCGTTCTACAGCGAGGCAGAGGCTTTGAACTCGAAGATTTACTACAAGAAGACCAAGGACAAAATCAACGAAATCCCACAGGCGACCGCGCCGAGCACGATGCACTGGTTTGAAGTCCAGTTGACCGAGCTCAAGAGGCTTAACAGCTTCGAGTTCACGCACAGCCCCGCCGCCGTTTCGTCCGGCTCCGCCGAAACCTTCACGGACGCGCTCTACGAAGGCCTCTCGTTCCAACGCCTTTCCATCGGCCCGTTCTGGGACTACACACAGGCGGAGGAGGCGAAGTCCATCTACCGTCTTAACGAATAGTTTTTCCCCACAGTCCACCCCTAAAATGCGCAGAAAATGGCGGTCACTGGTCTGTACTTCGGGTCGTTCAACCCCGTGCACAACGGGCATCTGATGCTCGCGAACTACCTCGTGGAAAACTCGGGGCTTGATGTTCTGTGGTTTGTCATCAGCCCACAGAACCCTTTCAAGACCAAGGAATCACTGCTGCCTGACTACCAGCGGCTCGAACTGATGAACCGCGCAATAGAGGGCTATAAAAAATTTGCGGCTTGCGACATCGAGTTTTCGATGCCCAAGCCGTCTTATACTATCGACACCCTCACCTATCTGAAAGAAAAATATCCTAAGCGCGAGTTTGCGCTCATCATGGGCACTGACAATCTCGAAAGGCTCGACCGCTGGAAGAATTACGAACAAATCCTCAACAACCACAAAATCATTGTCTTTCCCCGCAATGGCTCCGACGGCGGCTCTCTCCGCTCCCACCCCAATATCCAAATCGTGAACACTCCTATTATAGAGGTGTCCAGCACTTTCATCCGCGAATCCGTCCGCGCCGGAAAGGATGTGAGGTTCTTCATGCCGGAAAGGGTTTTCCAATATATCGATGAAATGAATTTCTGGAAACGGTAGTTTTTTTCCACTATGAAATAAAGAAATGCCCGGCGGATTTGCGCCGGGCTTTTGGATTTTGATTTTTAAGTTGATGTTCTGTGTGTGGCTGTCTTAGTCGAGGTAGTCGTTGCGGTAGTACTGGTTGCCGTCGGGACTGCTTGCGGCGAGTAGGACTGGTACAGTGGGCAGTTCGAGGACTTCGATCATGGGTGGCGTGTAGGGCTTCTTGGATGCGCCTACGGGCGTTGGTACTGTTGTTTCTATTGGTGTTTCCATTGGTTTTTAGTATTTAAGTTTGTATGTTTTGTTGTTGATGAGGACGATGACGATGCCGGGGCGAGGCGGCAGGTGGATTTCGTCGCGGTCGGTGGCGGTGATGCCTTTGAACTGCCATTTAGAGTCTATCGTCGTGGTCTTTTCGACGGTGCGGACGAGCGTTACGCCAGTGAAGGTAATGCCGCCTTCGATGTCCGCTGTGGGTTTGAAAAGGTAGGGCGTGTCGGGGTCTGTGGTGGTGACGGCAGTGGATGCCTCGGCTACCCACCATTTGTCGTCCTGTTCGTAGATACGGTCGATGGTGTGAAGTGTGCCGTTAAGGACAGATGCATCGAAGGCGAAGGGAAGCATTATCGTCGAGGTCTGGTAGCCGACGATGCCGCCGACTTTGTCAGAGCCTTTGATTGTGCTGTTGACGAGTATTACGTTCTGGACAGTGCCTTTGTACATGTTGCCGAAAAGACCTTTGTATGTGCCGGAAGTGGATGTGATTTTGATTCCGCTGATGGTGTGGTTGCCGCCGTCGTAGATGCCGTGGAATGATTTCCCACTTGGCGTAGAATGTGCGGTCGCCAGTAGAGCCGGACTTGATTTTCGTTACGGCCGTGCCGCTGAAATCTTCGTTTTCGTACCAGCCCATGAAGTCGTAGCCGTCCCGCTTTGGGGTGTGTAGGGTGATGTCTTTGGATTCGATTGTGTATTTGGTGGGTGTCCATTTGGCGTAGAGCGTATAGTCGCGGGGTTCGGCAGAGGGGATCTGGGTGATTTGGCTGCCTGAAAAGTCGGCTTCGTAGTACCAAGCGGCGGTGTAGCCAAGTTTTTCGGGCGTTGGAAAAAACAAACTTTACTTTTTGTAAAGTCGGTGGTTTTGGTGTTGTTTCTCATATTTTATGCTTTAAAAAATTTATGTGATTTTTTGATTTCCTGACAAAGTTATGAAACATAAAAATATTTTTGGTTGGCATGGGCAAACTTTCGGTTGGCATAGAGGGTATTTTGTTGTTACAGGTATCTGTGGCGGGGGTCGGTTTTTTGGGATTTTTGATGAAAAATAGCGGATTTTGGTGGGTTTAACGATTTGTTAACATTGGGAAGTTGCGGGAAGTCGACTTTTTGTAAGGTTTGGTTAGAAAGTAAAGTTTCGGGTGAAGTGGATTGTGGTAATGTGGTGTGGGCGAAGGGATTCGCTATGAGGTGGAAATTTTTTTGGTCACGGAAAACACGGAAGGGAGGATGTTTTTCTGTGTTTTCTGTGTTTTCCGTGTCCAAAAAAGATTTTAACTACGAAAAACACGAAAAACACGAAATTTTACGGGCTGTGGGGCGGTATTTGTATAGATATGAGTTAACAGGGGCAAAGGTAATTGTTTTTCGGAATTGCAAAAAATAATTTTCAGATTTCAAAATATTGTTGCATCTTTGCATTGTCATCAAAAATTGCAGGCTATGAAAAAGATTCCAATCGGCATACAGTCGTTTTCGGCGTTGATAAGGGAGGGTTTTGTCTATCTCGACAAGACGGATATGATTTATAATATCGCCAATACCAAGGCGTGTTATTTCCTGTCGCGACCGAGGCGGTTTGGCAAAAGCCTTACGCTCAGTACGTTGCATGAATATTTCGACGGACAGAAGGATTTGTTTGTCGGCACGAAGATGGAACAATTGGAACAGAAATGGGAAACGTATCCGGTGCTGCATTTTGATTTCAACAATGAGGAATACAAAACTTCAAATGACGTGAAGTCGCGTATCAATTATTATTTGTCGCAATACGAAAAAATCTACGGTCATGATGTGGCAAGCGAAACGATTGCGCAACGGTTTGAGTCGTTGGTAAAAGCCGCTGCATCACAGACCGGCAAAAAGGTCGTCGTACTCGTTGACGAATATGACAAGCCATTGATTAACAATATTTTGAACGACGACCTCAAAGACGAAATCCGCACCGTCCTAAAACCGTTTTATGGCGTGTTGAAGACCTGCGACGACAATATCAAGATTGCGTTCATCACCGGCGTTACTCGTTTCAGCAAGGTGAGCCTTTTCAGCGACATCAACAATCTTTCCGACATATCGCAAGAGCGCGAGTTTTCAACGCTTTGCGGAATCACCGAACAAGAAATCCACGAGCAACTCGACGGTTATGTGCAGGAAATGGCGACTGCCAACGGCATCAGCAAAGAGGATTGCTACAAGGAACTCAAAACATGGTATGAAGGCTATCATTTCAGCAAAAATGTGGTTGACATATACAATCCGTTCGGTCTAATGAAGGCGTTGCATAGTCAAGAGTTCAGCGATTATTGGTTTGAGAGCGGCACGCCGACTTTCCTCGTCAAGGTGATTAAGAAACACAACATGAATCTCTGCGACCTCGACAATGTGCGCAGGACCGAGCAACAGTTGGCGAAGATTGACAATTTCAACAACGACCCCGTGCCGTTGCTTTATCAGAGCGGATACCTGACTATCAAGGGTTACGACCCGGTTCTGAAACGCTACACGCTGTCTATGCCCAACAAGGAAATCGGCGAGGCGTTGCCGAAAGTCATCCTCAATTTCAACTTTCCGAAGACCGACGGCGGCGAAGTTCAAGGTAGATAAGTCCGCAAAAGATGCCCTCGACCAAATCAACAGCAAGGAATACGCTATTCCGTTCAGCGTTGACGACAGGAAACTATACAAGGTCGGCGTAAGTTTCTCGTCTGAGACACGAAAAATCGCCGAATGGGTGAAAGGATAGATTTGTAGTTGTATATTGAAGGATAAAAAATCCCGTCCGTCATTCCCTTCTCAGCGCGTCGAGCGGGTCGATGCTGGCAGCGCGGTTAGCGGGATAGACGGAGGCGAGGACGCTGACGACCACAGAAAACAGAATCGCCGCCAATGCCAATGTCCATGAAAAATCAAAAAATTCAAGGTTGCAGCCGATGATTTTGCCGATTTGGGTGTTTGCAAACGAACTTGCAGCCTGGGACGCGAGTTTGGCGCCAGCAACGCCACACACACCGCCAACAAAACCTATGAACGCCGCCTCGACGTAGAATATCAACTTAATCTGGAACTGTGTGCCGCCGAGCGACTTCATGATTCCAATCTCCTTGCGCCGCTCGTAAATCGCCATTATCAGGGTGTTGACAATCCCCAAAACCGACACCACCAACGCGATGACTCCCACGGCCGCAAATATGGAATCCAACATGAGGAAAAGATTTTCGATGTCGTCGAGTTTGTCGCCGACGGAAAAGACCTGAAGCCCCATTTCTTCAAGCCAGAACTTGACAGTCTTGAGGTTGCGGTGCTCCTTTACGCGGACGTGGACGGAGCCATACTTGTTCTTGCTGTCAATCTTGCCGTCCATGATGTCGTATATGCTGCGCAGGTCGATGCAAGGCACGTAGTCGATGGCCTTCGACGGAATGAAGACATCGGAACTGTTAAAAACGCCGGACGAAAACGCGCCGTTGTCGATAATGCCGGCGATACGGAGCGAGGTGTATTCATTGCTGAGCGGCAGTTCGTTCTTGCGTGGGTTCGCGGTGCTGAATTTTGAAACGTCAAAAACCCTCGTGACGACAGTCAACTCCTTGCCTATCACTGAATCCAACGGCAGGACAAGCACATCGCCGCCCAGCCCTACATTGTCGCTCTCGCCTTCGATGAGGATTTTCATCTGCTGGAGCATCTGGCGGCTGACGATGACCCTCGGCTCGTCTGCGGACTTGAAAAACCGGCCGCGTGTGATGTTGATGAAAGGCGGATAGCCGCCCATCTCCATCGGCACGGCCTTGAGGCTCGCCTTCACGGAACGTCCGGCGAGTTGGATTGTGGCAGGCTTGGAAACTATCGGGAAGGCAATCGCCACCTCGTTCCATTCGCCAATGCCCGAGATGACAGAATCATTAAGCGGCACTTCCTCCTTATTCTGTGAAAGGATATTGGTTCCACGGCTCGAGCCAGGGTCGTCGGGGTCGATGGCACGGCTCGTGGCGGTAAGGCCTGTGAAAATGTCGTTATTTTCCATCGAAAGAGAGATGTTTTCCGTAATGCCCTGCGCAAACGAAATCATCGCCGCAAGCGAGCCGATGCCGACCGCCACGCCGAGGGACGTGAGGATTGTGCGCATAGTGTTGCGGCGCAGGTTGTAAAATGCAAGTATGGCTATATCAGAGGCTTTCATGGATTTGGGTTCGTGGAAATTTTAATAATCTCGCCGTCGGAGAGCAGCACGGTCTTATGCGACACACGCCCGGCGGTCTCCTTGTCGTGCGTCACCATGACGATAGTGATGTGGTGCTTTTGGTTGAACATCTGCAACAACGCGATAATCTCCGCCGAAGTCGCAGTGTCGAGGTTTCCCGTCGGCTCGTCGGCGAGGATGATTTTGGGCTTGTTGGCGAGTGCGCGGGCGATGGCGACACGCTGTGCCTCGCCGCCCGAAAGTTCCGAGGGATAATGGAGCGCACGGTTGTACAGCCCCATGTTGTACAATAATTCACACGCCCTCGTCTCGCGGAGCCGCCGTGGATAGTTGCTGAAAATCAGCGGCAACTTCACATTGTCAATCGCCGTGCGCGAAGGAATGAGGTTAAAGGACTGGAAAATCATCCCGACAGTGAACTTGCGGTACTGTGAGAGTTGCTTTTCGCTCATCGTCAGGATATTGACTCCACCGACAGACACGCTCCCCTCGGCGGTAGTGTCCATGCCGCCCAAGAGGTTGAGGAGCGTCGATTTTCCCGAGCCGCTCTTTCCCACAATCGACACAAACTCGCCTTCCTCAACGTCGAAATTGATGTTGCGGAGGGCGTAGATTTTGTTGTCGCCCTTGTAATATGTCTTGCAAAGATTGCTAACTTTTACTAATGCCAATTTTTTTTGCTAAATTTTTGCGGTAAAGATAGGAATTTTTTTTTAAATTTACACCGCAAAAAATACAAACATTTTTTACAAAATTAATCATGCAGTTCAAAGACTATTACAAGATACTCGAAGTAGAGCCCACGGCCACTGCGGACCAGATAAAAAAATCGTACCGCAGGCTCGCCATGACCTACCATCCCGACCGCAACCCCGGCAACAAGGCCGCCGAGGACATGTTCAAGGAAATCAACGAGGCATACGACGTGTTGAGCAACGCCGAAAAGCGCAAAAAATTCGACCTCATGCGAAACGGCAAGACAAACACGACAGACTTCTACACAAAGAACAGCGGCTCTTCATATTCCAGCAAATCATCCACCACATCCACCGGCTCGAAGTCCACGAGCAAGGCGCAGAAGGACGCCGACGACTTCGACCTCGACCTCGAATATTTCAAACGCAAGACGAGCGAATATTCCGACTTCTTCAACAACT
This sequence comes from uncultured Bacteroidales bacterium, assembly GCA_905234655.1. Classification (GTDB taxonomy): domain Bacteria; phylum Bacteroidota; class Bacteroidia; order Bacteroidales; family UBA3824; genus UBA3824. The sequence goes on from CAJOJG010000017.1 coordinate 31,094, forward strand.
TCTTCCGCAACAGCACCCTGTTCAAGGGCGACGACTTCACCGGCTCCATAAACATCACGCTCCAGGAGGCCTACACCGGCTCGAAGCGCATCATCGAAATCCTCGGTCAAAAACTCCGCATCACCATACAGCCGGGCATCGCCGACGACCAACTCCTCAAAATCCCCGAGCAGGGCTACCCCGGCATCGCTGGCGGTAAGAAGGGCGACTTGTATGTGAGGGTAAAAATCGACAAGGACAACTATTTCACACGGCGCGGCGACGAGTTGTTCACGGAAATATACGTTGATATTTTCAAGGTGCTGCTCGGCGGCGACATACTCCTCCGCACGCTCTCCGGCGACATCAAAATCACAATCCCCCAGGGCATCGAATATGGCAAGCAACTCCGCGTCAAAGGCAAGGGAATGCCAGTCTATAACGTCCCGGGAATGTACGGCGACCTGTTCGTGAAAGTCAAATATTTCATTCCAAAAGACCTCACCGAGGAGCAGATAGACCTCATCAAGCAGGCGGCGGAAATCAAGAAGTAATTGAAGTAATCGAAGTAATTGAAGTAATTGAAAATCATGGGAAAGAACACTTTATTAATAATAATGATGCTCCTTTTGATGAGCGTCGGGCGCGGATATGCGCAGTTCAGGGATTTTGAGGATGACAATTCAAATTCCAACAACAATCGTGGCAACAACACTCAGCGTTACCGCCTGATAGACCATTTGAGGTTTGGCGGCGACTTTGGACTTGGATTCGGCTCCGGCTCTTTCACCGTCCAGTTCAGCCCGCAGGTCGGCTACTGTTTTAACCAATATGTAACTGCCGGTGTGATTGGCACTTACGAATATTACAAATATGGTTCGAGTTACGGCTCGCGAGCCAGCAGCGTCTATGGCGGCGGTCTGTATGCCGATGCGACGCCACTGGATTTTTTGGTTGTCCACGCCGAGGCACAGGCGATTTGCTACGACAATTATTGGGCGAACTACAATGACCCCGACAAGAAAGTCGATGTCCCCATCCTCATCGGCGGCGGCTACCATCGCCAACTCACCGACCGCGCGTCAATGAACCTCATGTTGCTATGGAACCTCAACGCCACGAAAGGCCTTGAAAACAACACCTCGTTCCAAAATCCAATCGTGAGGGTGAATGTAACGTTCTGAGTTTGCTATTGACAATAATTATCCGTCGGCACAAAATGTTTTTGGCGCGACGGATAATTTTTGGCATGTACATTTTTACATCCTCTCTTTTTCCTCGTTTCCTGCGCCGGTGCCTTTGTACTTGGACTTTGCGGGGTTGAAGCGGTAAATGAACGTCAAATAAAAACTTCTTGTATCTGTTTTTTCAAATACACTTTGATAACCTTTTGAGGAAAATATTTTTACATCCCTGCGTTCTTTGTTGGTAATATCAGAAACTCCGGCTTCCACTATCAATGCATCTTTAAAAAACGCTTTATTAACACAAAAATCAAATGTCCAATAATTTGACTGATAGAAGTATTCTTCGTTGTGTCCCTTACTGTTGAAATAACAGTCAAGTTCAAAACTCAAACCGTTGTCAAAATCCAAACAATGGTCAATTCCCCCGATAAATCGAGCCTTGTTCAGATGTTCTGTTATTCCTTGTGAAACAAGATCTATATTTTGTTTCCTAACAGAGAGAAAAAAAGTTGGAGAATAAATGCCAAATTCAGGAGAAACATCAAGATTTACATAAAACTGCGAAAAGTTTGTTATTTATTTTATCAGCAGCCGATATAATCCGTTCGTCAAAGTTGAGACTGTTTTCTTTGTTTTCTGAACAATCAGTGCTCTGTTTCGCATAATAATCAACATTAAAATCAACTGACATTTTTCCTATATTTCCGTTGTAATACCATTTATATATTCACTTTGTGGCAGAGAAAAATTTTAAAGTGTTTCGATATGAAAACCATACAATCAATGACAAAAGCCATCGCCGAATATTTCAAAACACAACCGAACTTGAAGACATCCTTGACCGCTCGGTAGATCTCGTGTCAGAAAAAATGTCTTCGCCAGCGTGTCGCAGAAAGTATTAACAGAGATAAAGTTTTGATTTATGAGAGATGAATTTGCAGCATCACCGGTCTGGGCAAGGAAGAAGTAGAAAGATTGTAAAAGAAATTATGCGCATATTTTTTTCAATATTTTTCGCTGTTGCAGTTTTGTTGCAGATGAAGTCTGAAGTACAGGATTGACAAGGCGAAAAAGGGGTGAGGGCTACCCGAACAAATCGTCCGCCACCACTTCCGACTGGACAATCCCGCTGTAGAGGTTTTGTTTGACACCGTAAGTGGTTATGAATGTGTGGTGTACGGTCTTCCTTGTTTTTGTAACCTGCTCAAAAAGTGCCGCACGGTCGCGAAGGCGTTCCTCGTAGTCGGCGTCGATGGCAAACTTGTTGTTGACATGCTTGATTTCGCAGAGGTTGACCACACCGTCGGCGCGGTCGATGACGAGGTCCACCTGCCCGCCTTGCCACTGCGTGCCGTTTTTGTCGGTGAATGGACGGCAATTCCACGAATGAATGTCGCCGATGATGCCGCTGATGCCCAAGGACTTCTTGATTTGCGCCAAATGGTGCAGGCACACTTGCTCGAAGGCGTATCCACGCCACGCAATCACCGGCGGCTTGTCGGAAAGTTTAGTCCAAAGGTTTTCTTCCTGTCCGCTGCCCTGCCCGATAAATTTAAGGTAAAACAGCGAAAACAAGTCGGTCAACTGGAACATGGCATCCCTTTCTGACTTGCCGAAAGCGGTATATTTGCGGATAAAGTCGCATTTGATGAGGTTGTCAAGCGCCTCGGTCAACATTCCGCCCTCTTTGATTTTCAGGATTGCGATAAGTTCCTGACGGGTGAGGCCTTTGAGTTTTTTTGACAACGCTTCCACCACCGAGCGGTAGATTTTTGTGTTCAAAAACAGCGTCCGGAACAGGAAGTCGAACTCGTGCCGCAGCGGCGCGTCCTGATAAAACAGAAGTTCGTCAATATTGACATCCAGCGGCTTGCCTTTCACAAGCATATCCAAGTAATATGGTATGCCGCCAAAAATCATATAAACTTCCAAAATCTGTTTGCGGCTGAGGGACATGCCTTTGACGGTTTTCAAAAACTGTTCGGCCTCGCCGAGGGTGAATGGCCTCAGCCATATCGAGCGGCTTACACGCCCGTATATTCCGCCCTTGTCGCCCACAAATTTAGAGAGCATCCAAGTCGTGGCGGAACCGCAGACAAAGAGTTTTAAATTGTTTTTGACCGACGCCCACACGTTCCAAAACTGTCCGAATGCCGCCAAAAAATTGCTTTTGGGCGTGTCGAGCCACGGAATTTCGTCGATAAAGACGATTATCTTTTCCTTGTCGAGCGTCGCCAAATATTCTTTCAGCATGTCAAACGCCTCGAACCAATCTTTGGGCTTTTTGATTTGCCGGCGCGAATATTCTTCCAACGTCTTATGGAATTGGGCGAGTTGCACCGATTTTGTAACGTTGTAAATGCCAGTGAACGCAAAGTCGAATTTGTTTGCGAAATAACTTTTGATGAGGAACGTTTTGCCGACGCGCCGCCTTCCATACACGGCTATCATCTCAGCCTTGCCGCTGTCCACGTAGTTTTGGATGATTTTTTGCTCGTCTTTGCGCCCTATAATGCTTTGTTTTCCCATATCTTGACGGTTTATATTCTGGCGACAAAGTTAATACATTTTTCCTTAAAAACAAGCGGATACTTGCTCCGTAACCCAATTTTTTTGATAGTTACGGCGCAAGTATCGGCGATATTGGCTCCGTAACTCTTTTTTTTTGAGGGTTACGGCGTAGGTATCAGGGGAAAAATATTATCGTAGCCGCCACCGTCAACACCGCCTACAAATAGCCTTGACATTTTAAGGGCGTAATTACATCCTCACATCCTCTCTTTTTCCCCGTTCCCTGCCCCCGTGCCTTTGTACTTGCTCTTTGCGGCGTTGAAACGGTATTTTACGACGAGCGAAAATTCGCGGGTGTCGCTCTTTTTGTGAATGTCAAGATAGCCCGTTTCGGTGGTCTTGGATATGTCGTTGCGCTGTTTGTAAAAAATGTCCGAAACGCCGATTTCAACACTCAAAGCGTCTTTGAAAAACGATTTTTCAACGTATGTCCTCAAACGTGAAATAATCGCGGCTCAAATAGACATATTCGTTATTCAAAAGGTTTTTGACATTGTTTTTGCGGTAGGAATTGCCGCTTACCGCAATCTCGTCGTAAAAGGCATTGTCCTTAAAAACCGTCAAATTGTTTACAAAATCGCTTTCATTGACCGAATTAACTGTCGCGGTGAATTTTGCGCCGAAAGAATTTTTGTCGTCAGCCTGATAATTGAAGCCGCCGACGAATGACGAATCCGCCGCCGTCAAAACCACGCGACCTCGCCCACCTCGCATACGCCTACAATTACAAAAGCGGGTTTCTTCTCACCTATTCGTCCGACATCAGCAACGCATTCATTTTCAACAAGGAAGCCGAGTCCCTCGCCGAAAACATCGACGACGACATATTAAAATACAACATTTTTGCCAACGGATACGTGATTTCGGCGTACCATTCCGACACCGAAGAGTGCTTCAAATACGCCGAGAGAGCCTACCGAATCGGCGAAAAACTTCACGACAAGGCGCGGATGGCGTACCCCGCGCTTTACCTCGAACAGGGCGACTTGGAAAAAGCATCGCAATATTACCCGAAATCGTTGCGCACCGATGCCCACGAGGGCAACGTCGAACTGATGACGCTCTACGCCCAAAGCCTTCCGAAGTTTGAAGTACAGGATCGACAAGGCGAAAAAGGGGTGGGGGCTATTCCCTTGTTTTTGTAACTTGCTCAAAAAGTGCCGCACTGTCGCGAAGGCGTTCCTCGTAGTCGGCGTCGATGGCAAACTTGTTGTTGACGTGCAAAAACAAGCTGATACTTGCCCCGTAACTCATTTTTTTTGAGGGTTACGGCGTGCCGATTTAGTTAGCCGACAGAGCCATCACCTTGTTGTTCAGGAGTTCGTTCTCGGCCTTCAGTTCGTTAATCTGAGCCTCGAGAGCGTCCATGCGCTCTATCGCCGGGGTGATGTTCTTGGAGATGACGCATATCTTAGTCAATACGTTGTACTCGTCGCGGATTGGGGTGAAAGTCTCGTTCAGGACAACGACCTTGCCATTGAACGAATACTTGGTCATCGCGGTGTAGATAAGGCCGTCAGCGAGCTTTTTAAGACCCTCGTTGAAGTTGTTGATGGACTCGTCCTCGACCATGTAGGAGCGGATGTCGTGGGTGTCGATTTCCGAATACTGCATTACAATCGAGTTGAGCAGGCGCGCATTCATGTACGTGAAGAATCCCTGGGCATCGAGCTCATAATAGCCCGCAGAATTGTTCAGGATATACTGGTGCATCGTGATGTCGTCCTTCAGAGCCTCGTTCTTGTCGTTGAGTTTCTGAATCGTGGAGGCATTGGTCTCCGCCTGGTTCTCAAAGTCGTCGTGGAGTTTCTGGTACTTGACGGACTCGCGCTTGTTCATTTCCTCGAGGTTCTCGATTTGAGCCTTGAGGTTCTCGATGTTCTTGTGGACTTCCGCCTCCTGCTGGGCAAGACGCTCTGACTTCTGGTGGGATTCCTCGAGGAGTTTTGCAGTGTTCATGTTAATCTTCACACTCGCAATCGTGGACGCGATAGTCTCGCCGATTTTCTCGATGAACTCCACTTGGTATTTTTCGATGACCTGGAACGACGCAAGCTCAACGATGCCGTATGTCTCGGCGTTCACCTTAAGCGGAACAATCACCAAACATGTCGGGTCAGCCTCCCCCAACCCACTGCTGATATGCACGTAGTCCTTCGGAATGTCGGTCATGTAGACGGTCTCGTTCTCGCGGAAACACTGTCCGACAAGGTTCTCGCCGATTTCAATGCGCTGTTTTGCATACTTCAGGCGGTCGTATGCGTAGAACGCGGTAAGCTCGAGGTGGATGTCGTCAGGATTGGAGTCGTCGACGATGTATATGCCGCCCATGTTTGCGTCGAGGTAGCGCACAAGCCTCTCGATGACCCTGTTGGAGAGTACCTGCATGTCGTCGCCGGCGTTACGGAGGACTTCATTGAACTCCGCCAGGCCTTGCGACGCCCAGTTGCGCTGCGAGTTCTCGACCTTACGCTGCTCGGCTTCCTTCTCGGCTTTGATGAGGTTGTCGCGCATGACGAGCAGTGAGTTTGCGAGCACGTCATGCTTGCTCCTTGGCTTGAACTCTGAAGAGAAGTTGCCTTCACCGATGGTTATCGCGAAGTGAGAAGTCTCGTCGAGGTTGCTGATGAGCGTCTTCAATGTGCCTGTCATTTCCGCAATCTCGTCGCTGCCCTTCACTTCGACCTCCGGCAGGATACCTTCGGACATTTCCTTTATCTTATCCTTGAAGTAGTTGAGTTTGCGCAGGTTACGGTTGAGGATGAAATATAATGCCACGATGAACAATAGCAGCACGGCAATGCCAAGGCGCAGCGACGACTGCGTGTCGGCCATGTTGTCCTGGAGGATGTCGAGGTTCTCGCCCATCTCCTTCCTGAACGTGTTGGACAACTGGGTCGCGGTGGCGTATGCCCTCTTGTAACATGACATTATCTCGCCGTCCACGACACTGTAACGCCTGAAGGAGTAGTTACTCTGGTCGGCGAATTTTTCGGGGGTGTTGAGGTTGTCCACGAGGTCGCTCTGCAGCGAGAACAGTGTGTCCACTATCGATGTAACCTTGAAATACAATTCCTTGTTCTTGTCGCTCCAAAGGTCTTTATCCACATACTTGACAATCTGAGCCTTGAGCGAATCGTACAACTCGCCGTGGCATGACTCGATTTCGCCCTGGAGCTTTCCGTCACGCGCCTCGCCCTTTAGCGTCCACTTTGTCACAAGGTATTGCGAGGCCTCTATCAAGTCTTTGAGCCTCTCGGTCTGGACTAACGAGGGATAGACCAACTCGTCGCTTTCCTTCACCTGGTTTTTGTTGACCTGTTGTGAGACATTCATGGTCCTGTACGTCATAAAAAGCAGTATGCCGAGCATAAGAAAGCCCAACATAAACTTCAAATTCAACGTAAACCTAAATTTATATTTCATGTCGTGGTATTGTTAAATTTCTAATTATCAACTATTTACATCTTCGCACGAACCCACAGGCCCACGCTCGGATTTTCTGCATAAAAATAAGCAACAAATACGCCAAATGCAAATAAAAAAGCAAAAAAATTTAGTGCATCAGTTTGAAGACTAATTCTTGGAGCAGCGAGCCGGGGTCTGTGGTGGCGTTTCCGACACCTTTACTCCTCATGTCGTACTCCCTCAGCAGCGATATTCCTGCCATGACTTTTGGCAATGTAAGCCGCTGGGACGCATCGCGGTAGTCCTTCAGGAAATACGGGCTGCATCCCATCGCCGCCGCCAAGGTGTTGTTGTCCTTGTTATAGTACTGCCAGTATATCAGCATCTTGGCATAAAATCCGTACAACGATGTCACGGTCAAGACGAGAGGGTTGTCCTTCTGGTTCTTGGCGAAATGGGACACAATCCGCGCCGCCTTCTCGACATTGCCAGTGCTGATGACCTTCTGGAGCTCAAAGTTATTGTAGTCCTTCGAAATTCCGATGTTGTCCTGTATGACTTCGGGCGTTACCGTAGAACCCTTCGGGAGCGCGATGGCGAGTTTGTCGAGTTCGTTGCTTATCTTCGAGAGGTCTGTGCCGAGATATTCGGTCAGCAACCTTGTCGAGCGTGGATCCGACACAAGCCCGATGCTCTTTACATAACTGTCTATCCACGCCGGAATCTTGTTCTCGTACAACTTAGTGGAGGTGAACAGCACGCCTGTCTTGTCGACGAGCGTGGCGAGCTTCTTGCGCTTGTCCACAGTCTTGTACTTATGGCACAGCACAAGTATCGTCGTCTTCTGAGGCTTTTGGGCGTAGAAGGCGAGGTCGTCGATTTTCTTCAAGTCCTGGGCCTCCTTGACGATGACGACCTGGTACTTCGCCATTGCAGGAAAGCGGCGGGCCATCACGTCGAGGTTCCTCACATCGATGTCCTTGCCATAGACGACGGTCTGGTTAAAGATGCGCTCGTCAGGGCTGAGGACATTATTCTCGATGTAGTTCGAGATTTTGTCGATGAAGTATGGCTCGTCGCCTTGCAGCAGGTAGACATTAGCGTACTTCCCCGCCTTGAGGTCGGACATTATGGATTCGTATGTCATTGTGGCTATGTTATAATTTTTTGTCGCTTCGCGAGAAATCTTTCAAATTCATTTCAAATCTTTCAAATCCTTTATTTGTACGGTTTGTATAAGATTTGAAAGATTTCCCGCGAAGCGGCATTATAATTTTTCGTCCACAAAGGTAAACATAAATTGGACAACGCCAAAAATTTTTAGTCATGGTCGAACCTCAGATGGCGGACGCTCATGCAGTTGTTCATTATCTCACGGAGCGTGCGGATTCCCATCTCGAGGTGGTCGTCGACATAGTTTTTAGTGACACTATTGTCGCTCTCACGGGTCTTCACGCCCGAGGCTACCATCGGCTGGTCGGACACCAGGAGCATCGCGCCGCAGGGTATCTTGTTCTTGAACCCCACAGTAAAAAGCGTCGCGGTCTCCATGTCCACGCCCATCGCGCGAATCTTGCGGAGATAGTCCTTGAAATCCTCGTCCCACTCCCACACGCGGCGGTTAGTGGTGTAGACCGTGCCTGTCCAGTAGTCGTGTCCAAGGTCGCGCACAACCGCCGAGGCAGCCCTGAGAAGCTGGAACGCGGGCAGTGCCGGGACTTCGGGCGGAAGGTACTGGTCGGAGGTGCCCTCGCCCCTTATGGCGGCTATCGGGAGGATTACGTCGCCGAGCTTGTTGATTTTCTTCAGGCCGCCACACTTACCGAGGAACATGACCGCCTCGGGCTTTACCGCGCTCAGGAGATCCATGATTGTGGCGGCGTTCGGGCTGCCCATGCCGAAGTTAATCAGCGTTATGCCTTCAGCGGAGACGCTCGGCATGTTCTTGTCGAGCCCCATGACCGGCACGCTAAAACGCTTGGAGAACAGCTCGAGGTAGTTCTGGAAGTTAGTCAGAAGGATGTACTTGTCAAAATCGCCGAGTTCCCGTCCCGTGTACCTCGGCAACCAGTTGTTAACGATTTCTTCTTTTGTCCTCATTTTGTTTTTAAGTTTTTAATTGTTAATTTTGCACCATGTTATTATCAACCTCAACAATGTCAAACACTTTCGGCAATGGAAAAGCTAAATCTGCCTCAGTATGGCCTTAACATCAAGACTGATGCACAAAATAAATACATTTTTGACATAATACGAAAAAAATTTTTGGTCTTGACCCCGGAAGAATGGGTCCGGCAGAATTTTGTGCATTTTCTCATAAACGACCTCCACTACCCTCAGTCGCTCATAGCCACTGAAAACGGCCTCAAACTTTTCAACACCCAAAAACGCGCCGACATCGTCATATACGGCCGCGACATGAAGCCCTTGGTCGTCGTCGAATGTAAGGCGACGGACGTGACGATAACCCAAGAAACGTTCAACCAGGTCGCCCGCTACAACATCAACTTCAAGGCGCGGCTCGTCATTGTCACCAATGGAATGAAGCACTATTGCGCCCGGTTCGACGCCGCGAGCTCAAGGTACACTTTCCTTAATGAAATTCCTGACTATTCACAGTTGATTTAGAGGACAGCTACACAAGGAAAAATGTTGAGAATCAACAAGACTCCCAACATTCCAGAATACGTAATACAATGTTTCATGTGCATTTTTGATTGCGAGCAATAAATAAGTACCATATTCCACGCCACAAAAATATACACATTTTTCCGAAAACACGTGCCACTTTTGGGTGATTTTTCAACGCGAAAGCCAAAAAAATACACAAAAGTGGCAGATTAGATTAAAGTATCATTCGCGGAGGATTTTTGGAACAGGGAGAAAGCAAGGAGGACTTTCGCCGTCACAAGGATTTGCGGAAAACCAGGAGGCGGGAAATATTTGGTTTGACGGTTCTATTTTGTCTTTTGACGGAACGTAGATGTATTCCATCTCCGTGTTTCCAAGCTTGTCAGTAGAGAGCGATATGGCATATTTTTCATACGAGTAGAAACACGTCTTATGGTGAAAAACATCATAAAACGGACTTGAACTTAACTCAATACCATAGTAATCAATAATGTTTGTTATTTTTTCTGACCCAAAATCGACATATCCATCTTTAAGGTCATATTCCAATAAATCCGTAACCCGGGCACGAGATTTATCATGGATAAAGTTGCAATATATCTTTTTCCCGTCGTATGAAAATGCAGATGTAATATAAAATTCATCAGGGAAATCGGCGAGTTTAATGCTTTTGACCTTGAAAGTACCAGTCATTCGGTCAAAATCTCCGTAATGAAGCTCTGCAAATCTCAAGACTGAAGTAAAATGTTTGCAATCAGGACTGAGCATTACATATAAATCGTTATCACGACTGGGTTGTTTTTTATTCTCAAATATCCAATCTTCACTGCCACAATATATAACCTCATCATTTGACAACAAATATTTCCGTATCTCGTCATCTCCAGAATAGAACAACCACACTCCACTGCAATCTGACTTGTGCACGGCAAGCACTATATCGCCCGTCTCAAAATTATCTATTTTCTTTATGACTTTGTTCTTCTCAAGATCTATCATCATATAATTTCTCCCAAAATAATGGACGATATTACTTGAACTGCCTGGCACAAAACATTTTGACTCGTAAACAAGCATTGAACTGCCCTCTATGACATTGTTGTCGGCATCATGTAGAATACCATCATACCCAATTAGCCTCGTATCTCCATTTTCATCTACATAATAGCATTGTTCGACATCATAGTATTCTTTTAAGTAAACATTGTCGCAGACCTCAACACTCGGGTGATTTAAATCAAGATAATATCCACCAATGAAAAAACGCGACACATGCTTTGACTGTGAAATGGCTACCCAAGGAAAAATGTTGAGAATCAACAAGACTCCCAACATTCTGTAATACACGAAAAAAACTCTGATTACCATTGTTCTGGAGTAATAGTACGGACAAGACGGATTCTCGCTTTTTGGGTAGGGTTGTTCGTATAACCGTAAGTGACCTTGCCATTTTGACTTGTCGGCCACCATACTACAACCCCACATCCCTTTTTCTTGTTCGCGCTATTGGAATTAATCCACATAGATGTAACGAAATCGATATAATTTCTCAAGTCCCTATCTATCAGTTCTTCTTCTCCTTCGATATACAATTCCAAATCATTTGGAATCAAACTCTTGTCGGAATAGATCAAACCAATATTACGAATATCATCTTCGGTAGGAATGTGGAACCCGTTCTCGCGAGCCAAAGTCTTACGATTGAATATAACATTGTCAAAACTTCTCATACGGCTGCCTGTTCCAAAATTTCTTTCCCACTCGTAGAAGTAGCCATATTTCACACCAGCCTCATCTCCAGGTAACGTACTATACCATTGTCCACAATTAGTATGCACATAGTCAAGAAACCACTCTTGAAGAATTGTGAAATCTTCGTTAGCCACTTTTACCGTTCTGTAGGCATCGTATTCTTTACGATTCCTTTTCATCATTAGCACAGAGGAGGTATCCAAAAAGGAGAAGCTCTTTGACAGACGTCGCCCCTGCCTGACGCTTGTATCGGACATTTGTGAAATGACTTCAGTGACAGAGGAATCCTCTTCCTCCTCGCAGGCCGTCATGCCTGCGAGCATCACGGCAACGACTGCCGCAAATGCAATTAGCTTCATGATTCTGTTTTTCATGTTAATATGAATTATTTATTGATTACGGGCAAGCAATATTGCTTCCACGCCACAAAATTTTCCGAAAACACGTGCCACTTTTGGGTAATTTTTCGTGCGGAAGTCAAAAATTACCCAAAAGCGGCATGTTAGATTAAAGCATCATTCGCGGATTATTTTTGGAAGAGAAACCTGTTTTGGAATTTTCACAAATTTTGAAACCGTCTTCATTTCATCATTATGGAACAAAACACTCATGGTGACATTGCAAATCCCGAATGACATGAAATTATGAACGACATGCCTTCCTTCAGCAATAACACCATCGCCAAAATCCCACGATACTTTTTTAGCGCCAATACCTCGGTAATCGAAACTTGCCGAACCACACTCCACCGCATAAAGGAATGACGGCAGGTAACGAGGAACATGAAGAAACGAATTTTCACACACAGCTCCGTCGAGATACAACGCTTGGTAATTGAACTTACAATCATTCGACGGAGCATCCGGACTTTCTATGACAGAAACATATCCATCACCAGAAAAACCAAGGTATATATTTCCATCAGGACCTACTATCATGTCAGACCGACTGTTAAAAATATCCCCCGACATTTGCTTCCGTAGGACGACAATGGTGTCTGCAACCTCACTTGCTTTGTGAATTGAGCCCACAATCCTGTACCTGATAACCATAAATTCCGACTTTGTTTTTCCATATTTGCCACAGAACAAATATTCACCCGACGGCGAAAACTCAAAACAACTAACACTGTCTATACCCATGTCCACCTTACCTGCCACATCGCCATACTCGCCGATCTCAGTTCTGTAATACTTCTCTCCATTTTTGAACAATAAAAAAGAGCCGTCAGCAGAAATCCTCAGATTAGAACGGTAGACGGTCGTAGTCATTTTAAAATCACGTGCAGTCGATACCAACATAAGGCTATCAGAAACTTCAAATGTTTTAAGGCAACCTTCCTCGTCATTATACACAATCAGACACGGATAATCATTGACACTTACAGTCACAAAATCGTCTATCCTTAAACCACGATAAACATCATGCGAAGCCAAGGAAACTATACCTTTGGCACAATTAATTATCAAATGATGAAGTTCATGCACACTTCCTACCTTGGCATTCTCCTTTTTCACAAAAAGATGGTGTACATCCTTGTTTTCATTGTCGCCGATATTACAAATCCCGAAATCAAACGCGGAAACAAAAGAATCATTGTATATTACCCTATTTTCAAAATCAGCAACCTCAAAATACAGGACTCCATTCTTCTTTACGAGATAACAATAAAACAGGAGATTCCCGTAATCATCGGAATATGCGACAAAATAGTCGTGCATATTATGACTATTATGATAATCTTCGCTTCCCTCATAAACTGGCATGACCACGGCCCTCCCGTCCTGAAAAGACACATGCGCACCAGACCCGAAAATCCAATTGTCATAATTTTTCTGACAAACCGCCGATGGAACGGAGCTTGTCAGAAAAAAAATGAACAGAATTGCCAGGATTGCATTACTGATATTTCGGCTCGAAAACATAGCGTATTGAATAGCACTCACGATCAAGCGTCTGAAGTCCAATAAATGCTACATAATCGTAATATTTCTTGTCAAGCGGATTCTTGTAATGACGTTTCACCGTGAAAAAACGGTGCCCATTATCTGAACCATCCTGCATGTGAAATACTCCTTCCTCTCCAAGCGCATTAAACCAACCGCATGAAAGAGTTTCATTGTATGTGCCATACCGATAACCAGCAAATGTCTTGTCACAATCCTTATCAGTACCTTTTTTCAAACCACATAAAAAAGCATCGAAATACATTTCATCCCAACCTGAAAAATCATGAACGCTTTTCAATTGTTGCTGATATACATCATGGTCTTCTTCCATCAAATCATTAATGTCAATTCTGTTTGGCAACCTACCCACATGTTCATAAACTCTTGTAGGTCTTCCGTTAGCTCTGTAATCAGGCAATTTCATATAGAAATCATTACGAAGTTGGTATGCCAGCGGCCATTGATACAGATAGCCATATTTCGCCGCATTCGATTCCTTGAAGTCATACACTGTGCATTGATGATTGAATTCTACTTTTTCAGCCACATTGTCAATCATCATGTAGAAGTACCTGCCAGGGTTAGATACTCGATAGACTTTTACCGCAAGGTATTTTTTCTTTGGATCTGAATAGCAATAGACAGTGTCAACTTCCAAATAGTCCGATTCATCGGCGACAAGACCCTTAGATACGCCAGCAGCATACTTCTGACTGAACGTCCACTCCATCCTCTTACCGTCAACGACAAGTACGCCGTCATTAGCCACTTCCACTTGCTCACTGACTGATTCTGCCTCAACCACTACCGGTTCTTCCTCCTCGCAGGCCGTCATGCCTGCGAGCACCACGGCAATGACTGCCGCAAATGCAATTAGCTTCATGATTCTGTTTTTCATGTTAATATGAATTATTTATTGATTACGGGCAAGCAATATTGCTTCCACGCCACAAAAAACACGTGCCACTTTTGGGTAATTTTTCGTGCGGAAGTCAAAAATTACCCAAAAGCGGCAGGTTAGATTAAAGCATCTTGTGATTCACGCAATAAAACAACGCCTCGGAGATATTAGAGACATCAAGTTTCTTAAAAAGACGCTTCCTGTAAGTCTTCACGGAATCCACTGACAGGCATATAGATTTTGCGATGTCGTCCATGGTGCGCCCCTGTGCCGAGAGCCACAGTATTTGCCTTTCGATGTCAGTCAAGACGACAACCTCCTGCCGCGTCCAGCAGCGCGTAGACAACGAATACTCATAATAATCAGGCTCACCTTCCTTGCACAAGACAATATTGCCGGAACTTTGTCCCGTAGGCATCGTCAGGACAAAAAGTCCGACCTTGACATTGCCATCCACAACTTTGACAGGCACAAAATATTGGAGCATCAGCATCTTGCCAAGATGGAAATTATACGAAACCTTGACTTTCAAGATTTCATCGTCAGGCATCCCCCGCAAGAACGAGAACACGGCCTCATTAATCTTCACAAGCATCTTATAATCCTCGTCCGGCACGCACTTCACAAACTTGTCGCAGTCCACGTCCCCCACCTCTGATGTATCGACACCGCACCACCGCGCAATATTGTCGGTCATATACAGCACCTTGTTATCCTCATAGTCCACGAGGTACATCCCGCACCCAAATATTTGCGTCATGGACTTGGCGAGCCTTAAGTCCACACCGGCAACACCGCCGCCACATTCCCCACGTCCCATGATAAAATTTGGATAACTGAAAAAATCTTTGATGCTCTTTTCCATCGTGTCTTTTTTTAATATTTCCGCCGCAAATATAGACACAATGAAGAAAAAAGCAAAATTAATTTCGGTTATTCGCGGATTATTTTTGGAAGAGGGAGCAGGCAGGGATTAATGTGCGACATCTGCCGACGCATAATTTGAGGAAAATAATAGCCACCGAAATTCATGGAACAATCTGATCCAATCGTATTTACAAGCACTTCTCCTTCCTCAACTCCGTCAATGACATAAACCACTCCGCCACCACCATTCGTCGCATACAGACTTCCATCGATGCCTTGTTGAATCATAAACAGCCCTTCATTGTTCCCGCCAAAATCATAAAACACCTTAAACTTAGAAAAAACCAATCCTTCGGACAAATCATAACCAATAAGCAAATCATTTCTTACAGCCATCAAATATTTGTCATTTCTTGTCAGTGCAAAAAACAGGTTTCCATCTGGCTTTGTGACAGAAGATACAGAAATTTCTTCCGTATGGCGGTCAACATCCAAGATAAAAAAATCGGAACTTGTACACGCATATACCCTTGCCCCATCCAACGTCTGCCTAATGCAACAAATGAACGAAGTTATTATTGCTTCCACGCCACAAAAATATACACATTATTCCGAAAACACGTGCCACTTTTGGGTAATTTTATTATCACTCTTTAACATTTTTTTTTGCCATAACACAAAAACTGATTACCTTTGCAGCGCACAAGGCAACCATACAAAACTACCCAAACATGAAAAAAACTGTTTTAATACACGCGCTCGGGCTAATGGCCTTCGCAGCCAACAGCACGGCGCAGACGACATCCTACGACCTGTTCCCAGTCCCTGAAGGGTTCAAGGCCGTCGCTGCCAACATTTCGGCAAACGGACTTAACGCCATTGTCGAAATAGAGAACGAGCCGCAGTCAAAAAAAGAAGAAAAAATAACAAAATACATCTTCTTCACCAAGACTAACGGCCAATTCGGAAACCCATCGGAAAACAACCCTCTCAACAGCCTCATCGAGAAAAACATAAAGCCGATGCAGCCATCGCTATCCAACGACGGCAACAAAATATACTTCGCCGCCGACAATGGCTCTGGAAACACCGACATATACGTAGTCTCTAAGTCAAACGGACAATGGAGCGACATGACGCCGCTCAGCGACAGCATAAACTCACCAGCCCAGGAGCAGTACCCAGCCATATCGGCAGACGGCAACACGATATACTTCACGAGGATTAAAGTCCCGGCAAAAGGCGAAAAACTCATCGACCCGCGATGCGGCATAATCTACATGAGCACCCACAAGCCCGACGGCACATGGACAAAAGCCAAAGACGTGCCGGAGCCCGTAACGCTCGGCTGTGACGCATCACTGTACGTCGCGCCCGACAACCAGACCCTGTATTTCGCCTCAATCCGCAAGGAAGGCAGGACAGACTTTGACATATACTACACGCACAGGCCAAACCAAAAGTCATGGATAATCCCGCTGCCAATCGACTCGGTCAACGGCCTCTACAACGACTTCTCGCCATCATTCGACTACCAAAGCAAGATGATGTACTCACTGCATAGCGAAAAGAAGTCACAGGCTCTCGTCAAAACCGAAATCCCGCCCAACTTCCACCACCTGCCGGTCACAAGGTACATCGGAAAGACAATCGACAAATACACAAACCAGCCGCTCCAGACCGACATTACAATCAAGGACGCGCGAAGCTCCGAAATCCTCGCCCAATATAAAAGCGACGAGAAAACCGGCGAGTACGACTTCTTCATCACCGAACCGTCGCCGGTGTTCATCGACTTCAGCCACCCAGGCTACTCCCACAACATCATCGAGACAACCCCGGACGGCAAGGAACACAAGCAGGACTACACCTTCTTCAATAAAGTCGACATCCAGGTCAACGTATTCGACTCCGAAATGTTCGACGCATTGGAAGGCGACTTCTACGTCCAGGCCGACGGCAAAGACACGACACTGAACATCGACGAATTTGCCACTGGCCGCTACAAAACCACACTACCCATCGGAACAAACTTCGACTTCAAAATCACAAAAGACCTCTTCCTCGACTACGACTTTAAGGTCGACCTATCGCAAGTCGTGCTGTTCGAATCCGTAGAACGCGACGCCGAGCTTGTCTCGAGCAAGACACTGCTCAAAGTCCAGGTCAAAGGCCTCGAAGAAGGCGAGACCGCCGACGTGACCATTGTGGACATATCCACAATCTCAAAATACTCCACCACCGCCACCACCGACGACAACGGATACGTCGAGTTCTGGCTCCGCAAAGGCGACCTCTACACCGTCAGCATCTTCAAGAAAGGCTATACGCCATTCAACCAGACTACCGCCCTCGGCGCAAAAGACCTCGCATTCGACAAACTCCGCAGACGCACAGGCCGTCAGACTAAGGACGCCGACTTCCAGACAAGCGGCCAAGGCCTCGACTACACAAGGCAAAGGCGCGCACACGGCGACGACTTCGACGAGGACGACGAAGAAGCATACCTCCTCTCAGACGAAGATAGGCAGAGGAGAAGCACCAAGGACTTCGACTTCTCTAACCTCAACTTCTCCACCGACGAGACCATCAACCTCGACGGTAGCGTCACCGTCGTCGCCGAAATCCGAAAAATCAAGGAAGGCGTAGTAATGGAAATTCCCAACATCAACTTCGAGACTAACAGCTCCACACTCACCGAGTCAAGCTACGAAGGCCTCGAAATCCTCGTCAACATCATGAAATCGAACCCGGACGTCAGCGTCGAAATATCCGCACACACCGACGACACCGGCTCCGACGAATATAACAACAAACTGTCCGACCAAAGGGCCGCCTCCGCTGCGGCATACTTCATAACAAAAGGTGTATCCAGGAAAAGGATCATTACCAAAGGATACGGAAAGTCAATGCCGATTGTACCAAACGACAGCGACGAAAACAGGGCTAAAAACCGCCGTGTCGAAGTCAAAGTCATCAGCACAGTTAAAAGCTAAAACAACCTCAAAAAATGAATAAGATGATCACAAAAAAGATAATATTGACGTTGATTGTGGCGGTTACATGCACCGCCGCATACGCCCAACGCATGAAATACAAGGACATATACGGCCTAATCGGAATCGAACCCGCC
Organism: uncultured Bacteroidales bacterium; assembly: GCA_905234655.1. GTDB lineage: Bacteria > Bacteroidota > Bacteroidia > Bacteroidales > UBA3824 > UBA3824. The sequence goes on from CAJOJG010000017.1 coordinate 49,472, forward strand.
GAACACACGCTCATCAAACTCAACGAGTACCAGAGCGCAGACCCCGAGTTCCCCAACACATACGTCCAGACCGCAGTAATAAAGTGGAAATGGCTCCAGGAAGAAGACCCGTTCCTCAACTACAAATATGTCCGCCAGCTTATCTACGACACAAGGCTTTACCTCGGCCTCGCCATAAGCAAAATCAAAGCCGACGACAAGGAGGTCAAGACTAACCGCGACTACTACACCAACCTCGGCGTTGGAAACCTCAAGACCGTCACACAGGAAGGCGTGCTCGGATACCTCGACAACATCATGTCCACTCTTAACGAGTACGACGAGCATGTCACCGCCATTATCGACAACTTCAACCTCGCCATCGACAAGTACAACGACTGCACACAGACTTTCAACAAAATCGTCGGCCACTCCAACAACTACAAGAACCTTCTTGTGACAAACTCCGACGAGCTCCGCAGCGAAATCAAGAAACTGTCCATGGACTTCGACAGCGTAAAACTATGCTTCGGACTCTTCAGGAACGAACTCGCCAACTACCCCATCAAACAATACGACCAAAAACTGGACATAAAGCCCATAGAGACATACAGGCTCGAAGGCCTCACGTCGTCCAACTTCATCCAGCCGCGAATCCCCGTGTGGGACTACCAAGGATGGTGCAAGGACGCGCTCAAACTCCTCGACGGAAACATCAAGGACATAAAGACAAACACCGAAAAGGCCATCAAGGACATCCGCGCCCGCGTCGCCAAGCTCCAACGCGCAAACGCCGAGACCGACAGCATACAGAACATAATCCCGTCGAACAAAATCCTCAACCTCACTGAAAAATACGACTACGAGTCGCTCCTGTCCTCCGCGCTCAGGTACGAAGTCTCAAAGGCAAACCTACAGATTGCCTCCCTGCGCTCCACTAACAACATCGACAACCCGGAGTCCTACAACAGCGACTATAACCAAAAGGCGAACTACTACTACGACCTCTACCTCATGGTGCGCACATGCAAGAACAACCTCCGCGCAATGAACGCCAGGATTAACGACAAGAGCCTTCACCTCCACGAACAGACCATCACGAACCTGTACGGCAACACATCAAAATTCTCCAAGACATACAAAACCGAACAGGAAAAGGAAATCGACAAAATCCAGGAGAAGAACTTCGAGCATTTCCGCGCATTCACCGTCGACCAGTACACGCCGATGAACGCCTCATACACATTCAAGGAAAAGGAAATCAACGCCGCGCCATACGAAATCCCTTTCGACGAAGCCGACCAGGACGAATACACCACGGTATTCTCATGCAAGGACGGCACCGGCAACAGGCTTATCGGCGGCTACCGGAAGACCTCAGACGTCGCGTCGACCGCCTTCGTCGCAAAAGGCGACCCCGACGGACAGCTCCTTTGGGCTACCGACATCACGATGCCCGCCGGCCAAAACGCAATCATACAACTCGCTCCCTCCAAGACCGAAGGCCTCTACGCACTCGCCACTAACGGCACTAAGAGCAGCGTCATCAAGCTTGACAAAGAGGGAAAAGTCGTCTCAAAAACAGACCTCACATCGACAATGTACCCCGTGGCGTTCACATTGGACGAAATAGCCGCCACAGTGTCCGTCGTGTCAAAAGGCGCAAACGGCAACGCCGACACAGACACCTACGACGATGTCGTCCTGGAGACCGTGAGCCTTGGACAGAAGAACCCGGCATTCAGCAAATACTTCAAACTGAAAGGCAAAGTCGCCGACATCATAAAGTCGTCCACCGGCTACGTCATCGTATGCAACTACACCGCGCTTAACGTGAACGGCAAAGAGTTCACATCTAAATCCGACATTGCCTCCGTGGCCATCAGCGGCGACAACATAACCGCCAACGCCTGCAACTCGAAAGAAGAAATCAGAGCCATCAAAGCCTTCCAGATTAACGCCGAGACCATTAACATCACCGGCGCATACGACAACCTGAACTCCAAGACATCCTCCGACGAAAAGCCGGCATACCTGCTCCTATCGACAAGAGGAAAGTTCTTCTACAAAAACTGACACAATCCTTTACTTCCATAATGACAATGGCCGTGGACTGCTGCAAGACGCCTCCATGGCCATTTTTTTAGCCCGAAATCGAAAAAAAACAAAAATGGAGCATTTTTTGTACAAAAAAACATTGTAACTTTACGCACTGAAAGTAAACACGGAAAACGAGATGAAATTAATAGCGAAAATACTGGCATACACTATATTAGTTCTGACATTAACAATCCAAGCAAAGGCTCAAATCAAGACCGTTGGCGAGCCATACGGCGTGACATACAACACTACGGAATATAATGTCAGCGCGCAAAACTGGTGTGCCGTCAAAGACAAGAAAGGCGTGATGTACTTCGGCAACAGCAGCGGCGTGCTGATATTCGACGGAACATACTGGAACATCGTGAAAACAAAGAACGCCGCCGCTGTAAAAGCACTCGCCATCGACACAGCCACAAACCGCGTCTACGTCGGCGCAAAATCCGACATCGGGTACCTCGAGACTAACTCGAGCGGAGAATACGAGTTCAAGAGCATCATCGAAAAAATCCCCGACGGAAACCGGTATTTTAACGACATAACCAACATAATCGTCGACAACGGCGAAGGAATCATATACGAGGCACGCTCCGCGCTGTATATCCTTAAGAACGACACTATCACCGTCATCCCCGCCGAGGGCAACAACTCGCTCCGTGCATTCAAGACCGGCGGCAAAATCTTCGTCGCCTCCACAAAATCGGGCATAATGACCCTCAAGAATGGCGAAGTCCGCATAGACAAACGGCTTGCCGACGCCGGATACAACATAACAAGCATGGATCTCTCGGACAACAGGCTCCTGATTATCAACAAGGACTTGGGCATATTCGAGTACCAGAACGACACCCTCGAAAAAATAGACACCCCACTTCCCGACGACCTCAGGAGGGACATTTTCTGTGCGACGCGCACCCACGACGGACAGTACGCATTCGGCACAATCTCCAACGGCGCTGTCATCACCGACAAAGACCTCAAGCCAATCAAAAGGCTCAAGTCGAGCCAGGTAAGCAACATCTACGAGGACGACACACACCTGCTTTGGATTTCCACATACACACAGATTATTTCGGTCGACCTTTACTCGCCGTTCTCGTGGTTTCCACACTCACAGACAGGCATTAACGGCACTGTACGCTCCATACTCCGCACCCGCAACCAGCTCTACCTCGGCGCGAACGCAGTGTTCAACATCAACATCGACTCGCTCCAAAACCCAAAATTCCGCGAACTTAAGAACCGCAGCGGCAACGGTGCAATATGGAAACTCGACACTATCGGCGGCAAGATTATCGGCGGCGGCGTCATAGGCATGTTCTCCATCGACACTAACAACACCCTCCGCACAATCGACGAGAAAGCGCGGCTTATCCGTAACTTCATAATCCCGCGCCGTAACAAAAACATCCTCCTCGCTGACGGCGGCAGCGGAATCTCCATCTACGAAAACAAGAACAACAAATGGGAATACCGTGGCAGCGCGCAGGGCATGTCCGCAGAAGTGCGTCAGCTCGGCGAAGAACCCGACGGAACGATTATGGCATCGCTCAGGAACACAGGCGTATTCCGCATCTCCCTCAACGAAAACTTCGACACCGCGACCTTCAAGAGGTACACATCAATGAACGGCCTTCCGTCCGACATCGACAACTACGTATTCGACACTGGCAACGACCTTAAGGTATTCACTACCAACGGCATATACCAATATGACAAGGAATCTGACTCCTTCATCGAAGACTCCGCCACTAACGCTCATTTCGGCGGCCGCAAGACATTCGACCTGCTCTACAACGACCACCGGGGGAACCTGTGGGCAAAACACGTCGTGACAAACAAGCGCGAAAAACAGACAAACATCTGGCTGCTTGAACGTTATAAGATAAAGAAGGACACATTTGAACTCTTGAGCGACATATTCCTGCCGTTTAAGAGCCACATTTCGTCATTCGGATATATCGGCGACGGATGCTACATCATCGGCGACAATAATGGCTTTGTCCACTACGACGAAAATATAAAGAAAGACATCAGCAAGCCATACAACGCGCATATCCGCAAGGTCGAGAATATCTACAACGACTCGCTGATTTATGGCGGGAACACCGACCTCGACGAGATAAAAATCGTCCTGCCCTACGAACACCACAGCATCAGAGTAAGGTTCTCCGCGTCCTTCTACGAACACCCCGAGGACATCAAATTCAAGTCGTTCCTCGAGAACAACGACGACGAATGGTCAGACTTCCGAAGTGAGAACTACAAGGAATACCCCAACCTGCGCCCCGGAAAATACATCCTCCACGTCAAGGCCATCAACTGCTACAACGTCGAAAGCCAGGAGGCGAGGATTACATTCGAAATCCTCGCGCCGTGGTACTTGACAAAATGGGCGATAATGCTCTACGTACTCCTCTTTGCGCTTGCCATCTGGGGACTTGTCAAGGCATACACCAAAAAACTCATCCGCGACAAGCAAAAACTCGAGCACATCGTCGAGGAACGCACCGCCGAAATCCGCAAACAGAGCCAGCTCATCATGGAAAAAAACGAGGAAATCACCGCCAAAAACAAAGAAATCACCGATTCCATAAAATACGCCCAGCGCATACAGACCGCGATGCTTCCGCTCGAAGAAAAAATCAAAAACGTCCTGCCCGAGCATTTCATCCTCTTCCGCCCCAAAGACATCGTGAGCGGCGACTACTACTGGTTTGCCGAGACCGAAAACAGCATCATCTTCACCGCCGCCGACTGCACCGGACACGGCGTGCCGGGCGCGTTCATGAGCATGATTGGCTCGCAGATACTCACCGAAATCGTCGCCGACGGCATCACCTCGCCCGACGACATCCTCACCAACCAAAACCGCCGCATCCGCAAGGCACTCAAACAAGACACCACCGACAATCAGGACGGCATGGACATGGCACTCTGCACCATCGACAAGAAGACCCACCTCGTGGAATATTCCGGCGCAAAAAACCAGCTCGTCGTCATCCAAAACGACGAACTAACAGAATACAAAGCCGACAAGCAGAGCATCGGCGGCCAGCAGCTCTACGGCGACGACTTCCAGTACAAGAAGACCGCCATCCAGCCCGACGGCAACACGTGGTTCTACATGTTTTCTGACGGCTACAAGGATCAGTTTGGCGGCAAGGACAATTCCAAGTTCCTCATCAAAAACCTACGCAACCTCTTCCTCAAAATCCACAACGAGCCGCCCGAGAAGCAGCGCGAAATCCTCAACGACACCATCGAGAAGTGGATTAAGGACGGCAACACCGAGCAGACCGACGACATCATAGTCATTGGCTTCAAGTGCTGAATTTTGGGATTTCAATCCAAAAAGTTTGGATTTTGTTTTGATGGTTCCAAACTACGCAAAGGAAATCCATCAAATCGCTGCCGGAATTTTGATTGGACTACAATTCGATTTATCAGGCGGCGATCATGGCGCAAGTGGACACGACTGCCCCGCGTATGGCAACTGACCCAAAAAAAATTTTGCAATCCCGCGCCAAACCACTATATTTGCGCAAACAAACAAAAATTGCAAAATCATGAACAAAAAACTCGACGAACCACAGGAATTTGCAAACGACCTGATAGACTTCATATCATACAGCCCGAGCACATTCCACGTAGTCAGGAACATAAAAGCCGCGCTCTTGCGCAAAGGCTACAAAGAACTGCCCCTCACCGAGCCATGGCAGATAGAAAAAGAAGGCAAATACTTCGCCGCTCAAAACGACACCACCCTCGCAGTGTTCACCGTCGGAATGGGGCAGCCCGAAAAAGACGGATTCCGCATCATCGCCGCCCACACCGACTCGCCCACAATCAAGATAAAGCCATCGCCCGAAATCGTCGTCGCAAACTCATACATAAAACTCAACACCGAAATCTACGGCGGCGCGATATACAACACATGGTTTGACCGGCCGCTCAGCATCGCAGGGCGCGTCGTCCTCAAATCCAAAAACCCCTTCAAGCCCGAAGTGCGGCAGCTCAACCTCAAACGCCCGCTCTTGCAGATACCCAACCTCGCCATCCACTTCAACCGCAAAGTGAACGACGGCGTAAGAATCGACCCGCAAAAAGAGATGACGCCGCTATTGGCCTGCATCAAGTCGCCCCTCGAAAACCAAAACTACCTCGTGGAAATCATCGCCCGCGAGCTCAACGCATCCCCCGACTCAATCCTCGACTTCGACCTCTCGCTCTACGACACCGAAAAAGGATGCCTCATCGGCGCCAACAACGAGTTCATATCCAGCGCGCGCCTCGACAACCTCTCGATGATACACGCCGGCATGGAAGGCCTATTCACAAGCCCCAACATCAACGCCACGCAGATGATGGTATGCTTCGACAACGAGGAAGTAGGCAGCCGCACGCGACAAGGCGCAGCGTCCCCGTTCCTCAAAAACGTCCTCGAACGCATCATCTACTGCCTCGGCGGCGACAAGGAAGAATACATCCGCGCCATCTACAATTCGTTCATGATTTCAGCCGACCCGGCCCACGGACTGCACCCCAACTATCCCGAAATGAGCTGCCCGACCAACCGCCCAATCGTCAACAAAGGCCCGGTAATCAAATACAACGCCGACCAACGCTACTGCACCGACGCGGAAAGCGCGGCGATATTCGCCCACCTCGCCGAAATCGCCAACTCGCCTATCCAGCGGTTCACCAACCGCAGCGACCTCGCGGGCGGCTCAACACTCGGCAGCATCTCTACGTCGCAGACCGACTTCAAGTGCGTCGATGTAGGCACGCCGATACTCGCAATGCACTCAATCAGAGAGATATGCGGTGTCTACGACCACTTCAACATCAAAAACATTTTCAAGACATTCTACACAATTTAGAAAAAAAACGAAAAAAAATTTGCGTATAACCAAAATTTGCGCTAAATTGCGCCGAATAAAAAACACCCAAAAACGACAAATATGGAACTTAAGAACAACAGGGTAACTGGCGACAACTTCAACACATTCGTAGAGGCATACGCCTACGACAAGAAATCTGTCATCACGCCCGACGCAATCATCATACACTACACCGCAGGCTCAAGCGGCGCCGCCACAGTAAAAATGTTTTCCGCAAAGACCGCGACCACATCGGCGCACTTCGTCGTAAGCGAAGACGGCTCGATAACACAGATGGTGGACCTTAACAGGAAAGCATACCACGCCGGCACATCGAGCTACAACGGACGCTCAAGCTACAACGGATTCTCCATCGGAATCGAAATAAGCAACCCCGGCTACCTCCAGAAAATCGACGGCAAGTACTACACATGGTGGGAAGCCACAAAAGCCAACAAGACCGCAACGCCGGCCTCAAAAGTCTACACCGGCAAGCACCGCAACGCCGTGACCACCATGACCTACTGGTACAAGTACACCGACGAGCAGATAGCATCGGTAAAAGCACTCTGCAAGTTCCTGTGCTCGAAATTCAAGATAATCGAAATCCTCGGACACGAAGAAATTGCGCCCGGACGCAAGTGCGACCCAGGGCCGGCATTCCCCCTCGACGCACTGAGGGACGAAATCTTCGCCCAAAACTCGACCGTCAGCATCAGCGACATGTTCAAGAACGCCGTCAGCAAATCTGCGGCATCGTCGCTCGTAATCGGAAAAGCCACCGTAAAACTCAACTTCCGCCAGCAGCCCTCCACAAACGCGCCACTGAAGTCGAGCCCGATGGCGGCAGGCACGTACATCTACATCATCGGCCAGGACTCCACAAAGGAATGGTACAACATCCTCCACGAAATAACCGGCTGGATTGACAAACAGTACATCGAGCAGGACAACACCGACAGCGAGTACGACGGCGAACTCACCACAGACAACGCTATGTTGTACAGCGACTGCAAAAAATCGCGCCGCCTCGTCAGCGACCTCAAGAGCGGCACAAAGTTCAACATCATCGAGCAGCAGGAGAACATGTTCCGCATAAAGGCCGTCGTGGAAGGCTGGGCATGTGCCAAGTACATCGCGAAAGAAAGCTAAAAAGACACATTAACAACGATTTGACAAAGCGGCTGACCAGACAAAAGCGATTATTTTTGAATGGCCAGCCACTTTCATTTTTTTACCACACATACAAACAACTTTGAAAATCATCGACGACATAAAAGGGCGCACAATCTTAGTCGCGCCATTGGACTGGGGACTTGGCCACGCGGCACGGTCTGTGCCAGTCATCAAAAGGCTCAGCCTCAACAACAAAATCATCGTCGCATGCGGCCCCGGCGCAGAAAAATTCCTGCGACAAGAACTCCCGTCGACCATAATCATAACCATCGACGACTGGAATATCCACTACCCCAAACACCGCATTAACATCTTCACAATCCTCGGCTGGATTCCCGTAGTACTGCGCAACTCGATTAACGAACACCGCCGCATAAAGGAAGCCATACGCCGGCACGACATCGACTGCATCATATCCGACAACCGCTACGGCCTGTCATTCAGGCACATGGAATGTTACATCATAACCCACCAAGTCTACCCCAAAATGCCACGCGGACTCTCATGGCTCGAAGACATCGGCGGATGGATGTTCAAGAAATACCTCACGAAATTCCGCAAAGTGCTAATCCCCGACTTTGAGGACGGCGAAAGCCTGTCAGGGAAACTGGCAGCCGACCGGGCACTTCCGACCGACCGGTTTGTCAGAATCGGGATTTTGTCACGCTTCCATAAATCCAACTCCACCGCCACTGCCCCACTCCACGATGTCATGGTCTTGATGTCCGGGCAGGAAAACCAACGCACAGTACTCGAAAACATCCTCATAGCCGCACTCGCCGACTGCGGAAAAAAGACACTGTTCGTCCGTGGCGTATCCCCCGACCGCCCCACCCTGCCAGACACCTCAAACATCACATTCCACAACATTCTGAGCGGCAACGACTTGCTAAATGCACTGAACTCATCGTCCACGGTAATATGCCGCGCCGGATACAGCACGCTGTGCGACATCGTGGCACTCGACAAAAAAGCCATCATCATCCCGACGCCCGGGCAGACCGAACAGGAATACCTCGCAGAAAGGCTTGACGGAAAGTTTGGATTCAGGAGCATATCGCAAAACGCCACACACTTCGCCACCAAAATTCGCGAATTATTAGACCAAGAACCAAAATAAATTTGCATCGGTGGAGATAATTGAATACCTTTGCGGTCAAAAGGATATAAACACGATGATAAACATAGCAATCTTCGTCTCCGGCGGCGGCACAAACTGCGAAAGCATCATCCGCCATTTCAAAGGGAGCGACAAATACAACACAGCACTCGTAGTAAGTAACAAACCCGACGCATACGCCCTTGTACGCGCCAAAAACCACAATGTACCTTCCGTCGTAACTCCAAAATCCATCCTCAACAATCCGAAGGAGTTCATGCCACTGATGACAAAATACGGCATCCAGTTCATCGTATTGGCGGGCTTTCTGCCGATTGTGCCGGACTACCTCATCGACGCATACCCAAACCGCATCATCAACATCCACCCCGCCCTGCTCCCCAAATACGGCGGTAAAGGAATGTGGGGACACCATGTCCACGAGGCCGTCAAAGCCGCCGGAGAGACCGAGACCGGCATGACCGTCCACTACGTGTCGCCGGTATGCGACGGCGGCGAAATCATATTCCGCCACACATGCGCCATATCGCCCGACGACACCGCCGACGACATCGCCGAAAAGGAACACGCCCTCGAAATGGAACATTACGCCAAAGACGTAGAAACCATACTGGAAAAGACATTCCACGGACTATAAAAATTTTTGAACATATACATGCAAAGTAAACCTATGCCGAAACCTTTACTTATTGCCATGTGGCTAATATGCAACATTCACATTTGCAAAGCGCAACATGAATTTGACAACCTGGCATTAAGTAAAGTTTTCACACTCAGGAAAATACCTTTACATCTCAAAGGGCACTGAACACGATTTTTTTATATCCCGCTTTAAAGTCGCTGACCTTAATAAAGGCAACGTCGAATCGGAAGACACAATTTACGCAGAAAGGCTCGAATTATACATTTTACGACCGAACACATCTGTCCAAGATAGAACAGCCCGACTCAGACCACCCTGTCTTTATACCAAAAGTCATCGAACTGCCACATAGCGTCGGATTTCAAATATTTCCACATTTCATACAGATTAAAACCGTAAGTTTTGATAGTTTTATATTTTATAGAATAAAAAACCGTAAGTTTTGATGGTTTTATATTTTATGGAATATAAAATTACAAGTTTAACACTTTTTGTGTTTTATAAAAGATAATAAAGCGCGAATTTGGCAACCTCGTGAATATCAACGACAATTACCCAAAATATGTAATTTCCACCACGCCGCTCGTTACATCAAGCGACTACAATGGAATCAAACACCTCGGGCTTAGGAAATTTTTGACGGACGGTTTGTCGTAACAATCCCCCGCACACCACGCAGTCCATCCTAACGTCGTGCGGCTCGCTCGGTATCTCGTCAAAAAACTGGAACGGAAAGCACACGCCGATTTTGTAAGCGTTCCTCAGCCTCGGCAACAGCCTGTCGTAATAGCCTTTGCCGCGTCCGAGCCTGTGTCCGGCTTTATCAAACGCCATGCCAGGCACAACCACAAAATCAACAGCGTCATAATCTGTGAACATCTCGCCCACCGGCTCCAAAATCCCAAACGCACCCTTCTCGAGGCTGTCAAAGCCGTCAAAAATTCGCAGTTCCAAATCATCGCCGACGACCTTCGGCAGCAGCACCTTGTGGTCGTCCCAATTAACAAACAGCGACTCGTCCAGCCACACCTCGTCTGCCAGCGGACAATATAGGAGAACGACCTTTGCCGAAAAAAACTTCATCCCAAGCAGTTGTGCCACAACACGATCCGACATTTCCGCCAGTTCTCCATCAGAATATTTGCACTTCTCCATGCGGATATATTTCCGCAGTTCGTTTTTAGTCATAATCAAATAAACCAGTTTTCGATTTTCAAGCCCGTTATTTCCGCTATATTACTGAAATCCTTGACATTGCGCGTAACATTTCATAAAGAGTTATATTTCCTCCTAAAATTTTTCCACAAATTTACAAATTCTATCTCATAATCCAAAAAAAATCATTAAATTTGCCGCATTGTAAAAAATAATACCAAAAACGCAAAAGCAAAATGTTTGAAAGTCTATCCGAAAAACTTGAACAATCGTTCAAGATGATTAAAGGCGAGGGCAAACTCACCGAAATCAACGTCGTCGAGGCGTTGAAGGAAGTGCGCAGGGCTTTGCTCGACGCCGACGTCAACTACAATATAGTCAAGGAGTTCACAAACAAGGTCAAGGAAAAAGCCTTAGGAACCCAGGTGCAGGGCGAATTGAAGCCTAACCAGCTGATGATAAAACTCGTCCACGACGAGCTCATCACGCTAATGGGAACATCCGAGACCGAAGTCAACCTCAAAGCCAACCCCGCCATAATCCTCATCGCAGGCCTCCAGGGTTCCGGCAAGACCACATTCTCCGGCAAGTTCGCCAACTTCATCAAGAAAAACAAAGGCAAGAAGCCATTGCTCGTGGCGGGCGACGTATACCGTCCGGCGGCAATCGAACAGCTGAAAGTACTCGCCGACCAAATCCAAGTGCCGGTATACACCGAGGACGGCAACAAGAACCCCGTCAAAATCGCAAAAGCCGCCATCGACCAAGCGAAGAAAAACGGCAACGACGTTGTAATCATCGACACCGCCGGGCGCCTCGCCGTTGACGAGGAGATGATGAACGAAATCTCAAACATCAAGAAAGAGACCAACCCGACGGAAATCCTATTTGTCGTCGACTCGATGACCGGACAGGACGCTGTCAACACCGCAAAAGCCTTCAACGAAAGGCTCAACTTCGACGGCGTGGTGCTCACAAAACTCGACGGCGACACACGCGGCGGCGCGGCCCTCAGCATCCGCTATACCGTCAACAAGCCCATCAAATTCGTCTCCACAGGTGAAAAAATAGAAGCCCTCGACATCTTCTATCCATCGCGCATGGCAGACCGAATCCTCGGCATGGGCGACATCGTGTCACTCGCAGAACGTCTCCAACAGCAATACGACGAAGAAGCGGCGAAGAAACTTCAGAAGAAAATCCTCAAAGACCAGTTCAACTTCAACGACTTCCTCGCCCAAATCCAGCAAATCAAGAAGATGGGCAACCTCAAGGAACTCGCATCGATGATTCCTGGTGTCGGCAAGGCAATCAAAAACCTCGACATCTCCGACGACGCATTCAAGGAAATAGAGGCCATCATCATGTCCATGACGCCATACGAGCGCGAAAACCCACAGATAATCAATGGCAGCCGCCGACGCAGGATAGCCGACGGCTCGGGGTCAAACGTCGCCATCGTCAACCGCCTCCTCAAACAATTCGAGGAAACCCGCAAACTCATGAAAATGATGTCCGGCGGCGGCGCGCGCCGCATCGCCGGCATGATGCAAAAAATGAAACGATAATTTTTCTTTTTTAAACGAGAATAAAAACGAATTTAAATGAATTAAAACGAATTTAATTTACGGAAAAATTCGTTTTAATTCGTTCTAATTCGTTTAATTTGTGTGAAAAATTACGGAATAATTCGTTTTAATTTGTATTTAAAAATTATTAATGCAAATAAATGGAACTGATAGACGGAAAGAAGACCTCGGCGGAGATTAAGCAAGAAATCGCCGCTGAAGTTAAAAACATAATCGCCAACGGCGGACGCGCGCCGCACCTCGCAGCAGTACTCGTGGGACACGACGGCGGCAGCGAGACATACGTGGCGCACAAAATAAAATCGTGCGAAGAAGTGGGATTCAAGTCAACACTCATACGCTACGAGGCGGACGTGACCGAAGACGAACTCCTCAAGGCTGTTGACCGCCTCAACAACGACAACGACGTCGACGGCTTTATCGTCCAACTCCCACTGCCAAAGCACATCGACGAGCAGAAAGTAATCGAAGCCATAGACCCAAAGAAGGACGTCGACGGCTTCCATCCCACAAACCTCGGACGACTTGTAGCCGGACTCGACACCTTTGTATCGGCGACGCCCTCCGGCATCGTCGATTTGCTCAAACGCTACAACATCCCCACCGCAGGCAAACACTGCGTAATCATCGGCCGCAGCAACATTGTCGGCCGTCCGCTCAGCATCCTGATGAGCCAAAAGGGCATCGACGCGACCGTCACCGTATGCCACTCGCGCACCGAAAACCTCAAGGAAATAGCGCGCACCGCAGACATCCTCGTCGCTGCCATCGGCAAACCCGGCTTCGTGACCGCCGACATGGTAAAGCCCGGCGCGGCAGTCATCGACGTCGGCACAACCCGCGTCAAGAGCGACCAGACCAAGTCGGGCTGGAAACTCAAAGGCGACGTTGACTTCGACACCGTGTCGCCCCTGTGCTCCTACATAACCCCCGTCCCCGGCGGCGTAGGCCCGATGACGATATGCTCGTTGCTTAAAAATACTCTGAAAGCAGGGAAACAAAGATAAAAAAATGAGGTTGTCCAAAAAGGGATTGTGAAAACGTCTTTTTGGACAATCCAATTTTTCATTTTCGCGAACTAATACTTTCCGTGGGTATTAGTCTTTTCGTGGATTATCTCCTCACGGTTATAGATGATAGTCTTTTCACGCTGGTTAATGAGCGCATCTACAGAGCCTTGCATATTGTCGAGCTGGGACTTTGTGCGGCGGATACCCTTTTCCATCGCGTCGCGGATTTCTTCGAGGCTTACCTTTTCTTCTTCAAGTTCATGGAACATGCGCTCGAGCTCAATAGTGTTGTTTATGGTCTCGGCGAGCTTAAGGCTCATTTCCTGAAGTTTCTTTTCAAGGTTTGAGTTTGCGATGGTCTGTAGATAATAATTCTGCTTGGATTCCTCAAGCTCCTTGAGGTGACGGCCCACTACAGCATCGTGCCTGTACCTGTCATACACTAACCATCCCATCGCCAATAGCAGCAATAGTATCAATGCAACAACGGCGATAAAAATCCACGCTTTTGTATTTGGCGTCATCTCGCCATAGCGTCGGTCAATCTTCTTGGATAATGTATACAGGCTCATATCAATAAATCAATAAATCAATAAATAAATCAACAAATCAACAAATCAAAAGCAAGCCCCGCAATTTCTTGATTGCAAGGCTTGCTAAAATTATGAAATTTCAGGATTATGCTACTCCAAAGGCGCCTGGTCGGCCTGCTGCATCGGGCGGTCGGCGGATGCGGTCTGCTGTGAAGCCGCCATTTCCCTCTTCAGCTGGTCGAGGTCGGAGGCTATCGCGTCGCCGACAGTCTTTGCGTCTTCGACGTTGCCGCTGGCGATGGCTTTCGTCTCCTGCATTTTTGCTTTGAGGGCGAGGAGTTCGCTCTGTGCCTCCACACCGCCACCGAGAGCCTGGTACGCGCTGTCGATGTCGGCAGAGCCGGACGATGCGGCGATTTCGAGGTACGAGTCGGCGAGTGCCTCCTGCTCGTTCACCTTCTCCTTCATCTTCTCAAGCATCGCTATGGTGTCCGTGGAATCGATTCCGGCAAGCTGCTTGTTCACATTCGCAGTGGCTTCGCTGACCTTTGCGCGCGCCTTGAGCATCTTGGCCTCGTTCTTCCACTTGTCGATATTGGACTTCAGGGTCTTGATAGTGTCCTCGAACTTAGTCACCTGCGCCTGGAGCCTGTTGTAGTTGGACTCCAAGACCGGCAGGTCGCGGCTGCGCTGGCTCTTCTTCTCGAGGCATTGCGTAGCGAGACGGTCGGCCTCGGCCTGCGGCATCTTTCCCTGCTCGGCGGCCTGCACAAATGTCATCGCCTTGTTCTGGTAGTCGGTGATGTCCTGGCGCGCCTTCTCGAGGTCGTTCTTTGCCGTTATGCAGCTCGCCTTTACCGATGCGAGAGCCTTGATGCTCTTCTCGAGGTCGGCCTCAAGGTCTTTTATGCCCTGGTCGGTCATCTTGATAGGGTCTTCGAGGGTGTCCATGGCGTTGTTGACCTCGGACTTGCCCCATCTGAATAATCTTTGAAAAAATCCCATAGTATTTGTATTTTATTTTTATTAATTTTGTCAGGTCAAATATAAAGTAAAATTTTTTTCTAATCAAATTTTTTTTATGTCTTTTTTTGGTCAAAACATAAGATTTTTGCGCAACCGCCAACAGATGAGCCAGGCGGCTTTCGCGCAACTGTTTGGTCTTACGCGCG
Source organism: uncultured Bacteroidales bacterium (assembly GCA_905234655.1). Classification (GTDB taxonomy): domain Bacteria; phylum Bacteroidota; class Bacteroidia; order Bacteroidales; family UBA3824; genus UBA3824. The sequence goes on from CAJOJG010000017.1 coordinate 64,832, forward strand.
CTACGCTCGGCGCATACGAGGAGGAACGCGCCGAGCCGAGGGTGGAACTGTTTGTTAAAATTGCCAAACATTTCGGAATCTCGCTCGAAGATTTGCTGTGCAAGAGCCTTACGGGCGACGAAGTGGCTGCCTCCGAGGGAAAGGATTACGACATTCCTTTTATAAAAGCAAACGAGGCTGCGGCGTATATCGAGGCTGTGGCGGGTGGAGATAGTTACGCCTGCCATGACCACATCTCGATTCCAGGCATAGACAGCGGCACGATTGCTTTTGAATATGGGAATAATATCCTGATTGTCAAGGACAAACGCAACACAGGCGGATTGTTTGAACCCAACAAAGGCAAATATTTCCTGCTCCTCAAACGGCGCGGACTTTCCATCGCCGCCGCCAACGGAATCGCCACGGACGCACTGCGAATATACGAAATCGCTTATATCATAAAGTGTTATGACGGCGACGACCACACTCCAATCATGCTCGACTCTATATGCAATAGGCTTGGGAAGATTGAAGACAGGCTTCCGTAACTATGCGGTGTACAACAGGTTACACCCACGGACACTGGCATCGTCAAACCGCCCGAGGACTTTGAACGAGCCGTCGGCATACCTGACGCCGATGTCGCCAATCTCCAAAAATGCGCACGAATAGATATTGGCAAGGTCGATGACATTAATCCCACCGGCTGCGCCGTCAGGGACATACTTGAACGGGTCGTTCTGCTCACGGACAATGACACGCATCGTCGCGCTTGGACGGTAAATCCCATGCCCGTCAGAATACGCCTGCGAGAGCATTTCGGTCATGCCATACTCCGAATGAACCGCACTTATATTAAGGCGGCCGCACAATATCTCATGGACTTCGTCGCGGACGAGTTCCTTTCGGCGGCCTTTCATTCCGCCGGTTTCCATTACCATAAGCCCGTCGCCATAGTCTCCGGCGTACCGTTCCGCAAAATCCAAGAGCGCGAATGTCACGCCGATAAGCAAAACTTTTTCGCCGTTGCCGAGTAGCGACCTGAGCCTTTGGGACAATGCCTCGAAGTCATAAAGGTAAAAGCCACCGTCCTTGCCGGAAGATTCGATGAGTTTTTCAGCCATTGTCACGAGCGACGAGCCTGTGCGCTCCAAGTATGCCGGTAACAATGCCAAAACCGTATAACCGGACGGCGCGCCATAAAACTGCTCAAAACATTTAAGCAGATTCTTGTAATACAGTTCAACGTCCTTGACGAAATGTCGGCTCGTGCTCTTGCCAGTAGTGCCACTGCTCGTGAACACGACATTTTCTACAAAATCGGTCGTTTTAATTTCATAATCCTTAAAAAATCCGACCGGCATGTACACAATATCTTCCATAGAAGCCGCACGGCGATCCCGCCCGAGGTATTGGAGATACCGCCGGTAAACTGGATTGTTCATCCGCTGAAATTCGTTGAGTTCCAATGCGATACGGTCAAAATCTTCGCCATCGTGGCTCCCGATGCAAAAAATTTTTTCCTCAAAATATTTTCCGTCTATCTGTCCGAATGTTTCCATGCCACAAAATTATATAAAAAATCTGGTGTTTTTGATGTAATTTCATGTCATTTTGACAGTATTTTGTGCCTAATTTTCAGTCCAAATGACAAGAAAAATGAAATCATATGCCATTTTGTCATAGAAAATCGTAAAAAATGGGCAAAATCGGGTTTGGCACTAAGATTGAAAACGTAATGGTGTACGGCGATTAAAAAAGCCGCACAAAACAAGCAAACAAAAAACAAAAACGAATAAAAAGAACTTTTTAAAAACAGGAGGTTATTATGTTACACAGATTCTTAAACAATGACGACATCGATTGGTTTGGCAACAACATGTTCCACACAGACCGCAACAGAATGTTCGGCGTACCGCCGGTCAACATCTCCGAGTCCGACAAGGGCTTCTCAATCGAGATGGCAGCCCCGGGCTACGAGAAGAAGGACTTCAAGGTCAGCGTCGACAAGAACCTGCTCACAATCTCGGTCGACAAGCTCGAAGACAACACCCAGAACGCCGACGCAACGCAGGAGGAGAACCCCGCCAACCGCCACGTATACCGCCAGGAGTTCAAGTTCAACAGCTTCTCAAGGTCGTTCACTCTGCCCGACGGTGTCGATGGAACTAACATCACCGGCTCCTACGAGAACGGAATCCTCACGCTCGACATCCCCAAGGCCGCTGTCGTAGACACGAGGAAGACTGTGGAAATCAAATAGCCACGGCTATCTGAACCACATTCTTAAAAAGACGCACCATTTCCGGCGCGTCTTTTTTTGTAGTTTTTTTTGTAGCAAACGCAAAAAACATTATATTTGTTCTTTGAAATTTTGACCCAACGACCATGACAAGAAAAACACTTTATATCATAGTGGCACTTATGACGATAAGCATCGCGGCGCGCGCGCAGGATTCGCTCGTACTTAAATTTGGCGAGGAGTCCGTGTCCGCCAAGCTTGCCAAGTGCCTTGAGGCGACGGCCGACGACGACCGGCGGTCGCTCGCCGACGAAGCCGCCTCGGAACTCCACCAGCTTCTGCAATACGAAGCGGCGTTCTTCTACAATTTTGACTCGTTGAAGAACATCTCCACAATATACTCCGACGACCAAAAGGTGAGGGTATTCTCCTTCGCCGTCCCGCTCAACAACGGTAAGAAATACCTCTACCACGGTTTCATAATGCACTACGACGAGGACGACGGGCTACGAGTCACCCGCCTTACCGACGACGAGAAAAAGACCCGCAACCCGCAGTTTGTGGACATGCAGGCTTCAAACTGGTACGGCGCGGTGTATTACCAAGTCCAACAAGTGGGCAGCCGACGCTCGCCGGTGTACGCACTGTGCGGATGGGACGGCGCAGACCTGTTCACTAACCGCAAGGTCTTGGAGCAGTTGACATTCGACGAGGACGGCAACGCGAAATTCGGCGGCTCGTTCGAGACAGAACATTCGGACGGGCTGCATAGGATTGTGTTCGAGTTCACTGAAAAAGCCGTCATGAGCCTCCAGTACGACCCACGGTTGAAGATGGTAGTAGGCGACCACCTGTCCGCCCCCGCCCAATACGTCCACAACCCAAGGTTCTACGGCCCGGACATGTCGTTCGACGGATACTACTACGACAAAGGCAAGTGGAACTACGAGCCGGACATCGACGTAAAACTTTGGTAAAAAAAAGCAGAAAAATATATGCCATACAAAAAAAATAGTTAACTTCGCAATAAATTTGAGACAACAAATTTATACAAAAGAAACACACAGAATGAGAGCCAAAAAGACAATCCAACTGTTACTGACATGCGTCATCGTAGTCACGATGATGTCATGCGGCGCGTTCAAGCAATGCGACGACATCGGCAACGACTTCTATAATTGTCTGAAGCACAGGGAATTTGAAAAAGCCTTGGAGTTCCTGGACGAAGAAGCGCTTAACGCCACGCCGCGCGACATCTGGCTCAACGGACTGACAGAAAAAGACCGCGCGCTCGGTCCCCTGCTCAGCGTCCAACGCCAGGATTTCGAATCGTACACAGTTGATAATGTGACAAGGCTCGCCATTAAATACAAGACCCAATACTCCTCCGGCAAGATGTACGAAAGGCTCGAGTTCATAGAACGGAACGACGACTTTAAGATTACATTTTACAAGTACAACGAAGACTCGACGTTAGTGGAGTAGCGACTCAAAAGGCAACCAACAAACCAAACAATCAAAAATCAACAAACCGACAAATAAATGTCCGAGGAAAATGCACTGATACTGAAGAAGTTGATGGCACTATGTTCACGAGGTGAGAAGTGTGAATATGACGCTTATCAATACATGACAAAACGCGGAGCGAGCCACGAGGACGCGAAGCTTGCGGTAGAATACCTTGTCGAAAACAGGTTCATCGACAACGAAAGATACTCGACCGCATTCGCCGCCGACAAACTCAGATTCGCCAAATGGGGAAAGAACAAAATCGTGAACGCGCTGCGGCTCAAACGCATACCAGACACCCTGATACAAAGCGCGTTGGACATGGCGATAGACCCCGACGACGAAAAAAAGGCGATAGAATCCGAAGTGGCAAAAAAATTGCGGGGTATCAGAGGCGAACCAAGGCACAAAATATGGGAAAAACTAATGCGGTTTGCCATCTCGCGGGGATACCCGATAGCGACATGCAAGCCGATTATCGACCGACTGATGGACGAGACGAATGACTAACTAACTTTAACTGAGCGATATATGGGACAAAAAGAAAAAATACTTGCCGTGGACGACAACGCCGTCAACCTCGTGATGCTCAAAGCGATGCTTAGCGAGGAATACGACTTTGTGCCGATTTCCGACGGCACGACTGCGGAGGAACAGGCTCAATCTATCCAACCCGACCTGATCCTCCTCGATGTCCTCATGCCCGTTAAAGACGGACTGTCTATATGCCGCGACCTAAAGGCAAACCCGGCTACAAAGCACATCCCCGTCATCATCGTCTCGGCAAGGAACGACTCAAACGACATCGCCCAAGGGCTTACAGCCGGTGCGGACGACTACCTATGCAAACCATTTGGCACTGCGGAACTTAAACTCCGTATCCGCCGCCGCATAGACGCCTCGAAGCCCTCGCCATTCTTCTACGACCAAATCCAACAACTCACCAAGCAACGCGACCAGGCCATACAAGCCGCGTCCGTGCTTCAAGCCATCCGCGACTACACAAGCGAATCGCTCATAATCTGCAAACCCGACGGCACCATCGCCGCAGCGACCCAGTCCACCGGCCAAATATTGGGACTGCCCACAGGCACCGAGATTAACGGAAAGAACATCTGCGAAATTCCGCTTTCGGAGCAGGAACGCGACACAATCTCCCAACTCCTGCTCGCCCCGGACCCAAACGCGCCCGCCCGGTACATCTCCCAACGCAAACGCGACCTCGAACCGTCAATCTTGGAGACCACGGCGATTCCACTGCCAGGCGCGGACGGAGAGCCACAGTACATCGCCATAAAGACCCGCACAATCGAACCCATCGGCACTGACGACCCACAGGCTCTCAAAGAGTTGGAACTCAAGATGCTCAAACTCGAAAAGGAAATAGCCGGTGTGTTCAAGTACAGCGCGAAGGGCATAATAACAACAAGCCTCGACCTGACAATCCACCGCTACAACAGGCGGTTCCTCGAACTTTTCGGCATCAGGCGCAACATTAACTGCTCGGGAGTGAAACTGGAAAAAATCCTGCCGCAAAAATACGTCGACTCAATCGCGGAACTCGTCTCTAAAGTGGACAAGCCGCCGATTTTCGAGACATCGCAGATTACATTCCAAAATCCCGACGGCACAAAGACCTACATCGAGATAACTGCCTCGATGCTGAAGACCTTTGACGAATCCAACCTCATGCTCATATTCAGTGACGTAACCCGTTTCCGAAACATGGACAACGAAATAATGAACGCGTCACAGGCGGCCGAGGAGCGCGAGCGCACCCTCTTGGCCCAGGAACTCCACGACGGCCTCGGAGCCGTGCTTTCGAGCATCAACATATACATCAACCTGATACTCTCCGGCGGCGCGGAAATCGACGAGATTTTCAGGACGCTCAGGCTGACGAAAGACCTTGTGGGACAGGCGATAGAGAACGTGAAGGAAATCGCCAACAACCTCCACCCCGTAATCCTGACGCGGTTTGGGCTTGTAGCGACTATAAGCAACATAATCGAAGGCCTGCAGAACTCCCACATCGTGAAGTTCAAGTTTGACCACTCGACATTCCAGGAACTCAAAGACAAAGACCGCGAACTCTCATTGTACCGCATGATTAACGAGCTGATTAACAACACAATGAAATACGCCGAGGCTAAGAATGTCACCATCACGCTCGAGACCGTAGGCCCCACGACGAGGATAACATACACCGACGACGGAAAAGGGTTCGACCTCGAAGAACACCTCGCATCGCCCGAAAGCACATCGATGGGCATATCGAACATCATGGGCAGGACAAAAGCACTCGACGGCACATGCGACTACAAGACCGCCCCAGGCGAAGGCGTGAAAGTGACCATCGAGCTGCCGACTGTCGACGGCCACCAAACACACAGAGAATAAAAATATTGTTAACAATAAAATATAGACAACTGACATGAAAGTTATATTAGTAGACGACAAGTTAGTATACAGGAACGCAATCAAAACACTGCTGCAAAAGCTTGGCGACGTGGAAATCATCGCCGAGGCTTCTAACGGCATGGAGTTCCTCAAACTCCTCGACGGCTGCGACCCGGACCTCGTATTCATCGACATCGAAATGCCTGGAATGAACGGCATCGAGGCGACCAAGGAGGCCCTAAAAATCAACCCCTCGCTCGTCATCATCGGCCTCTCGATGTACGACAACAAGAAGTACGTCAACGACCTCATCGATGCCGGCGCACGCGGATACCTGCTCAAACTCAGCGACAACTCCCAGATTTTCAGGCAGATACTTCAAAACCCAAGAGCCGAGGTGTTCTTCAGCAAAGAGATTTCGCCAGAAAAAGAATCCGAGGAAAAGGTCAAGAAGACAATCCTCATCGCGGACGACTTCGAGAACACGCGCTTTGTGATAGAGTTCACCCTCAAGCAAGCCGGCTACGAAGTCCTCAAAGCCACAGACGGACAGGACGCGCTCAAATACTTCGACGGCCGCAGAATCGACCTGCTCGTGACAGACCTCAACATGCCGCGCAAAAACGGACTCGAACTCGCAGAGACCGTGAAAGCTATCCCGGCATACCGCAGCATCCCGATCCTCCTGCTGACCACAGAAATCAACGAGGAGAAAAAGGCAAAGTCAAAACAGATAGGAATAACCGGATGGATCCAAAAACCATTCGTCATCGACAAGTTCCTGTCCTTCATCAAGAAAGCCCTACAATAAGACACACTTTTTTTTAAGCCACAAGCAATATGCAACAACCGTCGCTACAGCAGTTTAAGCAGAAGTACATCGAGGAGGTCAACGACCTGCTCAACGACATGGAAGGCTCGATCCTGAACCTGGAACAGAACCCATCAAGCCAGGACGAAGTCAACCAGGTCTTCCGCGTCATGCACACCATCAAGGGCACAAGCGCGATGTACGACTTCAAGACAGTCGAGACGATAACCCACGACGTCGAAAGCATCTACAGTAAAATCCGCGACAACCAAGGCACTGTAAGCAAGGAAGTCAGCACGATGACATTGGAATGTGTGGACCTCCTGCGCCACCTGCTTAACCAGCCCGAAGAAGGCGACGACAAACTTGTGGACGAATTTTTGGCGCGGCTGGCGATACTCGACGGCAAAAAGCCAAAGTCCGCCACCGCCGACACCCAACAAGGCGACGCGGAACAGCCGCAGAGCGCGACGACGTACTACATAAAATTTGAGCCGGAAGCCGACATCACAAACCGTGGCATCAACATAAAGGGAATCCTCAAAAACATCGAGGATCTCGGCTCCGGCACAATACTCACACGCTCATGGCCCGACGACCAGGCGACAAACGGCAAATTCTACATGTACTGGGAGGCTCTGATAGCCACCACGACACCGCCCAACGAGCTCAGCGAGACTTTCATATTCGTCCACGACGAAGTGACGATAACCAAAATCGCGGACTTCGACCTGTTCAAATTCGACGACTTCAAGGAGCAGATAGCCATCTACCAGACGACCGACACTCCCATCGACACCGACGAACTCATGGCGCTCGCCATGCTCTTCCAAAGCCAAACGCCTGAGCCTGAACCACAGACCCACGAGCCTGAACCACAAACGCACGTGCCCGAACCGCAGCCACACGACCCAAATTCCGCGACAGAACAGAAAATAATCGCGAAAAGCATCGAGGCGACGGACACTAAAAATTCCAGCATAAAAGTCGATTCAGAAAAACTCGACGAGCTGATGAACCTCGTTTCGGAGTTTGTGAACACGAAGGCAGAAATGCTGCTCCTCGCCGAAAAATACGACATCCCGGAGCTCCACGACATCTGCGAGAAGGTTGACAAATTGTCCAACAAACTGAAAGACAACGCATTGTCAATACGGCTTGTGCCGATAGAAAGCCTGATTCTGCGATTCCAAAGGCTTGTGCGCGACCTGTCCAAGGAACTCGGCAAACAAATCGACTTCGTTACGGAAGGCACGGACACCGAACTCGACAAGACCATCATCGACAACCTTGCCGTGCCGCTCATGCACATCATCCGAAACAGCATCGACCACGGCATAGAATCCGTAGAACGCCGCCGCGAACTCAAGAAGCCCGACCACGGCATCATAAAATTCACTGCATTCTACTCGGGCAACAACGTGTTCATCCAAGTCCAGGACGACGGCGCGGGCATGAACCCTGTAGACCTGCGTCAAAAAGCGATCGAAAAAGGCTTCATAAAGCCCACCGACCACCTCACTAACCGCCAACTGTACGACCTCGTGTTCCTGCCCGGCTTTTCGACCGCACAGAAAATCACTGGAATTTCAGGCCGTGGCGTGGGAATGGACGCCGTGAAACAAAACATACTCAAACTACGCGGCGAAATCGAAATGGACAGCGAAGTGGACCTCGGCACGATTACGACCATAAAACTGCCGCTCACGCTGAGCATCGTCGACGCGCTGCTTGTGTCTGTAGCCGACACGCTATTCCTCATACCGGTCTACATCATCGACAGTTGCACACACATACGGAAAGAGGAGTTCGACAGCGGCCACGGACGCATAATCCACGAAGGCGAGCCGACTCCCGTCATCGACCTCCGCAAAGAACTTAACATGGGCGGTACGACACCTGACGAGGCGACGGCGGTAATGGTCAAGCACAAGGACTCGCGTGTCGGGCTTATCCTCGACAAAGTCCACGGCGAACACCAGGCAGTGCTCAAGCCGCTCGGAAAATATTTCAACAACCAGGAATACCTCTCCGGCGGCAGCATCCTCGGCGACGGAAGCATAGCCCTCGTGTTAGACACTAACAAACTTATCCGACAACTCACCAAAAACTAAGACTGACCATGGAAAACTTCAGCGGCGCGACACCATACCTCTCGTTTTGGCTCGACGGCGAACTGTACGCCTTCGACATCGACAATGTCGTGGAAGTGACAGAACTGCCCAAAATAACAAAAGTGCCACAGTGCGCCGACTACATAAAAGGTGTGTTCAATTTCCGTGGCGAAATCCTGCCCACGATCGACGTGCGCACAAAGTGCCACCTTGACGAACTCGCCCCCGGCTCCATCAGCGAGGACGACATCGACGACCGCGCGGTCATAGTCCTCGAGATTAACAAGGACGACCCGGACTTGCACCTCATTGCGGGCGCGATTGTGGACAAGGTAAGCGACGTGGTCAACATAAAGCCGATAGACATAATCAGGATACACGACTTCGACTCAAAGATAGACGCATCGCTTTCCGACGGTGTCTATAACCATGACGGCAAAATCATCACAATCCTTCAGACCGCGAAAATCCTCGCCATGGACGACACCATCGTAAACGAATGATTGTGTTTTTTTACCCTCCAATCCCCAATTCCTTCACGTAACGCCTCATCCGGGACACTGTAAGTTGACCGGGCGCAGTGCCGTCGCCGTAGTCCGAGGCGACGTATGTGAACTTTGCGCCACATCCAAGCGACGCAAGCCTCGAAATCTGACCCAACGTCCCCATGCCAAACGCCACAATCCCATCGCCTTCGCCATACAGCGACATCAAGGTTGAATTGTCGGCGGGAGAATTGACCTTACAGGCTATTTTCACAATATCCGCACCGCGTCCACGGCACTCGGAAATGATGGAGTCCAAATCTGAACGCGACGGTGTGAGGTCAAAATTATGGTATGAAATTATCAACTTGCACTTTGTGCCGTTGCAGGCGGACTTCATTCGGGCGGCGACCTCCGCGCCGCGCTCTATCTCGACATCAATATAGTCCGCGCCACATTGTGCGGCGGTCACGAGATATTTTAACGAAGCCTCCTCGTCGAAAACTCCCGGTCGGCACGTCACGATATAACTCACGTCCCTTTTTGAGAGCAAGTCCTTCATCTCGGCCACCGTAGGACGCACAAGGTCAACGCGCAATTCGGCGCACTTCTCGTCGCCAAGTTGGCGGAGGGCGTTACCGACACCCTCCGCCGACAAGCATACGTACAACATGATTCTATTGTTTTAGAGACTAACCGTTGAGGACTTTTGTCTGGACGTTGACCGACGCATCGTGGATGGCGGAAAATACCTGAGCCACAAAATTCTCGTCCAAGTCGCGTTCCTTCGCCATGCCGACGTATTTTGTGAGGATGGAGTCCCAACGCGACGGCTGATAGACAGTCATGTTGTTGGCCTTCTTGTACTCGCCAATCTTCACGCACACATCCATGCGCTTGCGGAGCATGTTGATGATTTCGGTATCCATCTGGTCGATGTGGAAACGCAATTCATTGAGGGATTCCTTGGACGCAGTCTCGGGGTCTACCTTGCGGACAACGAGTTTGCCGAGCATTTCCTTGAGCGCGGCGGGTGTGAGTTGCTGCTTTGCGTCGCTCCAAGCCTTGTCGGGGTCGATGTGGGATTCAATCATGAGACCGTCAAAATTCAAGTCCATCGCCTTCTGTGACAAGTCGAAGAGGTATTCACGCTTGCCAGCGATGTGGGACGGATCGCAGAACAGCGGCAAGTCCGGGCGGCGACGCTTGATTTCCATGCCGATTTTCCAGCCCGGCTCATTGCGGTAGAGAATCTTCTCGTAACTTGAAAATCCCCTGTGAATCAGACCAATCTTGCTGAGTCCGACAGATTCGAGGCGTTCTATCGCGCCGAGCCAAAGTTCAACGTCGGGGTTGACAGGATTTTTGACCAAGACTGGAATATTACAGCCTTTGAGGCTTTCAGCAATGTCCTGCATCATGAACGGATTGGCGGTTGTACGCGCACCAATCCAAATGATGTCGATGCCGCCCTTGATGGCCGACCACACGTGTTTCGCATTGGCAACCTCGGTGGCGGTCAACATGCCGGTCTCGCGCTTCACATCCTGAAGCCATTCAAGGCCGACTTCGCCCACGCCCTCGAAGTTGCCCGGACGTGTGCGCGGTTTCCAAATTCCCGCCCTGAAAACCTTGATGCCATTAGCCGCTAATTGGCGCGCTGTTTCCAATGTCTGTTCTTTTGTCTCGGCAGAACAGGGACCCGATATTATCCACGGCTTGTCACCGAAGACTTCTTCAAAATATTTCATCTTACCAAATGTATTTGTTCCGTGTATTCCGAATCATAAAAATACTTGTGTTTTTATGATTACCTTTTTATAGTTTTACCTTTCTGTATTTCTGTGTATTCTGTGTTTTCCGTGACTAAAAACATTTCCTTCAATCACTTCAACACTTTCCTGATGCGGTTCGCATTGTTGACGTAATCCATCATGCCCTTGATGTCGTCGTTGACGAGAAGTTGCTTGAAGTTCTGAAGTTTTTCGATGTAGGTGCCGAGTACGTCGAGGACGTTGTCCTTGTTGTTGTCGAAGATCGGCACCCACATCTCGGCGTTGCTCTTGGCAAGGCGCACCGTCGATGCAAAACCGCCCGAAGCAAGGCTGAAGATGTTTTTTTCGTTGCGTTCCTTGTCCAAGACCGTCTGCGCCAACGCAAACGAGCATACGTGCGACAGGTGCGACACATACGCCACGTGGACGTCGTGGTTGAAGGAATTGAAAAACATGGTGTTCATGTTCAATACCTCAAACATCCTTCGCGCCGTCTTGACAGCGTCTTCGTCGGAATCTTCGGAATCGCAGATTATCAACGCCTTGCCGTCGAACATTCCTGAAATTGCAGACCACGGCCCCGAATTTTCCGTTCCCGCCATCGGGTGGCAGGCGACGTAGCGGCGGCGGCGGCTGTGTCCCTTGACGCGCTCGCAGATTGTGCCCTTGGTGGAACAGATGTCGATTACAATCTGGTTGTCGTTGATTTTGTTGAGGACGTCGGGCAAAATCTTGATGGCCGCGCTCACCGGGACGGCGATTACGACGATGTCGCCTTTGCTGATGGCTTCGTCCATCGTACATTCCTCGTCGATAAGCCCCACTTGCTTGGCGTATCCCTGGCTCACGGGGCTGAGGTCGTAGCCAAAAATCTCGTCGGCGAATCCGCGTTTCCTGAGGTCCAGCGCGAGCGACCCGCCCAAAAGTCCGAGTCCAATTATTGAAAGTTTCATTTTTTGTATTTTGTTTTCTACGTTAATTACTTTTCTTTTGCACGACCGCCTTGCGGCGGCCTAATTTTTTCTAAACAGAAATTTTCGTCAATTTGACCGTCAATTTTCGTCAATTTTTTTGTCAATTACGTTTATTAATTGACGGTAATTGACGAAAAAATTGACGGTAATTTTCGTTTTAATCATTGTGCATCTGTTCCCACGATTTTGAGCCTTCCATGTACTCGCCGAGGATGTGTATCTTGTTGAGCAACGGGCGGATGGCGGTAATCATGCCGTTGTACATCCGCTGGTCGTCAAACTTGACATCGACGTAAAACATGTACTGCATCGGCTGTCCCATTATCGGCATGGATTCCACTTTGGTCAAATCGACGTTGTAGTACGACATCACGCTGAGTATCTGGGCAAGGCTGCCGACCTTGTTTTTGAGGACGAGGTTGAGGGAAGCCTTGTTGAAGGTTTCGAGGCCGCTGTCCATCGCGTTTTTGACGACCATGAACCGTGTGTAGTTTTTCTTGAAAGTCTCGATGCCGGGGGCGATGATTTCGAGACCGTTGGCCTGGGCCGCAAGCTCGCTGCCCACCGCGCCCAATGTCCTGTCGCCGCTCTCTGCCACCTGGCGCATTCCCAGGGCGGTGTCGGCGCACTCGGCGAGTTTGATGTGGGGGTACTGGCTGAAAAACTGCCTTGTCTGGTTGATTGCCATATAGTGGCTGCGCACTTCGCGCAGGTCTTCTATCTTGACGCCGGGAAGGACGGCGAGGTTTTGCCTTACGCGCAGGAATATCTCGCCGCAGATGCGCACTTCCTTGCGGCGCAGAAGGTTGAGGTTGGCGTGGATGGTGCCGGCAATCGTGTTTTCGATTGCGATGAGGCCGTAGTCGTTTTCGCAATTCTCGACGCTGTTGAGCACTTCTTCAAACGACATCTTTTCCACGATGTCGATGTCCCTGCCGGCGAAATACTCGCGGGCAGCCACCTCGTGGAACGCGCCTTTCACTCCTTGTATCGCTACTTTCATGTTGTTAATGATTATGATAATTAAAAAAGCCCCACCCTATCTCTAAGGTGAGGCTCGTGCATCTTGTCTTTTTGTTGCCTTAAAACATAGAATTACCGCCTCACCTCGTCGCCAAAGTAAGCAAAGTAAAACGCATAATAATATGTTCCGAATTTTGTATTCATCGTGGCTGCAAAGTTAGCGTATATTTCGTAAAGCCGATGTTAAAGAATGTTAAAAGAGAGGGGTGGAAAATTCCACTTCCTCACGTCGGGACACCTTCCGCCTGTTGCGTCTTGAATCTACAGGCGCAGTCAAATCCTTAGTTTCAACACCCAAAACCAAACTGATACGTGTCAATGTCTCGATGTCAAAATCGGTCTGTCCCTCAACCTCTTGGTATTCATGGTTCATGGCTTTTTAAGTTTCTGCAAATGTAACGTGTTTTTCTTATTTTCCTAAATTCTACATACATTTTTTTGCACATTATCCTATCCCCCCAAAAAAATCCTTACCTTTGCACCCAAAAAATAAAAAAAATGCTAAAAATTACTGGCAAATTCCCCTTCCACTTGCTTGCCTTGATGGTGGCGTTAGTGTGGGGCTCAACATTCGCGTCGAGCAAGGTGTTGCTCAATGCCGGGATGTCGCCGGCGGAAATAATGACCATCCGATTTGCCGTGGCGTACTTGGCGATGCTGCCGTTTTGCTGGAAGAGCGTGAGATTCACGGGCTGGAAAGACGAAATGCTGTTTGCAGTGCTCGGAATCACCGGCGGGTCGCTGTATTTTCTCACCGAAAACCTCGCCGTCGGCCTTGCCTCAGCGACATCGACAGTAGCCCTCATCGTCTGCGCCACGCCAATCCTCACCGCCATCGTCAACCGTCTCGTCCTGCGCGGCGAAAGGCTTGGCACTCAATTCCTTGCGGGTTCCATTGTTGCGCTCGTCGGCACGGCTTTGGTGGTCTTCAACGGCATCTTCGTACTCGACGACAATCCGCTCGTCATAATCCTCAGCCTTGCCGCCGCGCTGTGCTGGAGTTTCTATTCAATAACGCTCAAAGTGTTGGAACGCAAATACAGTTCGCTCGACATCACAAGGAAAATATTCTTTTGGGGCGTGCTGACAATGCTGCCGTACTTCCTGTACGAGCCGTTTGACGTAGATGCGGACACCGTCAGGCAGCCAGTGGTGGCGTTCAACGTGCTGTTTCTCGCGCTCGTGGCGTCGCTCGGATGCTATTTTGCATGGTCATACGTGGCAAGGCGGCTCGGCATCGTTACCGCGTCAAACTATCTGTACTTCAATCCCGTAGTGGCTCTCATCACCGCCCACATCGCCCTCGACGAGACGATTACAATCTACGCAATCATAGGCTGCGTGGTAACGGTGGCGGGCGTTTACCTCTGCAACAAAAAAATAGCACGATTTCAAAAAAATGTTAACGGATTTGTATGGTTTTTGAATTAAATACACTACATTTGTTAGCGGAAACCGACAACGATGAAAGACTACACGACAAGACTTATAATATTCATTTTGTCCCTGGCGGCATTTGCACTTGCGGATGCCAAGGCGCAGTATGCCATCATGTTCCGCTCTTTCGACGAGCAGGACGGAATGAGCAACGAGACCTTGACATGCCTCGAAGTAGACGCTTTTGGATACATCTGGATAGGCTCAAAGACTGGTTTGTCGAGGTATGACGGCATCGGCTTCACACAGATGTCGTCCTCAAAATATAAAAGCGATGTCAATGCCGCCATCGGAAATACCGTCGCCGACTTGCTGAGCGACCCGGACGGGAACATGTGGATTGCCACGGAAAAAGGCGTGACAAAATTTGACATTTACACCAACAGGTTCACCTTCATCCCCCGGTACGACACCACGACCGGAATAGGACGGACGAGCTACCAATCTGACAAAGTATACATCGACAAGGACAACAACGCATTTTTCTACTCGCCATACCACCAGCTGCACAAATTTGACCCCGAGAAGTGCATATTCCGTCCGATATTCTGGGACTTCTTCAAGAACCACGACATCAGGTACTGCCACAAGGACAGCAGCGACTGCTTTTGGCTGATGTCAGAGACTGCCAACTGCGTCTACAAACTATCGCACGAGGGCAAACTCATAGACACGATAGACTGTTCCATACTCGGCGACGACACTCCGACAAAGGGCAACTACTGCTTCCTCGACAACAACGACGGGACATACTATTTCGGCGGCGACAATGGGCTCATACTCTACGACGAAACCAAAAAAGAGTTCAGGAAGCTTGACGCAAAAAACATCTCAATCCTGCCGCCCAAGGAGACCAAATGCCTGTTCCACGACAGCCAGGGGAATTTGTGGATTGGAACTAACGCGAAAGAACTTTTTAAATACAACCCACGGACAAAGATGCTGGAGCGCATTAACTCCGCCGTGGCGCGCTCGCCGTTCAGGATAAACTCCCCGACGACCATCGACATCATCGAGGACAAACGCGGGCTGTTGTGGTTCGGCACATGGAAAGGACTGTCATACACATCGTTAAAGCCACAGAAAGACTTCATGAACGTGACTAACGAGGCTCAGACCATCATTGCACGGAAGAACTACATCTCGACCTTCACATCCCACGGCGACACGATAGCCATCGGCAGCGACGGCGGCGGCATCACGTTTTGGCGTAAGGGCAGCCCCGCAGCCTTGGCAACATTCGACCCGGCAGACAGGGGGGGCACAAAAATGCTGTCCGCATCGGTACTCGCCGCAGTCTACGACCACGACGGCAACTGCTACAATGGCGGCTACAACAGGACTGTGACAAGAATCCACCCCGACCTAAAGACCGTCGACGAGTACAAAATCGACAAGTCAAGCCCGACATCGATGCACTCCGACTTCACAGTGGCGATGGTCTGTGACAAAAAGAACAAAATTTGGGTACTCACAAACGGCGACGGCCTCTACAAACTCGAAGACCCCGACCGTGGAATATTCCGCTCGATAAAGACCGGGCGCGACGGCTCGTCAATTAACAGCATCTGGGGCATTTGCCTTGCCGAATACGAGGACAAAATCCTCATCGGCACATACCAAGGCCTGTCGGTGTACGACACGACAAACGACACCTTCACAAACTACGAATGTGACAATGACGACACGACGACGCTCAGCCATAACTGGGTCAACTGCTTTTGCATCGACGCCCAAAAGCGCATTTGGGTCGGCACAAACGCCGGACTCGACCTTTTCGACATCAAGACTGGCAAGTTCACGACATACGACACAGACTGCGGGCTGCTCAGCGACGCGGTACAAGGCATGGCGAGCGACGACAAGACGGGACTGTTGTGGGTTGCGACTGCCAAGGGCATCACAAAATTCTCGCCCGAAAAAGGCCGCGCGCTAAGGACATACCTCAACTCCGACGGCTTGCTGGCGGACAACTTCATGCTCCGCGCGGCGCATAAAGACTACACCGGCACGATGTATTTCGGCGTTTCTAACGGATTCACATACTTCAAACCAGACCAAATCCGCATCGACTCCTTCATGCCGATGCCCACCATAACAAGGCTGTCGATTGAATACGAGGACGAGGAACGCACAAAGCGCACCCTCGACACAATCCTGAGCAACAAAGCCCCCGAGGCGACCGACCGCATAGTCCTCGACAACCACGAGACCCGCCGCATTATTGTCCAGTTTGCGACGCTTAACTACGTCAACCAGACCGGCAACAAATACTCCTACATCCTCGAAGGCTACGAGGACAGATGGATTGACATCGGCACGCGCCACGAGGTCGTCCTCTCCAACCTCCCCGGCGGCGACTACACTTTCAAGGTCAAATGCCGAAACATGGACGACGTCGAGTCCGAAGAGCGTCCGCTCAAAATCCACGTAAAGCCCACAATATGGGAAAATCCGCTTATCTGGGTGTTCATCGGGCTACTGGCAGTGGCTGTCATACTGACATACCTTGTGATTCATAACAGGCGTGTCCGTAACCGCCAGCGCAACCTCGAAATGACCGTAAAAAAGCGCACAGAAGACCTCGTGATGGCTAATGTGTCCCTCGAAATCCAAAAAGAGGAAATCGAAAAGTCGCTTAACAGCACACTTATCCTCAACGACCTCAGCCGTCAGATTACAAGTTCATTCGACATGGAGACAATCACAATGACCGCGTACAACCACGTGAAGATGATTGCGCGGATGGACTTCTTCGCCCTCGGGCGCTACAGCCAAAGCAAAAACATGCTTGAATTTAACGACATATACCTCGACGGCCACAGGCAGGAGCCGACGGAAGTCCCCATCGACAGCGAGACGACAGAGGCCATGTGCTATAACTCAAACGAAGACTCATACTCCGGCGACGAAGCCACCGCCCTGTCGAAGTTCCGCAATGCCGACGGACAACCTTTCGGCACACTGTTCGTCCTGCCAGTCCGCGAAGCCTCCAAGCCAACCGGAATACTCACGATAGGCTGTCTCGCGCAGAACAAGTACACGTCCTCCGACCGCGCCAACCTCCGAATGATAACGTCATACCTGAGCATCGCGCTCGAAAAAGCAAAAGACTACCAGCAACTCCAAATAAAGAACAACGCGATTAACGGCTCGATACGTTACGCAAAGACAATCCAGGACGCAATCCTTGCCCACGAGCAGTTCATAAACCAGTACTTCAACGCCATGATAATATTCCGCCCGAAAGACATCGTCAGCGGCGACTTCTACTGGTTCAAGACAATAGGCAGCGACCGCTCAAAACCCGAAAAAATCTTCGCCGCCGTCATCGACTGCACAGGCCACGGCGTGCCGGGCGCATTCATGTCCCTCATAAGCAACATCCTCCTCAACGACATCATCATCCGCAACAAACTGTACGAGCCCGACCTGATTCTCTCCGCGCTCGACAAGGAAATCGTCAACGCGCTTAACCAGGCCGACAATAACAACGACGACGGCCTCGACATGGCGATATGCAGGTTTGACCAGGACGAGGACGGACATTTCAGGAACATCGTCTACGCCGGCGCGAAAAACTCGCTCTACCACTACATGACAATCCAGCAGAAAGTCGACACGATAGCCGCAGACCGAATGTCCATCGGCGGCTTCAACAACATAAAGGACAAGACCTTCACGCCCCACCATGTGAAGGCGCAGCAAGGCGACATAATATACATGACCTCCGACGGAATAATCGACCAGAACAACAAGGAGCGCAAACGGTTCGGGCGCGTGAGGTTCGTAAAGACAATCGAACTTAACAGCGCGCTCGACATGCAAGGTCAAAAATCAAAATTTGAACAAGCACTCGACGGCTTCATGGACGGCGTCGACCAGCGCGACGACATAACAATCATGGGGCTGAGAATTTCATAAGTAAAATTTTATTTGCACATTACAAAAAACAGTTGTAATTTAGTAGCCGAAAAAACAACAAAAAACGCGCAAAAACATGTTCCTCATAGCAGACTGCGGATCGACAAAATGCGACTGGGCAATATCCGACGGCTCTAACGCCACGGTATTCTCCGGCGATGGCTTCAACCCCATACACTCCGGCGAAAAAAACATCGAATCGGCAATAACCAACGCGATGTACGGCAATATCGCCGTGGACAACATTGACCACATATACTTCTACGGCGCAGGTTGCATAGGCGGAGACGCTTCGGAAAAAGTGACTAAGACGCTCGCCGCCATCTTCCCAAAAGCCGAAATAGAAACCCACAGCGACCTCGTCGCGGCGGGACGTGCAATATTCAAGACCGACGCCGGCATCGCCGCGATACTCGGCACGGGGTGTAACTCCGGCGTGTACGTCGACGGCGAGATTACCGAACACATTCCGCCGATGGGATACATACTCGGCGACGAAGGCAGCGGCGCAAGCATCAGCAAGAGGCTCGTCAACGCAATCTACAAACACGAAATCGCCGACTCGTACCGGCAGATGTTCGAGCGCGAGTGCATGATGAACTACGACGACATCATATACGGCGTGTACCGAAGCGACAGCCCGTCCCAATTCTTGGCGAGCCTGGTCCCGTTCATCAGCGACCATATCAGCGACAACATCTTCAGGAACCTCGTGCTGACGGAGTTCGACCTGTTCTTTAACCGGAACATCATCCGACTTAACCGCCCCAAGAACTACGGCATAGGATTCGTCGGCTCCATCGCATCGACATTCTCGGAAATCCTCAAAGACGCGGCAAGGCTCCACGGACTGACCATATACTCCATTATCCAACGGCCTATACAACGCCTGGCCGAATACCACAACGAAATAATTGCACAAAAATGACACCAGACTTAATGGCCGTAACCGGCAACCCCGTGCTCCACAGCCTGAGCCCGGTACTTATGAACGCCGCAGCACAGGCTTCAGGAACCCCGATGAGATACACACGCCTCACCGCCGAATCCGCAGCAGAAGCCATGGAGGCCTTCAAGGCTCTCGACATCAAGGGAATGAACGTCACCGCGCCCTTTAAGAACGAAATCATACCGCTGCTCGACTCCCTGACCGAAAACGCCAAGAAAGCCGACGCGGTCAACTGTGTCTTCCGCCGCGACGGACTCCTCGTCGGCGACAATACGGACATCACCGGCGTCGAACTGACACTCAAACAGCACCCCGAATACCTCTCGCGCGGAAAGATGCTCGTCATCGGCTCCGGCGGCGCGGCCCACGCGGTCATCATTGCCGGAAAGAACCTCGGGCTCGAGGTGACAGTCGCCGCCCGCAACGGCCACGCGCTCAAGTCAATCCGCAACCGCCACAACGTCGAGACTACGACACTCGAAAGGATTGCCGAGAGAATCCATAACTATCCGATTATCGTCCAGGCTCTGCCCGCCGGTGCAAAGGTATTTGAACCGACGACACTGGGTGCGGACCACCTCGTCCTCGACGCCAACTATAAGAACTCCATCTTCGAGCAGCCCTCCAAACAGAAAGGCTTCCAGTTCCTCTCCGGGCGCAACTGGCTCGTTAACCAAGCCGTGCCGGCCTTCAAGACCTTCACAGGCAACGACATCGACCCAAAAGTGATGTACGACGCGCTCGACGACTATCACCTCGACTACCAGGGGCGCATCGCGCTCGTGGGATTCATGGGCGTCGGAAAGACAACGGCAGGGCGCGAACTCGCCAACAGGCTCAACTACCGCTTTTTCGACATGGATCACGAAATCGAAAAACGCGAGGGCATGAAGATTGCGGAAATATTTGCCACAAAGGGCGAAGAATACTTCCGCGAGATAGAATCCGCGCTCCTCGACGAGTATGCGGACGAAGTCGACATAATCCTCTCGTGCGGCGGCGGCACTGTCAAGCAGCCTCAAAACCGCGAGACACTCCGCCAAAACTTCGTGACACTGTGGATGCACGCATCGGCGGACTACTGCATAGACGGACTTGACACGACCAACAGACCGCTACTTCAATGCGAAAACAAACTCGAAGTCGCACGCCAGATGCTACAGGAACGCATGCCGCTGTACGCCGACTGCGCATACGGAATTGTGAACGTAGAAAACCTCAACAAACACCAAGCAGCAACGAAACTCTATGAACAAATCGTTAACACCTTCGGCGTATAATGCCGAAATCACAATACCGCCCTCAAAAAGTTACATGCAAAGGGCGATAGCCATCGCGACGCTCGCCGACGGCAAGACCACAATCTACAACCCCGACTTCAGCAACGACTCCCGCGCCGGTCTTGGCGTGGCGAAGGCTTTGGGCTGCGTCGTCGACGAGTACAAAGACCGCGTCGAAATCCGCCAAGTCCACAACCGCATTTCCGACGTAATCAATGTCGGCGAGGCTGGATTGGGGCTAAGGCTCTACACGCCAATATGTTCGAGGCTGCGGACCGGCTTGACCATCACCGGCAGCGGCACGCTCCTCAAACGCCCAGTCGACGAAATGGCCGCGCCGATGAAGGAGTTGGGCGTTACGGTCACACTCACAGACCGATGCGCACCGGTGCACACAGAAGGATTCCTGACCGGCGGCGAAGTCACCGTCGACGCCGGCAAAAGTTCCCAGTTCCTGTCAGGTTTGCTCATTGCACTGCCACTCGCCCACCGCAGCTCCCACATCATCCTCTCCGCCGTCAACAGCAAACCATACATCGAAATGACGCTCGACATTGTAAAAAAATTCGGCGGACGGATTAGGAACCTCGACTTCAAGGACATATACGTCGAGCCAATAAGGCGCTACGACGGCTGCGAATACACCGTGGAAGGCGACTGGAGCAGCGCGGCGGCGCACCTTGCAGCCGGAGCAATCGCTGGCAAGGCAACAGTCCACGGGCTTAACCCCGACTCGCTCCAGGCTGACAAGGCAATCCTCAACATCCTGAAAGACTGCGGCGCGGGCACCGAAATCGACGGCGACACT
The DNA here is from genome assembly GCA_905234655.1 of uncultured Bacteroidales bacterium. Lineage (GTDB taxonomy): Bacteria > Bacteroidota > Bacteroidia > Bacteroidales > UBA3824 > UBA3824. Next base: position 86,545 of record CAJOJG010000017.1, read on the forward strand.
GTGACCATAAGCCATGACAAACTCAAGGCGTTCAAGTTTGACGCGACGGACTCGCCCGACCTTTTCCCCGTAATCGCGGCTTTGGCGGCTAACTGTGACGGTACGAGCGAGATAACTGGCACTGACCGCCTTATATACAAGGAGAGTAACCGCGCACAGGCGATAAATGACGAGTTCAAAAAACTTGGCATAGCAGTTGACATAACGTCAAAGAAAAACACAATGTTCGTTACCGGCGGCGAAATCCACGGCAACGCCACAGTCTCCTCGCACAATGACCACCGTATGGCAATGGCGTTGGCAGTCTGCGCGCTGACGGCCTCCGCACCCATCACAATCGAACAGGCAGAATCCGTGGCTAAGTCATACCCGACATTCTGGGAGCAGTGGATTAACTTGTAAGATTTCTCGCGAAGCGACAAAAAAACTCTATTCATGTATTCAAACAGGAAATATATCATATCGTTCATCTTTGGCGTGATAGCCTTGATATACATCTACAAACTGTTCACGATACAGGTTTTGGACATGAGTTATAAACTATCCGCCGAAAGTAACGTGTTCAGGAAGGTTGTCGACTATCCGGCGAGGGGACTGGTTTTTGACCGCAACGGCAAACTCCTGGTCTACAACGAGTCGTCATACGACCTCCTGGCGACGCCTAACCGCGTCCCGGAGTTCGACACAGCCGACTTGTGCGAAATTCTCGGCACAAGCGTAGAGAGTTTTAAGGCAGAATTTAGGAAGGCAATCACGCACGCACGGTACAAGGAGAGTGTGATTTTCAAACAGATACCCAAACACCGCTACTCGTACCTGCAAGAAAAACTGTACAAGTTCCCCGGCTTTGAACTCCAAAAGCGCACAGCCCGCAAATACGAATACAACGCGGCGGCCCAGGTGTTGGGATATGTCCGCGAAGCCGACCCAAAATACATCGAAGCCCATCCTTACTACAAGCCGGGCGACTATATTGGCGTCGCGGGCATCGAAAAGTCATACGAGGAACAACTCCGTGGACAAAAAGGACTGAAGATTTATATCGTTGACGTAAAGAACAGAGTACAAGGCAGTTATAAAGACGGCGAATATGACACGGCGGCTGTCGTGGGACTTAACGTGACCTCGACACTCGACATCGACCTCCAACTCTACGGCGAAAAACTCATGCAGAATAAAGTGGGCAGTATCGTCGCCATCGAACCGGCAACCGGCGAAATCCTCGCCCTCGTCTCGTCGCCCGGCTACGACCCTAACCTGCTCGTGGGCAGCGACATGGCGATTAACTATCCAAAACTCATCACCGACCCGTACAAGCCGATGTACAACCGCGCTCTCATGGCATGTTACCCGCCTGGCTCGACTTTCAAGACCATAAACGCGCTCATCGGACTTCAGGAAGGCGTCATCAACCAGACATCATCCTTCCCGTGCAACGGCGGCTTCAGGCTCGGCAGCCACGTCGTCAAATGCCACCACGGCGGCTCGCTGGATCTTGTAAGTTCGATTCAGCACTCATGCAATGCGTACTACTGCCACGAGTTCACGAAGATAATCGGCGACCCAAAATACAAACGCGCCGACTCCGCATATTCCAACTGGCGGCGGAGAGTCCAGTCTTTCGGACTTGGCACAAAACTCGGCAGCGACCTCAACCAGGAATCCGGCGGAATCCTGTATTCCAAGAACTATTACAACAAATTCTACGGCGAAGGCCACTGGAGCGCGTACACCATTATTTCGTTGAGCATCGGGCAAGGCGAACTGGGCTTTACGCCGTTCCAGATTTGTAACGCCTGCGCCACAATCGCCAACCGTGGCTACTATTACATTCCCCACATCGTGAAGAAGGTAGAGAGCGGCGACATTGACAAGCGATTCTACGAAAAGCACGACACCGGCATCGAGAAAGATTATTTCGAGACCGTAATCCAGGGCATGTACCAGGTTTGCGAGATGGGCACGGGACGCTCGGCGAGGGTCAGCGGAGTGGAAGTTTGCGGAAAGACCGGCACCGCCCAAAACCCCCACGGCAAGGATCACTCGATTTTCGAGGCTTTTGCGCCGCGCGACAATCCCAAAATCGCAATCGCAGTCTACGTCGAAAATGGCGGTTTCGGAGCGACATACGCCGCGCCGATCGCCGGACTTATGATTGAAAAATACCTCAAGGACACCGTCACCCGCAAGGATGTCGAGGAGCGAATCTGCAAGGCAAACCTGCTCGACATCGACGCGCAGATGAAGTAGACAGGAGAGAGGAATGAGGAGAGAGGAGAGAGGAAAGAGGAAGTTGAAAAATTGAAAAATGATTGAAAGATGAAGGAACGCGGACAGAGCGTATTTTTTTCGCTTGACTGGATAATAATGGTATTATACACCGCCCTGCTGTTCATGGGGTGGTTTAATATCTATGCGGCATGTTACGACGACAGCCACGACAGCATTTTCGACTTTAGCATGAGGTACGGCAAACAGTTGATTTGGATTGGCGTGTCGTATGTCATCGTAGTGCTTATCATGGCGTCCAATTTCAGGCTGTATTCGGTGCTGTCGTATTTCATATACGGGGCGATGATTCTGATACTGACGAGCGTGCTTGTGGTGGGTATCTCGAGCCACGGCGCAAAGTCATGGTTCGAGATTGGCCCGATACGCATACAGCCATCCGAGTTCGCCAAGTTTGCAACCGCACTGGCGATGTCAAAACTCATGTCTGCCTATAACTTCGACATCAAGAAACCCGCCAACCTTTTCATGGCAATCGGCATTATCGCGCTCCCAGCAGGACTTATCCTTCTACAGCCCGACATGGGTTCGGTGTTGGTATATTTCAGCATGATTTTCGTGTTCTACCGGGAAGGCCTGTCGAGCATATTCCTGTGGCTCGTGGTCATGGGCATCGCGGTTTTCGTCTCCACTCTCCAATATCCCCTCGTCGCCGTCATGGCCGGGTTAACAATCATCGCGGGCGTGTGGTACTTGGCCTTCGGACGCTCGATAATCGAAGTCCTGATAGCGTGGGGCGCGGTCGCGGCTGCGACGGGGCTGTTTTGGGTTATTAACCACTTCCTCCTTGACGACCACTACGAATGGCATATCCTCATCGTCGGCGCGTGCATGTTGCTGTTGCCGGGGGTCGTGGTCTACAGTTTCTTAAAGAGGGTCTGGACGGCGACATTCGTGTGGCTCGGGCTGATAGGATTTTTCGCAGTGGTGTTCTCGGTGGATTTCGTGTTCAACAATATAATGACCGACCACCAGCAGACGCTTATCCGCGTGTTCCTCGGTCTGGAAATAGACCCGAAAGGCACTGGCTATAATGTCGAACAGAGTAAGATCGCCATCGGCTCGGGCGGTCTATGGGGCAAGGGCTATCTACAAGGCACACAGACGAAGTTCAATTTTGTGCCCGAGCAGGCGACGGACTTCATATTCTGCACCGTCGGCGAGGAATGGGGCTTCGTCGGCTCTACTTTTGTCATCCTGATGTTCATAACCCTGATTATCAGAATCATATTCCTCGCCGACAAACAACGCTCGGCTTTCGCGAGAATATACGGATACTGTGTCGCCTCGATTCTGTTCTTCCACGTCGGCATTAATGTCGGCATGACCATCGGCCTTGTGCCGGTCATCGGCATCCCGCTCCCCTTCTTCAGCTACGGCGGCAGCTCGCTCTGGTCATTCACAATCCTGCTGTTCATCTTCGTCAGGATGGATGCGTCAAGGGACGAGTTGTTGTAATCAGAACCCCTATTCCAACACCGCGTCAGTCTTGAAGAACGTGAAGTTATACCACACGATCAGCAGGTACAACATGCCGAGTGCCATGATGACTTTCGCGACGGTGCTGCAAAAATGGCAGTCGCTCTTGACCTTAATCATCAAGACCTTCACCAAAAGGAAAACCATCGGCAAGGCGACCGCAACGCCGAGATAAATGCCGGACTTCAAGTCGTGGCCGAGGAAGTTGGAATAAGCAAAATAAAGCCCGACCATCGTGACGGCTATCAGCACAGCGACAACAATCTTAGTCGCCGTCTGCCCAATGACAATCGGCATCGTGCTGCACCCCTGCTCGATGTCGCCCTCGATGTCCTCCATGTCCTTTATAATCTCGCGTATCAAAGTCATCAAGAACGCAAACGCCGCATACCCGACGCTCCAATATATCAGCACCGCCGGGTCAAAAACCCCGGCCGCGATGCTCGGGTCGTCCACCGCGATAAGCCCACGGTACTCGTACAGCGACGGAAGGAACGGCAAAGTCGCCACCAAGAACGCGACGACAAGATTGCCGACCAGGAACATGCCCTTATACGCCGACGAGTAGAACCACAGCATCCCGACCTCGAACGGAAAGAGCAGCCCAAGTTGCCAAAATCCAATCCTCATCGAAACGAGCAGCCCGAGTATGCACCCCGCGACGCTCATCCAAAGGTGGTAAGTCGTGGCAGTCCCACGCGAAACCTCCTGACCGACAATCCTTGAATCGGGGCGGTTGACCTTGTCAGCCTTCATGTCAAAATAGTCGTTGACGATATACCCGCCGGCCGCCACGAGCAACTGACCGACAGTCAACACGGCAAAATCCAAGTACGTGAAAGTGGGCGTCAGGTTGAACACGCGGATTATCGGGTCAACGACGCAAAATTTTATCATAAAAAGCATCACCGCCATCATTATCAGATTCTTATAGCGGACGAGCGTCAGGAGCGAGGAAGTTTTCATAGTGTGGAAAAGTTTTGCGCAAATATACAAAATTTTGCACAATCGAAAATGGACTTTCTCATTATAAAAAATGCAATGTTGCACCGTTTGAATACGCTGGCTTTTAAGAAAAATCATCAACTTTGCACCAAGAAAACCATAATCCACGATGACACACTTAAACGAATTAGAAGCCGAATCGATCTACATACTGCGCGAAGTGGCTGCGCAGTTCCAAAAACCCGCCATCCTATTTTCCGGCGGCAAGGATTCAATAGTGGTTACTCACTTGGCATACAAGGCGTTTTACCCGGCCAAACTGCCTTTTCCGCTCGTCCACATCGACACCGGGCATAACTTCAAGGAGACAATCGAATACCGTGACGCGCTCGTCGAAAAACTCGGCGCACAACTCATCGTCGGCTCCGTCCAGGAGAGCATCGACACCGGCCGCGTCAAGGAGGAAACCGGCTATAACGCATCGCGCAACGCCTTGCAGACCACCACGTTACTCGACACGATCGAAAAATACAAGTTTGACGCCTGCATAGGCGGCGCGCGCCGCGACGAGGAAAAAGCCCGCGCAAAGGAGCGCATATTCTCCCACCGCGACGAGTTTGGACAGTGGAACCCAAAGAACCAACGCCCCGAACTATGGAACATCTTCAACGGCCGCAAGAACATGGGCGAGCATTTCCGCGTGTTCCCAATATCGAACTGGACGGAGATGGACGTTTGGCAGTACATATATAAGGAGAACATCGAACTTCCGAGCCTCTACTACACCCACACGCGCAAATGTTTCTTCCGCGACGGCCAGTGGCTCGCCGCCGAGGACTGCATCAAACGACGCCCCGAGGAAGAAGTCGTCGAGAAAGAGGTACGCTGCCGCACAATCGGCGACATTACCTGCACTGGCCTGACGCTGTCCAAGGCTCACACAATCGAGGACATAATCGCAGAGACCGCAGCGACACGCGTGACAGAGCGCGGCGGGCGCGCAGACGACAAGCGCAGCGAGACCGCGATGGAAGACCGAAAAATCAATGGGTATTTTTAGAAATTGAAAATGGGAAACTCTCAATTTTCAATTCTTAATTTCCAAGTAAAAAAATGGCAAACGGATATTTAGATATGAAACTTCTGCGCTTCACCACTGCGGGAAGCGTGGACGATGGCAAATCGACACTTATCGGACGACTTCTGTACGATTCAAAATCAATTTTTGAAGACCAGCTCGAAGCCGTGGAGACCGCTTCCAAGAGCCGTGGCAATGAGGACGTCAACCTCGCCCTCCTGACCGACGGTCTGAAGGCCGAGCGCGAGCAGGGCATCACAATCGACGTGGCGTACAGGTACTTCGCCACTCCAAAGCGCAAATTCATCATTGCCGACACGCCAGGCCACATACAGTACACACGAAACATGGTGACTGGCGCGTCGACCGCCGACCTCGCCATAATCCTCATCGACGCACGCCACGGCGTTATGGAACAGACCATACGCCACTCCTACATCGCCACACTCCTCGGCATTTCGCGTATCGTGGTATGTGTCAATAAGATGGACTTGGTGGACTACTCGCAGGACGTGTTCAACAAAATCATCGCCGACTACAAGGAAATGTCAAAACACCTTGACATTCCCGAGACCGACTTCATTCCAATCAGCGCGAAGAACGGCGACAATGTCGTCAACCGCTCCGAGAACATAACATGGTACACCGGCAGCCCGCTGCTTGAGTTCCTCGAAAATGTGGAAATAAAGAACCAGACTTCCGGCGACTTCCGCATGGCCGTGCAGTACGTCGTAAGGCCGATTTCAGACAAATTCGCCGACTTCCGTGGCTACGCCGGGCGCATTGCGCAAGGGACAGTGAAGGTTGGCGACAAGATAAAAATCCTGCTCTCCGGCCTAACTTCGACCGTCAAGGGCATCTACAACGGCAAGCAGGAACTCCCACAAGCCCAGGAAGGCGAATCCGTGGACATAACGCTCGCGGACGACATCGACATCTCGCGCGGCGACTACCTCGTCGGGGACAATGCCAACATTCCATCGGTCGGCAAGGAGTTCACGCTCGACATCTGCTGGTTCAACCCATCGCCGATGCAACTCCGAAAGAAATACATCGTCCGCCACGCGACACAGGAAATCCAGGGACTTTTCACCGAAATACTCCACAAGACCGACATATCGACCCAGGAGAAAATCGAAGGCGCCTCGGAACTCCAACTTAACGACATCGCACGTGTGACGCTCAAGACCGCCGGCGAACTCGTGTATGAAAGCTACAAGAAGAACAAAGTGACGGGCTCGCTCGTGTTCGTCGATCCGTTCACATTCGAAACCGTAGGAGCGGGAATGATTGTATAAGCCATGGAAGGACTCATCGAACAACTTAACGAACGCTTTTCAAACTCGACCGCAGAGGAAGTCTTGACGTACTTTTTGCAGGAATACAAGGGCGAAATCGGACTCTCGTCGTCGCTTAGCTACGAGGACCAGGTACTGACCCACATCATCTGCCAAATCGACAAAACCGCCAAAATCTTCACCCTCGACACCGGCAGGTTTTTCCCGGAGACTTACTCGCTCATCGACAACACAAACATGCGCTACGGGATTAAACTCCAAGTCTACTTCCCCGACTACAAGAAGGTCGAGGAAATGGTCACGGAAAACGGCATCAACCTCTTCTACGAAAGCATCGAGAAACGCCACCTCTGCTGCCAAATCCGCAAAATCGAACCCCTGAAACGCGCGCTCAAAGGCTTGAAAGTTTGGGTGACGGGGCTTCGCCGCAGCCAGTCCGTGACGCGGAAGAACATGCAACTCGTAGAGTACGACAAGGACGACGACATCATAAAACTCAACCCGCTGATTGACTGGAGCGAGGAAGATGTCAAGCGTTTTGTAAAGGATAACCATGTCCCATACAATAAACTCCACGACAAAGGTTTTCCGTCAATCGGCTGCCAACCATGCACCCGCGCCGTAAAAGAGGGCGAGGACATCCGCTCCGGCCGATGGTGGTGGGAAAACCCCGAACACAGGGAGTGCGGGCTGCATCAGAGGAATTGAGGAAAGAGGAAAGATTTAGAGAGGAGAGATTAATGACTAAAGTTTGGAGATTGCAATCGTTTGCGTTTTTTTAATGTCACTTTTGCCGTTAAAAATCATCAGTTTAGCGCGACAATAACATATCTTTGCGCCATAAAATCCTAAACACAAAAGACATTATGAAACTGAAATTTTTAACGGCAATGGTTTTGGCATCGGCACTCGGCGCTTCCGCCCAAAATCTGACTGTCCAGCCCGAATTTTGGTATTCGGGCTTTAAGGACAATAACCTCCAACTCCTAATCCACGGCGAAAACATCAGCCGCTACAAGGCCTCCGTAAACACTCCGGCGGCTACCCTCAGCAGCGAGCAGCGAGTCCAGAATCCAAACTACCTGTTCCTCAACATGAAGATTAACGGAACGGGAAGTTTTGAAATCACGCTTCAAGACTCCACTAAGAAAAAGAACCACCAGAAAATTTCATACGAAATTAAGAGCCGCACCTCACGCAGCTACGGTTTTTCGGACAAAGACCTGATTTACATGCTCATGCCCGACCGTTTCGCTAACGGCGACCCGAGCAACGACAATGTAGCCGGCTACCTCGAAAAGGCCGACAACACCGACCCTAACGGCAGGCACGGCGGCGACCTCAAAGGCATCTCCGACAATGTCGATTATTTCAAGAAACTTGGCGTTACCGCGCTGTGGATCAATCCATTGCTCGAAAACAACATGCCCGCCTACTCGTACCACGGCTACGCGATTACCGACTTCTACAAGGTTGACGCGCGCTTTGGCTCAAACGCCGACTACAAAGCCCTCGCCGACCGCCTCCACCAAAACGGAATCAAACTCATAATGGACATGGTGTTCAACCATTGCGGCTCCAACAACTTCATCTACAAGGACGTGCCGGATTCCACATGGTTCCATTTTTGGGACAAGTACACCACCTCCAACTATCGCGGCACTATCTGTTTCGATCCCCACGCGTCAAAGGACGACCTGAAATACATGCTCAACGGATGGTTTGACCGCACGATGCCCGACATCAACCAAAACAACGAGATGATGATGACCTACCTCATCCAAAACTCGATTTGGTGGGCTGAATACCTTGGCCTCGACGGAATCCGCATGGACACTTACCCCTACAACGACAAGTACGCGATGCGCAAATGGTGCGACCGCATGCACGAGGAGTTCCCCAATTTTTCGTTGCTTGGCGAGTGCTGGCTCAACGACAACCCCTTCACGACCTACTACGCCGCCGGTGTCAAGAATCTTGACGGTTTCACCTCCGGCCTCGACCACGTCACGGACTTCCCGCTTACATTCGCGCTCAACAAAGGTTTTCAGGAGCAAAACGGCTGGGACACGGGCATCCTGAGGGTCTATCAAAATTTTGTCTCCGACTATCTGCAACCGTACCCCGAGAAAAATGTAGTATTCATCGACAACCACGACATCAACCGCATCTACACCGACATCCACGACATCGACAAGTTGAAGATGATATACACCATCGTACTCACCACACGCGGCATCCCGTGCCTGTATTATGGCAGCGAGGTTCTCTACGAAAGCGAGAAACCCGGCGACGGCTTTAAGCGCAAAAACATGTACGGCGGTTGGCAAGGCGACACGAAAAACGCTTTCACAGGAGCCGGACTTTCCGCCGACGAGAAGGACATGCTCTCCTTCATCTCGACCCTCGCCAACTTCCGCAAATCGTCGTCCGCTTTCTCCGGCAAGCTCACCCACTTTGTCCCGCAAGACGGCGTATATGTCTATTTCCGCATTAATGGCAACGACAAGGTAATGGTCGCCATCAACAATTCCGACACCGACAAGTCGCTCGACCTCAGCCGTTTCCAAGAATGTCTTGGCGGCATAAAGTCGATGAAGAACATCCTCACCGGCAACACCACCCCGCTCCAAAACGCTCTGTCTGTCCCGAAAAAGACCCCGCAAGTGTGGGAGTTGAAGTAAAAAAACTATCTATGCACCACCTCCGCCACGACTGCGACCACTGCCCTACCCGTCCGAGCGGAAAAACTGATTGAATTTTGGGAATAACTTACGTCGGCAGACGTGGCGAGCCTATTGCCGAGTGCCGACGTAAGTTTTTCATAAAAACTGCCTGATGCGTTGCGGATTTTGTTCACAATCGAATTGATGTCCAACGTGAAATCATATCCATCACCCACGACAGCATCGATGCCTCGTGGACTGTTTACAGAGACATTTACACTTGTAATTCGAGAGGAAGACTTTATCCCGGCTCTTAGTCTATAATTAGTTGTAGTTGAGGATGTTGGCGATAACAGATTGATAGTGGTTGACTGTGCTTGGGCTAACTTTTGTAATTTCTCAATGGCAGGAGCATAGTTTTGTGCAGCCGCCTTTTTGTAGAAATCAATTGCGGATTTCTCCGCATTGCAAATATAACACAAAGTTTTGGAATATAGCATATTTTTTCGGGGGATTTTTTGAAAAAAATTTTGATATTATGCTGCAATCTTCTATCATACAGAAACTCAGGGGCAAAGCCTTTCTCGTCGTTCCAATCGACATTACATGTTTGTCCAGTCTTCAATCATTAGATTCTCTATCCGGCAAAAGTGTTTCATGTTGTGAGTAACAACTATCAAATTGTTTTCTCTCGCCAAAATGCCTATCAGCAAATCAAAATCTTCGATCAAATTTCTATTTTTTTGCATACGGACTTTTTCCATACAAAAGGCCTTGGCAATATTCTTTATGCCAATAGTTTCGTATGTTTCTACAAGCAATTCGGCTTTCGACAATTCTTGTTTTTGATACTTTTGCGGCGCATTGTACGCACCGTAATACAGTTCGATTGCGGTAATTTCTGAAATACAACACATGCCGTTGTTTTCAATGCAATAACGGCGCACCGTCTCGTTTCCTCGCAGCAATTCGATACATATCGACGTGTCCAAAAGATATTTGTACTTTGCCATATTAAGTCAAATGATATGAATTTTGTGTACGTCCGCAGCGAATCTGAGCCATTATTTCCTCGGTGGAACGAGTGTCGCAACTCCAGCCGCCGAAAAAACGATCGATTTCCTCTGCGGCGCGTTTTTTCTTCTCATCTTCCGATAAAGCGTCACTTTCCAATAGCAATTTTGACAACGCGATTCTTTCGTCAGGATTAAGATGCTGTGCCTGTCTCCAAAGACTATCCACTGTTACTTCCATATCACTTCCTATTTAACGATTTGACATTGCGACTCTTTCTACACTGCAAATATAACACAAAGTTTTGGAATGTTGTATATTTTTTTTGAAAAAAAGATTTAATTCTGTGCATTTTGTATCACTCATCGACATACAACACGGTCATTATTATCCCCACGCAATCGTTTGCGCAATTTTCCAATCAAAAATCCCGCTAAAAATTTAGTTTTCAAAGCAATAAAACCTTAATATTGCAACATAAAACAATTGAAATTGAAAACGCTTATGAAAAGACTTTTTTACACATTATTGATAATCCTGTCCGCCGTGTCGCTGTCGTGCGGTCAGGTTGTTGAGTGCAGCCCGGAGTTTCCCGCTTACAACACTCAGAACCTCGTAATCACCTTCCATGCCGACAAAGGAACAGCCGGACTTAAAGGCTTTACCGGCGACGTCTACGCCCACACCGGCGTTATTATGAAAGGCTCCTCAGCATGGGAGCATACAAAGTACGACTGGAGCGTCAACAATGCCGAGTGCAAACTAACACGCACTGCCACAAATACTTACACGCTCACAATCCCGTCTGTGAAAGAGTTTTACGGACTAACCGAGGCCGAGGCGCAGAATGTTGACAAACTCGCCCTCGTTTTCCGCTCCGCCGACGGCAACAAAGAGGGCAAGGACGACGGCGGCAAGGACATTTTCCTTCAAATCTACGAGCCGAGCGCGTTGAACCTGAAAATCTCCTCGCCCGACAAGAACCCGGTTTTTGTCAACGCCGGAGAGAGTGTCGAGGTAAAAATCACCGTTTCCGACCAAACCGCGACCGTTACCTGCAACGGCGGGAATTTGAGCGGCAACACCTACACTTTCACCGCGCCCGAAAGCGGTGTCAGCACACTGAAATTTGAGGCTAAAAACGGCACAGAAACAGCCACGGCGACGCTCTCATGCGTTGTCCGAGCCGACGCACCGACAGCCGAAATGCCAAAAAACCTTCGTCGCGGTGTCAACAAAACTGACACTAAATCAGCCACTTTCGTACTCTTTGCGCCAAACAAAAAGTCGGCATACGTTACCGGCGATTTCAACAACTGGAGCATCACCGACGAGAGCGTCATGAAAAAGGACGGCGACTATTTTTTCTGCACCGTCAACAACCTCGACCCCGACAAAGAATACGGCTACCAATTTATTGTAGATGAAACGATTAGGATTGCCGACCCGTACACCGAAAAAATCCTCGACCCAAACAACGACAAATACATTTCGCCGTCGGTTTACCCGGGACTTTCGTATCCCGAATATGGTGCCGACGGCATTATTTCAACCTTCACGCTCAACCGCAAAACATACGGCTGGAAAAACAAAGATTTCACCGCCGCCGAGTCCAAAGACCTGATAATCTACGAGTTATTAATCCGTGATTTCACGACGGAAGGCTCGATAAAAGCCGTTACCGCAAAACTCGACTACCTCAAAAAACTCGGCGTCAACGCCATCGAATTGCTGCCGTTTTCAGAGTTTGAGGGCAACGATTCTTGGGGCTACAACCCGTCGTTCTACTTTGCCGCCGACAAGGCTTACGGCACGCCCGACGACTACAAGGCTTTCATCGACGAGTGCCACGGCCGTGGAATCGCTGTAATTCAGGACATTGTGCTTAACCACAGTTTCGGTCAAAGTCCGTTTGTGCAGTTGTATTTTAACAGTTCGACGGGGAAAGTTACCGCCGACAATCCTTGGTACAACGTCGAATCGCCCAACACGGTTTATTCTTGGGGTTATGATTTCAACCACGAAAGCGAGGAGACTATAATCCTGACAGACAGCATTATGGCGTATTGGATGACTGAATATAACGTTGACGGTTTCAGGTTCGACTTCACAAAAGGTTTTACTAACAAAAAATCCACTACCGATGCGCAATGTTCGGCATACGATGCCTCGCGCATAAAGATTTTGGAACGCATTTACGACAAGATTAAGTCGTTGAAATCCAATGCTGTAATGATTTGCGAACACCTCTGCGACAACAGCGAGGAAAAGGAACTCGCAAACTACGGCATCATGCTTTGGGGCAACTCCAATTACAATTTTTGCCAGTCGACGATGGGCTATTCCTCTGACGCTTCGACCGACTGGGCGTTTGCCTCGAAACGTGGTTTTGAAAAAGAGAACCTCGTTGCCTACGCCGAATCTCACGACGAGGAGCGCATGATGTTCAAGGCGTTGGAATATGGCAATTCAGCCGGCGGCTATTCAGCCAAGGATTTTGCGACGGCGATTAACCGCATGAAAGGCGCGGCGGCGATTTTGCTGTCGATTCCCGGGCCGAAAATGATTTGGCAGTTTGGCGAGTTAGGGTACGAATATTCAATCAATTACGACGGCGCGTCTGGCAAAATCGCCGACGACTACCGCACCGCCAAAAAGCCTGTCCCGACGTATTTCACCGACCCGTCAGACTCCAAAAACCAACTCCGCGAATCGCTCTACGGTTTTTACGCTTTCATGGACAGCCTGCGCCTCAACAGCGACATCATGAAAAACGGCACTGCTACCGCCAGCACGTCAACTTTGATGAAGACCGTAACGCGCACTTTGGACGGCAACTCGCTGATTTTCGCGACCAATTTTGACGTAACGTCCAAGACGGCGGACATCAAATTCCCCGCCGACGGCAAGTGGTTCAACATTGCTGGCGGCGGCGAGGTGGAGGTTTCGGGCGGCAGCGCGACAATCACCTTCAACCCGGGCGAGACGATGATTTTCTCCAACAACGCCTCCGATGTCCGTCCCGACATCACCACGCCCGTCGCCGAGGTCATTCCGCAGAATTTTGACCTGAAAATCTACCCGAACCCCACGAGCGGTTATTGCCGCATTTCCGCCGACGGCAACATCAACGAGGTCGCGCTCTACTCCGTCAGCGGCAGCCTTGTAAAAACCGTCAAAAACATCATGGATTCAAACTTCGATTTGAATTTGAGCGGCTTAAAATCAGGTCTTTACATCGTGTCCATGAAAATCGGCGGCATGGTGGTAAACAGGAAAATTTTGGTAAGGTAATTTTAACTACGAAAAGCACGAAAAGCACGAAATCTGATTTAACGAAGGTTTCGTGCTTATTTTTTTCGGAAATTGATAAATAATCGCTATATTTGCAGGGAATAAAAACTTTGATTGAAATGGAAACTCGCAGATACCCGGTTGATACTCAGTCGTTTAATGTTGTAAGAGATGGCGGTTATCTCTACGTAGACAAGACTGAAATGGTTTTCAAAATGACACACGAATTGCGTTATGCCTTTTTGTCGAGGCCGAGGCGGTTCGGCAAGTCGATGCTGTGCAGCACGTTGGAAGCGTATTTCAACGGCAGGAAGGATATGTTCAAAGGCCTTAAAATCGAGGGTTTGGAGACCGAATGGACAAAATATCCCGTCATCAAGTTGTCGTTTGCCAGCGCGAAAAACGTTACGGAAAAAAGCATCAACGAAATTATCAACAGTTTGCTTTCTGACAACGAGGAAATCTTCGGTCTTAAAAAAGCCGACAAGGACAATGGTGTCAGACTGAAAAATTTGATTAAACAAGGATTACGACCCCGAATACAACACATACGTCCTCGGCTACCCAAACGGCGAAATCAAGACTTCGACGGCGTGGGTTTTCAACCAATATTCGTTCAAATTTCAGGACACCGTGCCGATTAAAAAGGCGTTCATCGACTTTTCAAAGGACGACAATTTGAAGGTGTTTATGGAACATTTGGAGGTGTTTTTTGACGATTTTCCGTTTTCGCTCAACAATATGAACGAAAAACATTATCACGCAATACTTTACACGGTGTTGACATCTGTCGGCGCGGACATCATGGCAAACCGCGAGACCGCCGTCGGCAAATGTGATTTGGTGCTTACGATGCCAAAAACAATCTACGTAATCGAACTGAAATACGACAAATCCGTAAAATCCGCCCAAAACCAAATCGCACGGCGGCGCTATTCAAAGGCGCGAGATGTTGACACCGATTTTGACGACTTCGCGGCCGTCGTATTTGTATGGAATGGCATAGTTTTTAGAGTTGATTTGCGCCAACGCATCCTCTGCCGTGCCATCCACTTTGAGTTCGAGGACAAAGATGTTTTTTTCGTTTTTGATAACAATGTCGGTGCGCCCGACGGCAGTGTTGACCTCTACTTCGGTGTAGAACCCGAGCCACGTGAACATCACGTAAATGATTGTCTGAAAATGCTTTTCCTCTTTATTGTTGAGGACGTTGGGGATTGTGGACAAATAGTCTCTGAGGTAAGCCATGGCCTCGTCAATCTGAAGGCTGTACAATGCCGCATAAAACTGTTTCATCGACATTTTTGCCTGATGAAATATTTATCGGGAAATAATATTTCATCATATTCTGCATCATTCCCACGCGGACTTCGTTGTTGGGATAGTCCAAGACATAAGTATTCCATTGAGGGTCGAAATCCTTGATTGTCAGGTAGCCAGCCTGATAGAGAATCGGCCAGAGGCTGTCGTAGCCTTCGGGCGACACGTCGAAATCGTCGGCGAACAATGTCTTCGGCACAAGATTCTTGATGTCGGCGTTGTGGCGTTTCAGGTGGTCGATAATGTACGACGAAGTCGCCGTGCCAAACCAATGGTTGTTGAGTTTGCCTTCGGCAAGCGCATTCAAGATTCTTGTAGGATTGAACATCGCAGGCGAGTTTTCGCTGAAATGGTAACAGTCGTATTGATACACCAACTGTTCCATCATCTTCTCGTAGGTGCAATTGTTTTTCGCCGCCAGCACCGCACTTCTTTCAAAAAATGCGAGGGAAAATTTTTGTTCAGGAATTAAAGTTTTGCGACCTCATCAGGCGAAAGGTTTGTGTATTTGGCAATAGTTGCAACCGGCAGGCCGTCGGCTTTCATTTGTAGGGCAGTGGCGATGGCTTGTTGCTTTGCGCCCTCGGCCATCCCTTTTCCGAATCCTTTCTTCTCGGCGTCGGTCATGGCGTTTGTGATGTCCCAAAGGTTGTGAAGGCTCTCTTCGTAGTCGGAATATTCCTTGTCGTCGAGCATCGCTATCTCCGCCTGTTCAAAGAGTTTCTTGAATACACATTCCTGCAACTCTTTCGGGCGTTCCAACAATTTGGACAGGTTTTTCAGGGCAAAAAGCCACTTGTCGTACATCGTAACGAGTTCGTCCTCTTTCTTGTC